>JBGPCQ010000074.1:0-13912 GCA_041481895.1 Geobacteraceae bacterium | reverse complement strand
GGCGCGTTCAAATTCGTCGAGGCTTTCCCCGGTGCCTCCGAAGAGGAAAAGGCATACTTCACCAAGCTTGAGGGGAGGGATTACCGTCCTGAACCCCATCAGGTGCTTTTCGGTGAGTATGTGAAGGAATGGATGGAGTCAATTTATCCCTCCTTCGGCTCTCCGACCAAAAGGAACGATTACCGGGAAGCAATCGAGACGAAAATCCTCCCCCACTTCAAAAACGTCTCCTTCTACCAGATCACCAGCACCACGGTTTTCAAGTTCACCGAAACACTTCTCTGCACGCGGGGAGAAAACAAGGGAAAGCCACTGTCAACGGCTCGCAAGGTCAATATCCTGATACCCTTCCGGGCCATCTGGAATGATGCCTGCGACCATTACCGGTGGCCTTTGAAGAGCCCCTTCGATAACCTGAAAAAGAGGCTCCCGAAAACCGAGAAGAAAGAACACCTGGTCATTCGCTTTGATGAATGGCTCCTGTTTCTGGAACATCTGGAAGAGTACTATCGCCCCATTGCCGAAGTCATGATCCTGACCGGCATGATACCTTCCGAAATGGGGGGACTGAGGAAAGAGGACATCGAGGGGGACTACATCAACGTCAAAAGCTCCTACGTCCTGGGGGAAGATAAGAAGAGCCTGAAAACGGCCTTCCGCAAGCGGCAAATCTTCATTACCAGGGCGATCAGAGAAAGACTTGATATCATCCTCAACCGCTCCGACTCTCCCCATGTATTCACCATGGAGGACGGCTCCCGTTTCAACAGCTCCCGATTCTGCAAACACTGGAAAAAGGGGGTGGACTCCTCCGGGATCACCTATGTCACTTCCTACTCGGCCCGGCACTCCTTCGCGGCGTGGAGCCTGATCGTCGGGATCAACCCGCTACGACTCGTCAAGCTGATGGGCCATGCCAGCAAACAGATGGTTTATGAAGTCTACGGAAACTATGTGGAGGGGCTGGAAGAAGACGGGGAGAGAATCTTCGAATACTTCGGGAAAGACTTCGTTTTCACCCAGATAAAGAAATCCCCGGTTCCGTATGGGTACAGTACCGGGGACAGTCTCTCAAGTTCCGCTCTAAGTGCTTGAACTTGTTAAATTAAATTGGAGCGGGAAACGGGATTCGGAGCCGCTCTGCAAAAGTTAGCATAACCGTATATATTCATAATTTTAACTAGTTATCAAAGTTATTCTACCGGCTAAAGTCCATTAAAGTCTATCCAAATCAATCAAAATCTATATTGTTTGGTGAAAGTCAGGTGAAAACTTGTAAGTCCTGGCATGGGGTTGGCTCCCCATAGCGGACAAATCTGGGCACTGGCATGAACACTTGAATCTGTAACGTCGCGGGCGCTGACCTGACGGCTTTATCGGTCAGGTCTGGCGACCTTGTTATGTGATGTTCTTTGGAATCAGCCTACTTCAGGCGAAAGGATTGTACTTCGACCAAGTTAAAGAATGTTTCATTTTTTTCGAGTAAATTGGCCACAAAATAATAAATACTAAAAAAAATACAATAACAGGAATATTATTATCAAAGTAAGCACCAATAAAATCGTCTGAGGCAAATAGGAATAGAAACATCACTATGAGACCATTTACTGCGAGTGCAGTTCCGCCACAAGCAAAAAACAATTCGTCTTTTCCAGGTTTACTAGGTTGCTCTTGATCCATTATCTTTCTTTCTGTAGTGCACATAACTAGGGGTTATACCGCATCGCTTTTAATCTTCTATTTATTCTATTTTCAACAGAAAAACATAAAATACTGTTGCAGTAGCGACACAAATTGACACGGATTCGCTATATAATTCCCCTGTTTAGGGTGGATATACCGCATCTGTATAATTCCGGTTTTTTTTATGATGCGCCATTCGGTTTCCCCGTTTCAGGAACACAGGGGGGCTTGCAAATACCTCTTCTATTTACCACGCAAACTAAATCTGTTATTCTTCAATGTGTTGTAAACCATTGGTTAAGATACGTCAATAAAAACCGGAGTATTTCCATGTTAGCTGTTCAAATATGGGCTCAAGACAAACCTTACATCATTCAATTGATCGCCCCGCATTTCGCAAGCCTTGTTGAAGTATTTTATGGGGAATTTTCGGACCTCAAACGCCGACGACTTGGCAGTCACAAATTCCCCCTCCCTCGCCTTCGCCCCTGGTTCGCACTATACCGTTCGCACCGAAAATCTAAAAAACATCTTGAAACTCTCTTTTTAACAATTGTCGGGCCAGAAGTTGTCGCCTTGGTAAGTGGCATATTGGCTGAGTTGCAGAAACCGGCTTCAGCTACTCCGAAGAAAAAGTATTCGCCAGAAGAAATGGATCAACTTAAAACCTTTGCTGATAATTTAAAGCAAGGACTCCGTGCCGCCTCTTTTGAATACCTGGAAGATGAATTTGAAAATAAACCGGTTGATCCTGAAACGGCAGATGCCGTGCACAAGTTGCTGGTTGATCACCCGTTAGACGCCAGTTTCTTTATTTTTGTTCATGTTCCCTGCTTGTTTCTCTACCGGATGACGCCAACTCTTCTTTACCGTAAGGCACGGCTCGGTGACCTGGATGCCCTGAAAAAAATCCTGCGTCTCGATCAGCTCATGATCCATGACTGCTTCATCGGTCAAAAGGTCGCCGCTATACGCTTCAACCATAATTTGTCGAAGTACCAGAACCTGGTGGCATTGGCGACAAAATCCCCAGTAGTAGACCGCAGGAACATCCTCTTGTCCATAGCCGGGTTAGTTTACGCTATTTCCTTCCTCACCGACAAACCACTCAAGCCACAGGATATCAGTGCCCTTTTCGGCGCCATTGCCGATGATACGAATAATGATGAGTTGATCAAGAGCATCCCGCAAGATTCAAAATCTTTGGGCCGTGAATTACGATCAGACCGCAACCCTTGGCGACAGATGTTCAACCCGGACAAAAAAACCTGATTTCCATGTCCGACCTCCTTGAGTGAGTTCATGTGATTCTCTCCTAAGAAAAATAAATTTCTTAGGAGGCACCATGAACACGCACAATGTCACCCTTCCCGAACAGACCCTCACCCCCGAAACAACTCTCACCCCTTCCCCCGGACCGGACGACGGCCTGGCTGGGTTATCCGGCTCTGCCGGATGCCCCGCCAGGTCGCCGGGACATCCCTCGTGGCACCCTCCCCTTCCTGGCTTCGAGTCATGCTTTCCGAAGTCGCCTCTTGAACTTGATAATAGTACGAAAAGTCTGACAGATATTATTGATCCCATTTTCAATAGTTGGAAGGCGGAACAGGCATCTCGTGTCGGTGCCTGTCTCAATGTCTTTCCCAGCGGAGAGATAACAGGAGGGTTTTATAGGAGAGGCCCCAGGGACACTCCCGAGAAGAGAGCTAAGGTCATTTCTCAACAATTCTCCAGACAGGCGCGTAAAACAATCAGGCGAGCGGTGGAAAGCGGGATCACCAGTTTCAAGCTCTTCATCACCCTGACTTTTGATCCCAAGCTCTCTCAACTCAATGAAACCGGGCAGGTTAGCCAGGAATGGGCAAAAAAGGAGTGCAAGCGGTTCCTCAATACGGTCAAGAAGCGTTACGACCGAAAAGCGGAGAATGCTGGAAAAGAACACCAGGAATTAAATTACATCTGGGTTGCGGAAATCCAGGAGAAAAACACCAAGAACATTCATTTCCATATCCTGGTTGATCATCCATTTATCCCCGTTCAATGGCTCGTTAAAATCTGGAACCAGGCACCTAATAGCGTCAACGTCAAGAAACTCAACAACCAGGAGCATGCAGTCCATTACATGCTCAAATACATGGGGAAAGGGCATTGTCCCATTGAGGGAAAGCGGTACGGCATGACGCAAAACCTCCTGGTTGCCATAAGACCTCTGAAGCTCCGGTATGAAGGAAAGGACAAGCGGGAGGCCTTCAGTAAAGTCAAAAGAGCCTTAAGTCAGGGTATAAATGATAACGGTGGCAGAGACATGCTGTTTGGTTTAGTCATTCCGGCACCGAAGAGGGCGCGCTATTGGCGGGATGGCTCCGGGCAAGTTCATAAGACTGAAGGCATTTCCTCGCAGGTTGGCAAGAGGTTCTTGAGGCAGGTTAAACTTATTATGGCAAAGGTCGATGTTGAACGCGCAGGACTGCGTGAAATGGAAAACTATGCTGACGATCTGCCGTTTCAGGGGGGTAAGGGATGATCAGTACTAGTTCAACATATCCCCTCACCTCCTGTGAATTCCTCACTATTGAAGAACTGGCTGGGCGTCTCCAGGTGTCCAGGGCAACCCTCTTTAACTGGATAAAGAAAGGCATCCTCGCCCAGGGGCGGCACTACTTCAAGCGGGGGCATGTCCTCCGGTTCATCTGGTCGGGTGAGTTGATCCAGGAACTTCTGACAGGATCACCGGAAAACGTGGAGAAGGTTCCGCCGGTAAAACCTTCCCTCAAGCCGGTTAGCCAAATTAAACCGAGTCCGATCAATTGGGAGTACTAAATGAGAAATGAAATGTGTTATGCTCCTTCTCGGACTTTGGCCGGTGGGGTACTGGATAGCGGAATGGAGAAACCCATGAAGCAGATCACCCCCCTGGATGTAGTGCTCTTTGACAATCAGGAGAAGAAACAGGGAACCATCATCAGGAAACGAGGCTCACAAAAGCTCTACATCCTTTACTACTACTTCAACCGGCGGGTGGAGAAATCCACCGGGCTTAATGACACCAGGAAAAACCGGGAAAAAGTGAGAACCTGGCTGGATCGTATCATCGAGAGAAGAGACGCGGGGAAACTCATCTTTGCCGAGGCCTTCCCCGGATCATCCGAAGATGAGAAAGCATATTTCGCCAAGCTGGAGGGATGGCAGTACGCACCGGAACCGCGGGACATCCTTTTCAGCAATTATCTCCAGGAATGGTATCTCAACGTCTGGAAGAGCTACCCCGAAGGAACCAAGAAGGACGACTACCGGTTAATCATTGACTACTGGCTCCTCCCCTACTTCGGGGAATTTACCTTCTTCCAGATAAGCGGGGTGGAAATCCAGCGGTTCATCGCCTCCCTGAAATGGAAGAAGGGGGCAAAGAAGGGGCAACTTCTCTCCAAGGCAAGGGCAAAGAATATCCTGATACCCCTCAGGACGATCTGGAACGATGCCTGTGACCAGTTCCGCTGGATACTGCACAATCCCTTCTCAAACCTCAAGAAACATCTCCCTAAAGCACCTGCCAAGAGGCGGGAAGGGTTCCGCTTCGATGAGTGGCTGACATTCCTCAAAGAGGTCGATCCCTGGTATCAGCCGGTAGTCGAATTGATGATCCTGACCGGGATGATCAACTCCGAGATGGCCGGACTCAGAAAAAGCGACATTCACCCCGATTACATCCAGGTGCAACATACTATCGTCCGGGGGATAGCGCATGACACTCCGAAAACCCGCTACCGGATCAGGAAGATCCCCATCACCCAGGCGATCAGAAAGCGTCTCGATGTCCTCCTGGAGAGAAGCACCGGGGAGCTGGTCGTCACAACCAAAAGCGGCACGATGTTCCGGCCATCAACCTTCCTCAAGGATGTCTGGACTAAGGCGGCAAAAGCAAGCGGGATCACCGACAAGGTGCCCTACTCCATGCGTCATTCCTTCGCGGCCTGGGCGCTTACCCTCAGAATCGATCCTAACCGCCTGGTAAGGCTCATGGGGCATGGCACAAAGCAGATGATATACGAGGTCTACGGGGATTACATCGAAGGGCTTGAAGAGGATTTATGGCAGATTCTGGAGTATTTCGGTAAGGACTTCGTAGAGCCGAAGAGAAAGAATTCTCCCCTGGTCATCGATTACCAGCAAAGCAGTTCCATGATGGTTCCATCCACTGTTTATCCCTTCTTCTCCGTGGAAAACAGAAACCCCGCACTCCCATGAAAACTCTCTTAGTGAAAGTTTTGGTGAAAGTCGGGGCAAAAAACAAGGAATCCCGAAGGATTCCCTGGAGTTAGTTGGAGCGGGAAACGGGATTCGGACCCGCGACTTCAACCTTGGCAAGGTTGCACTCTACCACTGAGTTATTCCCGCTCAATGAGCTTTCTTTTATAGCAAAAGAGGGTTTTCAAGTCAACTGTTTTTTCATCCCGCATTTTTCCCGAGGCGCCACATCCTCCCCTGCCGCTACCACCATCCCATCCTTGAGGTATATGGTGCGGTCCGCATAGGCGCAGTTCTCCGGATTGTGCGTGACCATAACCACTGTCTGCCCTCCCCTGTTCAGTTCGCGGAAAAGACCCATCACCTCGCTGCTCGTCCTGGAATCGAGGTTACCGGTCGGCTCGTCCGCCAGAACTATCCGCGGGTTGGCGACGATGGCCCGGGCAATTGCCACCCGCTCCTGCTCACCGCCGGAAAGCTGGTTGGGGAGCCTCTCCCCCTTGTCCGCCAGGCCGACACGGGTGAGGGCCTCACCGGCGGCCTTTCTCTTGTCAGAGCGCTTCATCCGTGCAATAGCGAGCGGCAGCATGACGTTTTCCAGGGCCGTCAGGTAGGGGATGAGATGGAACGACTGAAAGACGAAGCCAAGATGTCCGGCCCGGAAATCGGCCAGCTTCTCGCCGGGGAGGTCGTACAGCCGTACCCCCGCCATTTCCACAAACCCCTCGGTGGGATGGTTCACCCCCCCGAGGATAGAGAGAAGGGTGCTCTTGCCCGAGCCGGACTGCCCCATGATGGCGATGAACTCGCCCGGCTCGATTGCAAGGCTGACCCCGCGGAGCGCCTCCACCGTCTCACCGCCGCTCGTGTAGTGTTTTTTCAGGTTTTCCATGACAATCAGGGACATTTTCTGTTTTTCTCCGCTTCTGATTTTTTCGGAACTAAATCCAAGATAACTGTAGGGATACCCCTTGCGGGTATCCTGATTACGGGCACCCGCAAGGGATGCCCCTACAAAATCCGTCATGGATCAGGTTAAACCTAAGAAACGTGGATTTTGTGCAAGATCAAGGCTGTCGAGGGATGACGCGGAGGCGTGGCCTCGCCACGCCGCACAAGGAATCCCGAAGACTTACGCAGATATTGCGCAAAAGCCGCGTTTCTATAAAGCACGGAGGGCTTCTGTCGGGTCCATCCTGCTCGCCTTCACCGCCGGGTAGAGACTTGCCAGGAGCCCTACCACCACGGCAAGTGATATCGAACCGGCAGCCACGGAACCATCCCATACCAGGAGTGCCTGCCTGCTTTCCGCCATGAACGGCAGGGCCAGTTTCGCCCCCGCCATCCCCACGGCATACCCGGCAATTCCGGCCAGAAGACTCACGAGCGCCGCCTCCACGAGGATAATCCGCATGATGTGGCTCTGCCTGAAGCCGATTGCCCGGAACACGCCGATTTCAGTGGTCCGTTCGGTGACGCTCCCCATCATAGTGACCAGAACGATCAGGGAACCGATGAACACCACCACCCCTCCGAGGGCATACGAGAAGCGGCGGAACTGTGCGAGGGCCTTCAGCCTTCCTTCCACCACCTGCTGGATGGCGGTGACCCTGGCGTCGGGGAGTTTTTCGGCAATCTGGAGAACCATGTCGCCGATCGGACAGCCGCTGCAGAGCGCCGCCACCTCGACCAGGGTGATCTTCCCTTCCTTGCCGAGGAGCGTCTGCGCCTTGCCGAGCCGGGCGAAGATCAGGGAATCATCCTGTGAGCCGGTCTGGGCGAGAACCCCGGCCACCCGGAACTTTTCCCCTTTTACGTCGAGGTGATCACCCGGCATGACGTTGAACTGGCTGGCGGCATCGCTCCCGAGCAGAAGTTCGGCGTCGCTTTTGGGCGCCTCACCGAAGATCTTCCACCACTGCTTCATCTTGAGTTCACTATCGAACCGCACCCCGACCAGGAGCGCATCCCTCCCCGCCACCCGCACCCCGCCGAGCACCTTGGGAGAGACCGCGGATATATTCCTGCTGTTGGTGATGGTGGATATCCGGGGAAGGTCGGCCTCCCTGATTTCCCGCTGATCGAAAGTAACGCCGCCGAGGCTGATGCCGCCGTAATTCATGGAGAGGCCGTTGTTCTGCGGCGTAATCAGGATGTTCGCCCCGAACTCGTCCATCTTGCGGCCGATATCCCCGGACATGGAAAGGGTGAGCGTCACCAGGGTGACAATAGTGGCAATGCCGACCGCAAGGCCGATGGTGAGAAAAGCCATCTTTGCCTTGCGGCGCCGCAGATTATTGATGGAAATATTGTAAAGGTTCATAAATCGATCCGGTTTTAAGCTTTAGATTTTAAGTTTGCCGATTAGTGCTGATCTTCAGCCAGCCCCGAGAACCTTTGTAACCGCGAAGTACGCAATGCACGCGAAGAAAACCAGAAATGAAAAGGGTTTAACCCCTGAAAGGTTCTTGCGGTTCTTTTGCGTCCTTTGCGTCCTTTGCGTCCTTGAGCGACCGGAGGGAGCGGGCGGTTAAAGGTCTTGATTCAAGACGTAGAATGCCGTAACTGAAGATTAATGCTTGCTTAAAAAAACTTCGCCCCGGCCTTGAGGTCTTCGACGCTGATAATCACGCTGCCGCCTGCTTCCTTGTGGGGAAGAGAGCAGGGGTTGCACCCCCCGCTCTCATGGGGGCCGATGCGGCTGATGGCGAACTTCTTGTTGCAGTTCTTGCACACCACGGAATCCCCCTGCTGCTCATACCCCTTTTTCTCAAGGAAGCAGACATCGCAGGCGTCGAAAGCGCTTTTTATTGACCCGTCAGCAGCTTTGACCAGGAAGAATACAATTGCCTTGCCGTCTGACTCGTATTTGTAAAAGTGCGCCTTGCCGTCGCCGACTTTGGCCAGAGGAATGCTGACCACGCCGTTTGCGGCCTTGACTTTCTCGTACTTCCACATGCCGAGAATGGCGAAGGCCGCCCCGGCCGACAGGGCGACAGCAACGGCAACCAGAATTGCGATTTTAATCATTTTTCCTGAATTCGACATCATAACTCCTTTACGGTTTTTTGTTGTCTTTATCGGTGAACGAGCAGCAGCACCCCCCTGCTTTCCGGGCAGCTCTATCCGTATCCGGAGAAGCAGTGAGGCGGACGGAAAACGCAAAGACCGTCAGCATCAGAACGGCGGCCATGACCAGCAGCAGGTTTATTAGTTTCCGTTTGTTCATACAGTTACCTGTTACAAGGTTCGTACCAATTGCAAATAATCACGCGGATTGCCTGATGAAAGGTGTTCAGCGGCGAACCCGGCGTGCCGGTTCTACCTGAAACAGCAGAATAGTATCCAACTGCTGTGGAATTTTCCACATGACCCGTTACTCAGGTGTATTAACTGCATCAGGAAGAAGAAACAGGATAGGCAAGTCCCCCCGGCTGCCAACACTCCGGGAGCGGACCGCGCATTCAGATGGCCCGGCCCATAGGCACAATAAAAGCCGCCCAATCATCTTTAAGACTGACCAGGCGGCTCCCTTGACCTGCACTCGGCATTCCCGGGGGAATCATCCCGACACCCCGCGAGCTTCCGTTCAGTTCTCCCGATAGGTGATCGTATAGTTGAATGCCTTCGGGTCATAGAAGTCGAGTGGTTTTCCTCCGATCTCGGCATACGGATAGCCAAAGGTATTGAGAGGCGGCCCGGCCTGAGGCGGGTTAAGGATCAGGTCGCGACCCACGGCAAGCTTCACCCGGTAGGGATCGATGCCGCCCCAGAAGTAGCTGCGCAATTCTTTCGTCCGGACGTCTTCGGGCTTCAGCTTCTCCACGAGCATCGCCTTGCGCACATCTGCCGGGTCAGCGGGCACCCAGCCGGTGCCGGGCAGAAAGAACTCGGCCCAGCAGTGCTGCCAGGTTGTAACATCCTCAGTCGGCTTCTTGCCGAGGCGGATGCCGAAGATCTCCCGGGCCGGCACGCCTGCTGCCCGGCAGAGGGCGACGTACACCGAAGATATGTCGGTGCATTTTCCTCCCGGCTTGCGCAGGAGAGCACAGACGTCCCCCGTGCCGCATCCCTTAGTGTCCGGGTCCCGATACATGTTCTCGCAGGTCCAGTCATAGATCGCCTTCGCCTTTTCGAGATTGCCTTTCTTCCCCCCGACGATTTTCTCCGCCAGTTTCCTCACTTCGCCGTCGATCGGCCCAAGGCTCGTCGGCTCAAGGAATTTCCGGTAGTCGGCAGGATCCCATGAGGTCTCTCTTGTCGGAAGATCGCGGTATGTCACCTCCTGCCGGTCTACGTTAAAGACGAGGGTGAGCTTCCGGCTCACGGCATTCTTCGGCCACTCGGCATAAAGCAGGGGGGTGCCGTTCGCTCGGTTGGTGTAGACGGCGGACTCGGAAAAGTCGCCGCTCACTTTGACGGCGGTGATTGACTGATCCGCATCGGAGACCGGGTAGGGAAGCCAGAGACGCGCGTCCTTTCCCTTCTCCTGCGCCGACAGATCCACGACAACGGTGACAACACCGGATCTGTTCTGTCCCCATACCGGCGCCACGCCGACAACTATTCCCATTACCAGAAGCAACAGAGCGTTCTTCATCACATCTCCTTATCCTGAGTATATTCGTCAGTACCCTAAGTAAACCATTTGACAGAGTCCGGTCAAATTGATAATTTCCATAAAACCGATTGGATATATTTATAATTACGATAGGAAGGTCATGAACCTGAAACAACTCGAGGTTTTTCTGGCAGTGGCGGAGAGCGGCAGTTTCTCACGGGGAGCCGAGGCGAGCTATCTCACCCAGTCCACGGTGAGCCAGCACATCTCCGCCCTGGAAGCGGAACTGGAAATACGCCTCCTCGACCGGACCCCCCGCGGAGCACAGTTGACCGAAGCCGGAAAACTGCTTTTCATGCATGCGCGACGGATCGTGAACGAAATCCGGGAAACCCGGAGTGCCCTCGCCCGCTTCAGGGGGATCGAGGATGTCTCCCTGACTGTCGGTGCAAGCAGCATTCCCGGCATTTACCTGTTGCCCCGGCTCCTGCCGGTTCTCCTCCGGCATCATCCCGGGCTTCACCTCACCGTGCACCAGGGGGACAGCAAGGAGATTACGGAGAGGCTCATCCGGGAGGAAATCGAACTGGGGGTTGTAGGCAGCCGCTTTGAGGCAAATGGCTGTGACTTCACCCCGGTGGGAACCGACCGGATCATCCTGGTGGCAGGGATTGGGCACCCATGGTTCGAACACCCGTTTGTGCTGCCCGGCGAATTGCATAACCAGGTTTTTATCTTCAGGGAATCGGGGTCGGGAACCGGCAAGACGGTAAGCGAAGCATTGAACGCCGCCGGGATAGATCTGGAAGATTTGCAGGTCAAGGTCAGGCTGGGAAGCAACGAAGCCATCAAGAGCGCAGTCGTCGCCGGCATCGGGGTATCCTTCATCCCGGCGGTATCAGTCTGCCGGGAGTTGGAACAGGGTGAACTGGTGGAAGTGCACGTCTCCGGCCTGGAAATAACGCGTCAATTTTTCCTGGTGACCCGCACCGGCCGTGAACTTTCCCCAGCCGCGACAGCCTTCGCCCGAATTATGCGCGAAACGTTCGACTGAATTTCGAATCTTACACGGTCGCCGTTCATTTAAAGGTGAGAAATTCGTTGTAGAAGAGGTCCTTGTTTCACCAGTTCCTTCATTGTACTATCGGTGAGCTTTTGCCGCTCGGCAAGCATGCGCTGATGCCGTTCGAGGCAACTGAGTATTTTGTCAGATAATCGTCCGCTCTCAGCCATGATCGCTACCTCCCGATTTTTATGTCTGCAGTGGGTTGTCAGTCCCGGAACTTCACATGGCACTCGTTGCAGCGCTTCTGGGCATTTTCAAAGGCGACTCTGGCCCCGGTGAAATCTTTCTTTTTCGCCAGTTCCGCTGTTTCCCTGACATTTCCCTCAAACGCCGAAGCTATCTTTCTCATGGCTTTCAACTCCCGGACGTTTTTGTGCGGCGTTGCCTTTTTCAGGTCGGGTATCGTCGCCAGTATTTTCCCGGTTTCCTTCGCAACGGTTGCTGCGTCTCTCTTTTCCAGGGCTTCATTGATTTTTGCCTGGGACCGGGCATAGACGGGCATCATCTTGTGCAGCTTCGCCATCTGCCCGCTCCCCTTGTGCATCTCCTGGTGATTTTCCCCTTCGTGGGCGAAAACCACCCCCGTGAGCAGGAGACAAGCAGTGGCAGTCATTGCAGCAAGAATTTTCATATGTTCTCCATGAATTGCAACAGGTTTCAGTGTTCTTTCACTTCAAGCGGGTACTCCCCATCACCCGATCCCGAACGCCCGACCTTGTCGACCACCTGCCAGCGTACCTTTACCGGCATCCCGGCTTTGAAGAGAGTCGGCTCCTTCGGCTTCAGGACCGCCGCCATGTCGAACACCGAGTGGTAGACCTCCCCGGCAAAGGCCTTTCCCCCCTTATCGGAGATGGTTATCTCCCGGATCTCCACCGGCCGGTCGAAATAGGCGCTCACCACTTCCAGATCCTTCGCCCCCTTATCCTTGACCCCGGTGACGCTGAGCAGACGGGGGGGTGAAGGATCGAGCACCGATGAGGCGGCCGGGAGCTGCGGCCCCCGGGCGTAATCAAGATCCTTCCCTTCCGAAAGAACACGGATACCCCTTACCCCTTTAAACTGGGTAAGAGTCATGACCAGGGCATTCAGCATCCCGTCCCGGCTCTTTCCGGGAACCAGAAAATCCTTGCTCAAGTCAACTTTCCACAAACCATCGGCTTGGGCAAGTTCCAGGACGCGGGCTCCGGGGGCGAACGGCTGGAGGATTTCATCCCGGTACGCCGGCACCTCCATCCCCCCGAGCAGCCGCTCTACCGCCACCTTCTTCATGCTTCCTTCGTCGAAGGTGAAAAAAGGGAAAGGGGCCACCTTCCCCGGCTCCTTCGCAGAGGGGAAGTAGATGACAAAGGCATAGCAGGCCCCCTTGTCGGTCGTGGGCGCGGGGCCGAAGTACTTCTCATAAGCCTTGGTGGCGGAGACCCTTGCCTGTTTTGCCGGCGGGGGTGCTTCCTGCTTCTTGCAGGAGATAAGGGAAAAAAGAACGATTGGGACCAACAACAGGAAGGTCAAAGCATATTTTCTGAACATTACCCACACCCCGGTATAATAAAGGGCGGCCATGCAGGGCCGCCTTTTATCAATGTTTTACGGCACAGCAAGAAGCTCCGGATGCAAGGCGCGCAGTGGCTCCCGAGCGAGGCGTAGCACCCTGCGGGCATAAACAGCGCTGCGTAGCAGTGAAGGGAGGCGCTGCGCAGCGCCGCAGATGGACTTTTAGCGAAGCCGCATCATTTCACGATGTACGGGAACATGATGCTTCGTACCTTCCCGTCCTTCAGCTTGAATTTGGTCATCACACCGTATTCCCCCTTCTTCGAAAGGTCGAAATCAGCGCCGAAGTGCCCCTCCATCCCCATCAGGTCTTTGGTCTGCTCGGCTTTGTCCGGCCCCTGAACCTTGACCCTTACCTCACCCTCGGTCAGCGCCTTGCCGGTCCTGGCGTCCTTGAACTCAATCATGAGATGATGGGTTTCCTTCATCCCCTTCGGCATCTCCATCCCCTTCATCTGCTCCTTCATGTTCATCACCTTGAAGGTCGTCTTTACCCCGTCAACAACTTTCTCGTAGGCCGGCTTTCCTTTTTCCATCATGCCGGCACCATGGTCCATCTTCATGGAGCCGTGATCATGCTCCACGGCAAGGGCGGCCAGCGGGGCTGAAAGGGCGAGAGCTGCTGCTATCAGAACAGTCATCTTTTTCATTGCTTGAGTCTCCTTTTTGTTGGTGTGGGTCTTAATGTAACAAGAAGCATTCATCGTGCCATGCCGCAACAGACTGATGTTGGGTACTATTTTATAAATCAAGTTTTTGGTGTTGGAGACTATTCGACAGAAGGTGTAGCATTTTCTCTGGTG
>JBGPCQ010000073.1:0-13947 GCA_041481895.1 Geobacteraceae bacterium | reverse complement strand
CAGGGCAAGGTAGGCGAGTTCCGCGGCCAGAGCGGCATAAAAGAGCACCCGTTTATACCCTCCGAACAGGTAGAGGGCAATGGAGCCAAGAAGAAGCCATTTCATCGCATCACATCCGGGTAGCGTATTCTGCGGTACATGCAGGTCCGTCAACAGTACACCCGGATATTTTTCCCGGTCAAGAAAAAAGCTCTCCTGTCGGCCTCCCACCGGGGCGGCTCATCCAGTCGGAAAAGGTTCTGCCGGAGTCCGTCACGGGGACGAATGCCGTCAGACCCGGGGCATCGGCCATAGTTCTGGATTAAGTCCTCAATTTCTGGTATCATCATGTTTATACTATCCTCCATCTATCCCCGGATTTCAGACCCGTCAATGAATCCTGAATTCAACGCCACACTGAAGGAAATCGCCGCCGCCCTTGCCCCGGCGGACAGCCATGTAACCCTGGCGGGGCTCAGGGGCTCGGCCCCCGCCTATCTGCTCTCCCGGCTCTTTGCCGAGATTAAGGAACCCGTCCTGATCATCACGGCGGACACCGAATCCGCCGAGGAACTATGCCGGGAACTCCGGTTTTATGCCGGGGAGAAAGAACCCGTACTCTACTTTCCCTCCTGGGACACCACGCCCTTCGAGCAGGCGTCCCCCCATCCCGACATCTCGGGTCAAAGGCTGAATGTGCTGGCCCGGCTCATGGAAGGGACGGTCAGGGGGGTTGTCGCCCCGGTTGGCGCCGTTATGCAGCGGGTCCTGCCGAAGCGGATCCTGGGGGAGGTCTCCCAGTACCTGGTAACGGGCGAGGAAGTCGAGCGCGAGGCACTGCTCAGGAAGCTGGTCAATCTCGGCTATGCCCATGTCCCGCTCGTCGAGGACCGGGGCGCCTTCTCCATCCGCGGCGGCATACTGGACATCTTCCCCCCCGACCGCCCCTGTCCGGTCAGGATCGAGTTCTTCGGCGATTTCGTCGACACCATCCGGACCTTTGATCCGGCCAGCCAGCGCTCGCTCCACCCGTTGACCGAACTGGTCCTGCTCCCGTCGCGCGAAATAATCCTCTCCGAAGAAGAGCTGAAGGAGTTTGCAGCGCGCCTGAAAAACCGGTGCGATGCCCTTGACCTCCCCCCCGCCCGGCGGCGCGAGCTCATGGAACAGTTGCAGAACTCGTTCTTCCCTCCCGGCATCGAGTATCTCCAGCCCCTTTTCCACCCCGACCTGGAGACCCTGTTCGATTATGCCGGTCCCGACGCGCTCCTGGCGCTGGTGGACCCGGCGGCCATTGACGCTGCGGAGGAAAACTTCGCCGCCGAGCTGGCGCTGGCCGAACAGCGGGCACTCGAGCGGGATGTCATCACCTGCGACCCTGCCGGACTCTTTCTTTCTGCGACAGAGCTGGCGGACATCAGCGTATCGCGGCGGCGCCTCTCCCTCCCCTGCCTGGAGATTACGGCAGGTGAAGAAGACGGCAGAACCTTCCGTTTTGCCGTAGAAGAGAACTCCGATCTGAAACTGGACCTCTCGCCGGACAGCGAAGCGGTCCTGAAACCGCTGGTCGAGCGGGTTTCCGCCTGGATCGGGGAAAAGATGCGGGTCATCATGGCCTGCCATCAGCGGGGCCAGGCGCAGCGTCTCTATGAGCTCCTCACCCACTACCAGCTCCCTCTTGCAATTTCAGAACGGGATTTTCCGACGGAGCGGACCCGCCGGGACGGGAAGCTGGACATCCTCACCGGCGAGATCTCCCGCGGCTTCCGCCTCCGGGAGGGAGGGTTGGCGGTCATTGCCGAAGAAGAGATCTTCGGCCCGCGGCTGAAACGCCGCGGCCTCAGCGAAACGCGGAAAAAGCAGCTGCTGACATCGCTGGCGGAGCTCAAGCCGGGGGACTACATGGTGCACCTCGATTTCGGGGTCGGCGTCTACCGGGGGCTCCAGCACATTGCGCTGCAGGGGGGGGAAGGGGACTTTCTCCTCCTCGACTATGCCGGCGGCGACAAACTCTACCTCCCGGTGGACCGGATCAACCTGGTGCAGCGCTACATCGGGGCGGATGGGGTCGAGCCGCGGATCGATCGGCTGGGGGCCGCTTCCTGGGAAAAAGCCAAGTCGCGGGCCAGGGCAGCGGTCCAGGAAATGGCCGAAGAGCTCCTGAAGATCTACGCGGCCCGGCAGGTCGACCAGGGGTTTGCCTTTTCCCCGCCGGACGATCTCTACCGGGAGTTCGAGGCCTCCTTCGCGTTCGAGGAAACCCCTGACCAGATGGCGGCCATCGAGGACGTGATCCGGGACATGGAGCGGGCCAAACCTATGGACCGCCTGGTCTGCGGCGACGTCGGCTACGGAAAGACTGAGGTCGCCATGCGTGCCGCCTTCAAGGCGGTTATGGACGGGAAACAGGTGGCGGTGCTCGTGCCGACTACGGTGCTCGCCCAGCAGCACCTGGAAACATTCGGTGAAAGGTTCAAGTCCTATCCGGTCAGGATCGGGATGCTGTCCCGCTTCCGCTCCCCGAAAGAACAGAAAGCCATCCTCGAAGGGGCAAAAAAGGGGGAGATCGACATTATCATCGGCACCCACCGCCTGCTGCAGAAAGATGTGGCCTTCAAGGACCTGGGGCTTTTGATCGTCGACGAAGAACAGCGCTTCGGCGTGTCGCACAAGGAGAGGCTCAAGCAGTTCCGGGCGGTGGTCGATATCATGACCCTGACCGCAACCCCTATCCCCCGCACGCTCTACATGTCGCTCATGGGGATCCGGGACCTCTCGATCATCGACACCCCGCCGGTCGACCGACTCTCCATCAAGACGTTTATCTCGCGCTTCT
The DNA here is from genome assembly GCA_041481895.1 of Geobacteraceae bacterium. Taxonomy (GTDB): domain Bacteria; phylum Desulfobacterota; class Desulfuromonadia; order Geobacterales; family Geobacteraceae; genus JAMPXD01. The sequence continues at coordinate 11,132 of JBGPCQ010000073.1, read as the reverse complement.
CCGACGAGCTGATCCGCGAAGCGGTGCTCAGGGAACTGCGACGGGGGGGCCAGGTCTTTTTCGTCCACAACCGGGTGCAGTCTATAGAGGCGATGGCCGAACATCTCAGGAGGCTCGTGCCGGAGGCAAAAATCGTCATAGGCCACGGCCAAATGGACGAGAAGGAATTGGAACGGGTGATGCTCGCCTTCATGCACGGGGAAAGCAATCTCCTGCTCTGCACCACCATCATCGAGTCGGGGCTCGATATCCCGAACGCCAACACCCTGATCGTCAACCGGGCCGATGCCTTCGGCCTGGCCCAGCTCTACCAGCTCCGCGGCCGGGTCGGCCGGGCAAAACAGCGTGCCTACGCCTATTTCCTGATCCCCGGCGAAGGCGCCATCTCGTCCGATGCCCGGGAGCGGCTCAAGATCCTCCAGGACATCTCCGAACTGGGGGCCGGCTTCCGGATAGCCACCCACGACCTGGAGATCCGGGGGGGCGGCGACCTTTTGGGCGCCCGCCAATCGGGCAACATTGCCGCCGTCGGTTTCGAACTCTACACCGAAATGCTCGAGGAGACCATCCGGCAACTCAAGGGGGAGGAGCTCCAGGAACGGGTCGAGCCGGAGATCAAGCTGCGCGTTCCCGCCTTTGTCCCGGAGGAGTACGTCAAGGACCCGAACCAGCGGCTCGTCATTTACAAAAAACTGACCCAGGCCGAGACGTCGGAGGAGATCGCCGAAGTGGCGGACGAGCTCGTGGACCGCTTCGGCAAACTCCCCCTCGCCGCCTCCTATCTCTTGGAAGTCATGCAGATCCGGATCGGGTTGAAAAACCTCCTCATCAAAGAAGTGGAGTTCGACGGGAAAAGACTGATTTTCGCGTTCCACCCCAAAACCCCTGTCTCGCCCGACATTATTGTCGCACTGATCCGGAAGGAACCCGGAAAATGCACCTTCACTCCGGACTATCGGCTCATTGCCGAGATACGCGATACCTCCTTCGAAGGGGTCCTCGCCGAGACCAGAAATGTATTGAAAAGGCTGGGTTGATATGGTAATTTTATAAAATTGATTTAATCCACTAATGAATAAAGGAGTTCCCATGTTGTATAAAGGATATGTGCGCTGTGCGGTTGTCACCCTCTGCCTGCTGGCGTTCGCCGGCTGCAAAGCCAAGAACGCGGAAGTCTCCAAGAAAGGAGAGCCGAAAGGGCAGGTCCTTGCAGAAGTGAACGGCAGCGTCATAACCACGGAAGACTATAAAAAGGAAGTGCAAATTCTTCCCCCCTACCTGAAGCCGATGACCGAGACTCCCGAAGGGCGGAAGGAAATGATCGACTCCATGATCGTGCGTGAACTGGTCTTGCAGGAAGCCCAGAAAGCCGGCATTGACAAGAGCCCGGAAGTGACGGACAGGCTGGAAGACCTCAAGAAGCGGGTCATCATCGAGGCCTACTGGAAGCAGAAGGTTGAGGAACAGGCGAAAATCAGCGATGCCGACCTCCAGAAATTTTATGACGAGAATAAAGAGAAATTCCGGACCGGCGATCAGGTGAAAGCCAGCCACATCCTCCTCAAGACCGAGAAAGAAGCCCAGGATGTGCAAGTCCAGCTCAAGGCGGGGGGTAAATTCGAAGACCTTGCCCGCAAATATTCCGTAGATCCCGCCGGCGCAAAGGGGGGAGACCTGGGGTGGTTCGGCAAAGGCTCCATGATCCCCGAATTTGAAAAGGCCGCCTTCGCCCTGAAGGAAGGGGAGACATCCGGAATCGTCAAGACCAAATTCGGTTTCCATATCATCAAGCTTGCCGGGAAACGCGCCGCCGGCTTACTTCCTCTCGCCGAGGTGAAGGACCAGATAAAAGCCGCCCTCATGCCCGAAAAACAGCAGGAAATCTTCAAAAAAATGCGCGAGGAGATGAAGAAGTCCGCCAAATATTCGATAAAAGAGGACGTGCTGAAGAGCCTCGATACCAAGCCTGCTGCGGGCAGCGCAGCAGCTGCGCCGGCCGATGGAAAGAAGAAATAGCCTCCCTGCAGGGAAGACCACGCACTACCACTTTAACAGGGGCGCCGGAAAACCAGCGCCCCTTTCCACAGGGAAAAAGATGACCTTCATCGTAAGAACAACCTTCCTCCTGGTGCTCCTGGCGGCACTGCCGTCCTTTTCCGCGGCTGATCAGATCGGCGGCATTGCTGCCATCGTCAACGGCGAACTCATAACAACCTATGACATTGATAAGGAAGTCGCCCTCATCCTTAAAATTGCCGACAAGAAGCCCGGACCGACCCTCCAGAATGCCGAAGTCCGCACCTCCGCTTTGAATCAGCTCATTGAACGGAAGCTTATCAGCCAGAAAATAAAGGAACTCGATGTGAAGGTGTCGGAAGAAGAGTTGCGCCTGGCCATCGAAGACGTAAAGAAGCAGAATAAAATTTCTCAGGAAGCCCTGATCGCTGCCCTGAACGGCCAGGGTCTCACGTTCGACCAGTACAAGGCCCAGGTCAGGGAGCAAATGGAGCGCGTCCGGCTCATGAGCGAGGAAGTTCGTGCCAAGATCCATGTGAGCGAGGCGGAGGTAAAGGAGTACTACGAAACCAACTATAAACGTTACAGCGAAGAGATGTTTCAGGCCCGCCATATATTTTTCATGATCGGCCCGAAAGCCCCGGAGAGCAACGTTAAAGAAATCACGGCCACCGCCGCGGCCGTCCTGCAGGAAATAAAAAACGGCAAAGATTTCGCCGTGCTGGCGCAAAAGTACTCCAACGATGCATCGACGGCCAAGGATGGCGGCGACCTTGGGACCTTTAAAAAGGGGGAGATGCTCCCCGATATCGAGAACGTCCTTGCGACCATGAAACCGGGTGAAATCAGCGACCTCGTCAAGACTTCGGCAGGGATTCACATTATCAAGCTGGAAAAGAAATTCGTCAAAAGCACCAAAACATTCGACGAAGCCAAAGGGGAAATCGAGGAAATCATCTACAAGAAAAAATCCGAGGAAAGATTCAAACAATGGGCTGCTGACCTGAAAAAGAATGCGGTCATCGATATACGGTAAAAACCGGGGACCAGGGACCGGTAGAGGCTTTAAGACCCTCATCGGTTCTTTTCCCGATTCCCGGTCCCGAGTCCCAGCTACCCTTACACCCCCTTCTCGGCAAGCTCCTCCAGCAGCGTACGTTGATGCGCGGTAAGCTGCTCCGGCACCCTGACAACTATCCTGACATAAAAATCGCCTCGTCCCGACGCGCCCATATGGGGGAAACCCAACCCCTTGAGCCGGATTTTCGTTCCCGGCTGAATCCCGGCCGGCACCTTGATCCGCTTGGTACCCTCCAGCGTCGCCACATCAAGGGATGCCCCGAGAGCTGCATCGGTGAACTTTATCTGCTGCTCGACGATGATGTCGTCGCCTTCCCGGTTGAAGTGCGGATCGCTGCGCACCTTCACCGTCAGATAGAGGTCGCCGGGCGGACCGCCCCCCACTCCCGCCCCTCCTTTGCCCTGAATGCGGAGCCGGGCGCCGGTATCGACTCCTGCCGGGATCTTCACCGCAAGCTCTTCGCGTTTCCCCTCGCGCATGAAGGCGATCCGTTTTTCGCCGCCGGCATGGGATTCCCTGAAGGAGACCTCCAGATCCATGGTGAAGTCTTCGCCCCTGCGCAGCATCCTCCCGCCCCGCTGCTGAAAACCGCCGCCGAAGATGCGCGAAAAGATGTCTTCGGTGCCGAATCCCTTGTCCCGGAACAGATCTCCCACATCGAAACCGCGGAAAATATCCTCCTGTGAAAAGCGCTCATGGAAGCCGGCGGAGCCGAACTGGTCGAACTGCGCCTTTTTCTGGGGATCGGAAAGAACGGCGTAGGCCTCGTTAATCTCCTTGAATTTCTCTTCCGCCTCGTTGTTGCCGGGATTTTTGTCCGGATGGTACTTGACCGCCAGCTTACGGTAAGCCTTCTTTATCTCATCGGGTGTGGCGTTCTTCTTCAGGCCGAGCGTCTGGTAATAATCGATGGGTGGCATAGGTGGGTCCTTTCAGGGTACGGTCATCAGCAAAAGCCGTCCCTTGAATTTAATCTTAGTTTTCCTTCCTGTCAACAATCGTATGCCTTGACAAGCTCTCCCCGCAGGCCTAATATTTATTTTCTTGCCGACAGCGGCAGATAGTTCCCGACCCCCAGAGGAGGCTTCCCATGAAAAAGGTGATTGTCGTTGGTGGCGGCATCTCCGGCCTTGCCACAGCATACCTGATCCAGAAAAAGGCCCTGGCCGCCAAGGTCGAGCTGGAGATAACCCTTCTTGAGCAGGAGCCCCGTATTGGCGGCAAGATCTGGAGCATCAAGGATGAAGGCTATCTCTGCGAATGGGGCCCCAACGGCTTTCTCGACAGCAAACCCCAGACCCTCGACCTCTGCCGGGCGCTTGGTGCGGGAGCGCAGCTCCTGAGGAGCAACGACAATGCCCGCAAGCGTTTCATCTGCTCCGGCGGCATGCTCCATCAACTCCCCGAAAACGGCCCCGCCTTCCTGAAAAGCAAACTCATCTCCTGGCCCGGCAAGCTCCGCCTCGCCATGGAGCCTTTCGCTCCAAAGCCCCCCCAGGATGTGGATGAAACCCTGGCAGCCTTTGCCCGCCGCCGGCTCGGCGACGAAGCTCTCCGCAAACTGATCGGGCCGATGGTTTCGGGCATCTTCGCGGGAGACCCGGAAACCATGTCCCTTAAGTCCTGCTTCCCGCGCATTGCTGAACTGGAGCGCGAGTACGGCGGCCTGGTCCGGGCGATGCTGAAGCTGGCAAAAGAGAAAAAGAAGGAGATTGCCGCGGGGAAAGCGGTAGCAAGCGCAGCAGGGCCGGGGGGCATCCTGACTTCTTTCCGGTTCGGCCTGCAGACCCTTACCGATATCGTGGCTGACAGGCTCGGCAGTGACGTTGTGCTGACGGGCCATACTGCGGTCAGGGTGGAAAAGGGGGGAGAGAACGCCCCGTACCGGGTCGTGACCGAGACCGGCGAATTTGCAGGGGACCTGGTCGTTCTGGCGACCCCGGCCCATGCCACGGCAGACCTGGTGCGCGGGCTGGATACCTACATGGGCCATGCGCTCCTGGAAATCCCCTACTCTTCGATGACTGTCGTCTGTTTCGGTTATGAACGGGACAGGGTGCGCTACGACCTGAAGGGGTTCGGCTACCTGATCCCAAAGGAAGACAAAATGAACACCCTTGGCACCCTCTGGGATTCGAGCATCTTCGAAAACCGGGCTCCCGCCGGACAGGTGCTGCTCCGGAGCATGATGGGAGGGGCCTGCTTCCCGAAATACATCAATCTCTCCGACACGGAAGTTGTCGACCGGGTCCAGTCCGACCTGAAGACCATTATGGGGATCAAGGCACCCCCTTCGTTCATCAGGATCTTCCGGCACGAGCAGGCGATCCCTCAGTATATCGTGGGGCACGACCACCGGGTCGCCATGCTGGAGGACAAGATCCGCTCCCACCCCGGCCTTTTCCTCACCGGCAACTCCTACCGCGGCATCGGTCTCAACGACTGCGTGGCCGCGGCCGATCGGACGTCCCTGGCCGCGATCACCTACCTGCGCAGGCTCTGACCCGTTACTCCCTCAGAATGAACGATAAAAAAGACCGCCGGCAACTGCCGGCGGTCTTTTTTCTTGCGGGGGAGCGCGCTCCCCCCCTGATCTCCTCTCCTGCTAGATGACAGTGCCGCTGGAAGGGACAAGCTTTTCGACAAAGTCGATAATGACCCTGCCGTTTACGCCGCCGGTGCCGGACCCCTTAGCGACGTTCAGCGACCCGGAGTTGGTGGTCGCGTGGTATTCGGACTGAAGATCGATCTCCCCCCCCGAGCCGCCTGTAGTGGTTCCGGCTCCGCCATTGGCGAGAATTGAGCCATTGTTGGTCACCTTGTTGCCGGCCGTCAGAAGGATCGTAGTCCCGCTGCCGCCGGTAATGCCGCTGCCGCCGGTAGCGCTGATGGAGGCCGAGTTGGTCAGGTTGAGGGTGGCATGCATTTCGAGGGAAAGGGCCGAACCGTTACCGCCCGTGGTGGTCCCTTTACCCCCCCTGGCGTTGACGGCACCGGTGCTTTTCAGCGTGTAGCCGTAGAAAAAGAGATCCCCGCCGGTGCCGCCCGAGTTGCCGGCGCCGCCAGAGATGTTGATGGCGCCCTTGCTGTCCAGTATCGAGATCTGCTCCTGGAAGGCATTGTTGTAGCCTACAGGGAGGTTCCCCCCCACTCGCCAGTCGAGGCTGCCGCCGAGGCCGCCGTTGCCGGTCTGCAGGTTGCCGGCGCCGCCCGTGGCGGTTATCGCCACAGCATTGGAGATGACGGGGGCGGGGAAGACGAGGCTGGCAAGCATGGGGCTGGCGGTGTAGATGTGGAATGCGCCAGCATCGCCGCCAGACACAGCGTCGCCCCCCGACAGGTTGATGCTGGCGTAGCCGTCCAGCTCGATCAGCGGCAGTCCGGCGGTAGTGTTCGATGTTGACGACGAGGGGAGGGCATCGGGACTGAAGTCGTTTGCGATTATTATTGCGCCGCCGGCGCCGCCGGTGCCGCCGGTGCCGCTCGCGCCACCAGACAGGTCGATGATGCTGCCCAGCTTGATCCCCTCGATGGGGGCCGGGTTGACGGACGCGAGAGCCGCGCCGAAATTCTGGTTGAGATTGAGTGTGCCGCCTCTGCCGCCGGCGACGCCATTTGTGGCGCCCCCCTTGGCGGTGATCCTGGCGTTAACCAGCAGTTGTCCGCTCTTTTCGCTTTCCAGGAAGATGCCGGGGCCGAGAGCCAGGGCGCCGTTGCTGGCAGCGGAGCCGCCAAGGCCATCCTGGGATTGGCCGCCGTTGCTGGTCAGGGTGCCGCCGATCAGGACTTTGCCGATGGCAGTAGTTATGGCATAGCCAAAGGGGTTGCTGCCGTCATTGATGCCGCCGAGCAGGTAGATCGCGCCGCCGGCGCCGCCGGCGCCACCGGTAGCGATGGTGTCGCCGCCGCTGTTGTCGAGGGCGCCGTTGGTGTTGAGGCTGGCATTGAACGCCGTCATGCCGATGCGGTTGCCGTTGCCGCCAGAGCCCGCAGTTGCGCTCCCCCCCTTGGCGGTGACTTTACTGGTGGTACCGGTATTGTAGAGGAAGCCGAAGCTTTCCAGTTCTATGAAGCCGGCATCTCCGCCGGATCCTGTTAAGCCGCTCGCGTCGAGGGCCCCCTGGTTGACCATGCTCCCCCAGGAGAAGAGGAACAGGAAGCCGCCGGCGCCGGTCGTCCCGGCGGTAGTCACCGTGCCGCTGCTGCCCACCTGCAGGAGGCTCTCAAGCTGAATCACCGTGCTTGTTGACCCCGCGTTCCCCGCCTCAAGGTAGAGGTTTGTCTGAATCCCGCCAACGTTCGTAGTTGTCAGCTTACCGTCGATGACCACCGAGTTGGGGAAGATCAGCGCGGCTGCGTTCCGCACAGTGTCATTCACCGGGAGGACCAGGGTAGCCCCGGCGGGAACCGTCAGGCCGGTCACTATTTCCGAGCCGCCGAGCTGGTCGGTAACCCGGTGAAGGTTCATGTCAGCATCCAGGTTGACGAACAGAGAGCCGTTTGGGTGTGCTCCCGGAGCGTTCCCGACGAACACCGTCGGGCTACCGGTGACGGTAACGTGAACGGCGCCGAATACCGGCGACATCGTCGGAAGGGTAAAGGTCGTGGCGACCGTGCCGTCCGTCTTGATCTTGACATCCGAGAAACTGTCGATAATGATGCTGCCGCCGTCACCACCAAGGCTCGAAAGGCTCGCACTGCCTCCCTGCAGTTTGATGCTGTTGATGCCGGGCGTCGACGACGTGGTGGTCGTGCTGCCGCAGGCAGAGAGAGCCAATGAGGCCGCGATGACACAGATAGAAGTGATGTATCGCATGCTATTTACCCCCTTGCATCTGCTGCCGGATCATTTGGGTCCGGAGAGCCGGATCGCTGTTCCCCTGCATCTGCCTGACCAACGACATTTTTGCAGCCACGGCAGCCTGCCGCTGCGCCGCCGCGTGCTGCCGTGCGGCGCTCTCATGCTGCACCTGCGCCTTGCGGGCTGACCCTTTGGCCGCGGCCCGCTCGTCAGCAGCCGCAAGCGCAAGCGCGGGCGTCACGAACGCGACCACGACAGCCACAATTATTGATTTCGATATACCTTGCATTGTTCCTCCTCTTTTTCCTGGGATGCATGACCGGGCTTCCTCCCCTTTCATACGCCGCCAACCCAACATGCATTAATACCCCGGGTCACGCCGGGCATATCCATAGTCAATCGGTAATCAGTTTCACCGGAAGAGACATTTTGTTCGATAATCTAAATGAAGACTGCGTGGCAACCGGCAATGGAAAAGATCATTGCGGTACATGCTCCTGCTTCATGACGCGCTCGCATGCTTCCGCCAAAAAACGGACAGGCCGCAATTCCTGCGTCGCATCGGACAAAACCGCAGACTACCGGCTCTAGCCGTATATAGCATAGCAACGTTTTTGTCAAGAATTTACGGACTGCAGCCAATTAATGGAATTATTCAAAGCTGTATGTTTATACCTTGTACGGACACAAACAGGTGGTGACCGTTCAGCGGTGGAGACACCGGGATCATCTTTCCCACATACGGCACTATCCATGCGCAGGCAAGGAGACAGGGACGGGTCAGCGGTAGTTTTTGCGTCTGAACAGGCCGGTTTTCAGTGAGGAGATGCGGTCGAGGAAGAGGATGCCGTCAAGATGGTCCATTTCGTGCTGGATCGCCACCGCCTCGAACCCGCTCGCCGCGACTTCGCGGGAGTTGCCGTCGCCGTCGAGGAAGCTGACCCTGATCTCCGTGGCGCGCTCCACATCACCGGTGTAGTCGGGGACGCTCATGCACCCTTCGCGCATCACGGATGAACCCGCGCGTTTCAGGATTTCCGGATTGAGCATGACCAGAAGCCCGTGGTGGTTCTCCTTCCCCTGACGGCTTCCCGAAACGTCAACCACGCAGACCCTGAGCGGCACCCCTATCTGGGGGGCGGCAACCCCTACCGAACCGGGCCCTTCCCGCATGGTGTCAAGCAGGTCGCGGACCAGGAGCGGCAGTCCAGGGTCAGCCGGATCAGCCGGGCTGCAGACGGTTTTCAGGACCGGATGGGGATAGAGAAGTATTGTGCGCGCAGACATGTATGTCAGAGGGAGACCGGCGTTATGGCACGGACCGCAATCTCCACCTTCAGCTCCTTCTTCAGTTTTTCCAGGAGACTCCCCGCATCTTCAACGGTGAGCCCGTCGGGGAGGACCGCCTCCAGCATCAGGACATAGACCGGTTCCTCTTTGGTCCCGATGAGCCGAGTGTTCAGGTCGGTGATATTGACGCACCGGTCGGCCAGCGCCCTGGTCACCCGGTAGACGATCCCCGGCTGGTCGGAGCCGTAAACCGAGATAAGGCAGAGTTCCCCTTCTTCCCTGACCGGGCAGACCTCGTTTTCCGTGAGGTGGCGCACAGAGGCGGTAAGCCCGGTCCGCTCATGCAGAGCCTTGTACTCGTCGGTGAGAGCTGTCTTGAGGAACGGCCTGGCGTGGGAGACAATGAGGATCATGGCAAAGTCTCCCCCCAGCATGGTGCAGCTGGAGTCCTCGATATTGCAGCCGAGGCGGAAGAGGACCTCGGTGGTATCGGCCACGATGCCGGGCCGGTCCTTGCTGATGATGGTAACGGCAAAGTGGACCAGGTTGCTTTTGCGACCTTCACTCATGGCAGAGTCTCCTTCCTGATTGCCTCAGATTAATTACAATGACTCTTCACCACGGCACAGCAAAAAGCTCCAGATGCAAGGCGTGCCAGGGTTGGGGTGCAAGGCGTACCCGAGTGGTACGTTGAGTGCCTCAGCCCGCAGCACAACGCCGCAAATGGACTTTTGGCGAAGCCGTTCACAATTTGCTGATGAACACTTCCCGCGGCTTGCTCGTCCCGTCGGAGGGGCCGACGATCCCTTCCCGCTCCATCATCTCGATGATGCGGGCCGCCCGGTTGTAGCCGACCCGCAGCCTCCTCTGGATCATGGAGATGGAAGCCTGGCGCGTCTCGGCAACGAGGGCAACGGCGTCATCGTAACGCGCGTCGATATCATCGTCGTCCCCCCCCTTGGCGTCGTCCGGCTTTTCTTCGAGGAAGGTCTTGTCGTAGGCCGGTTTCCCCTGCTTTTTCAGGAACTCCACCACCCGCTGGACTTCGGCGTCGGAGACGAAGGCGCCGTGGCTCCGCTGCAGCCTGCCTGTCCCGGGGGGGAGGAAGAGCATGTCGCCGGAGCCGAGCAGAGCCTCGGCGCCGTTGCAGTCGAGGATGGTGCGCGAATCGGTTTTAGACGAGACCTGGAACGAGATGCGGGCCGGGAAATTGGCCTTGATCAGGCCGGTGATGACATCCACCGACGGCCGCTGCGTGGCGAGGATCAGGTGGATGCCGGCGGCCCTGGCCATCTGGGCGAGGCGGGCGATCGACTCTTCCAGCTCCCGACCGGCAACCATCATCAGGTCGGCCAGTTCGTCCACGATTACCACGATGTAGGGAAGATGGCCATGCTCCAACACGTCGTCCTTATCAAGGAATGCCTGGATGGCTGCTTCCTCGTCATCCGCCAGTTCCTCAGGCTCGTCGTGCCCCACGGGCTCTTTGCCCCGGTGCTCCGCCAGCTCCTTTTCCTCCCGCTCCAGGAGCCGGTTGTAGGATTCGACGTTGCGCACCCCCTTGTCCGCCATGAGCCGGTAGCGCCTCCCCATCTCGTCAACTGCCCTCTTCAGGGCCAGGGCGGCTTTCTTGGGATTGGTGACGACCGGCAGGAGGAGGTGGGGGATTCCCTCGTACACGGAGAGTTCAAGCATTTTCGGGTCGACCATGATGATCCGGAGATCACGGGGAGTGGCTGTGTAGAGAAGGGAGAGGATCATGGTGTTGATGGAAACCGATTTCCCCGAACCGGTGGCGCCGGCCACCAAGAGGTGGGGCATGCGGGCCAGGTCGGTCACCAGCGGTGCGCCGGAGATGTCCTTGCCGAGCGCCAGCGGGAGTTTCAGCTTGCCCCGGTGGAACTCCTCGGCGCCGAGGATTTCCTTCAGGTAGACCGTCTCCCT
>JBGPCQ010000072.1:0-14089 GCA_041481895.1 Geobacteraceae bacterium | reverse complement strand
CTCGGCCCTGGCCGAGGAGATCGACAGCAAGTTACTGACCGTCCAGAGAGCGCTCACGTCCGTGGCGGAAATTGCTGCTGCCGACTTGGCCGGCACCCCCCGGAAGGCGCAGGATTATCTTCATCTGCAGGCAGGGACCAGGACGCTTTTCGACAGCGGCATCTTCGTCTTCTCACCCACCGGGCGGCTCATAGCCGCTTCCCCCGCGGAGCCGGAACTGCTCGGCAAGGACTACTCTTACCGCAATTATATCAAGAAAACGATCGAGACCGGAAAACCGCAAATTTCCGAGCCGTTCTTCTCGACCCAGAAACACCGGCATCCGATAATCATGTTCACTGCCCCTATTTTCGACTCCAGGGGAAAAATGACCGGGATTCTTGCCGGCGGACTGGACCTTATGAAGGACAATTTCCTGGGTAAACTGGCCACCATCAAGATCGGCGAACGTGGCTACCTTTATCTCTATAATACCGGTAGGACAATCATCATCCATAACGACAGAAGAAGAATCCTCCAGAATGATGTCCCTCCCGGGGCAAACAGGCTCTTTGACCTGGCAATCGGAGGATTTGAGGGAACCGGTGAAACGGTGACTTCACGAGGCATGCATACACTCAGCTCCTTCAAGCGCCTGAAGTCCACCAACTGGATACTGGCGGCCAACTACCCGCAGGCGGAAGCCTATGCCCCGATTTACAGCGCCCGGTGGTATATCCTGGCGGCCCTGCTCGTGGTGCTGTTCTTCTCCATCCTTGTCATGTGGCGGTTCATGCACTATTTGACAAGACCTTTGCTGCTGTTCACCGACCACGTCAAGGGAATCACCGACAGAACCGACGAGCCAAAACCGATTCAGATCAAAACGCGTGACGAAATCGGAACCCTGGCCCAGGCATTCAATAAAATGCTCGCCGAGACGGAAGGGCAGAAAAAAATCATCCAGGCGCAAAAGGAGTTCACCGAGAACCTGCTGCAGTATTCTGCCGTCCCTACCTTCGTCCTCGACAGCCGGCACAGGGTTATAATCTGGAACAGGGCCTGTGAGGAGCTTACCGGCATCAAGGCGGCGGCTATCGTCGGCACCGATGACCAGTGGAAGGCATTTTATGGCCATAAGCGGCCTGTCCTGGCGGACATTGTTATTGATGGCAATATTGATGAGATGCAGGAACATTACAGCATATATGCCCGGTCCATCCTTATCCCGGAAGCTCTGCAGGCCGAGAGATGGAACCCTGATCTGAACGGCAGGGACCGCTATGTTTTTTTCGATGCCGCGCCGGTACGCAATTCTGACGGAGAAATCATCGCGGCTATTGAGACCCTGCAGGACATCACCGACCGCAAGCGACTGGAGGAGGAGCTACAGACGGCAAAAGAGGCGGCCGAAGAATCCAGCCGTATGAAGAGCGAGTTCCTGGCCAACATGAGCCACGAAATCCGCACCCCCATGAACGGAGTGATCGGGATGACGGAACTGCTCTCGGACACTGAGCTTACCCGGGAACAGCATGAATACGTCGCGGCAGTAAAGTTGTCCGCTGAATCGCTGATGACCATCATCAACGACATTCTCGATTTCTCCAAGATCGAAGCGCGCAGTCTGGATTTGGATCCGGTCAGCTTCAATCTGCGCGACTGCATGGGAGACGTCCTGCAGACCCTGGCCTTTCAGGCCTCCGAAAAGGGGCTTGAGCTCGTCTGCCATATCCCCCCTGATGTCCCTGATACAGTTGTGGGTGACCCGGGCCGCCTCAGGCAGATCATCATCAACCTGGCAGGGAATGCAATCAAATTCACGGAGAGGGGTGAAGTTGTCGTATCCGTCAGCCTCGAACAGGAAAATGACGACGAGGCAATGCTCCATTTTGCCGTCAGTGATACGGGAATCGGCATCCGTCCGGAAAAACAGCAGATAATATTTGAACCCTTTACCCAGGCGGATGCATCCACAACCCGCAGGTACGGCGGGACCGGCCTTGGCCTGGCGATATCCGCCCGGCTGATCGAGCTTATGGATGGTCGCATCTGGATGGAAAGTGCGGAAGGGAAAGGGAGCGCCTTCCACTTTACCGTGCGCCTGGGGCTGCTGAACTGCCCGGTTGTCAGGCAGATACCGGAGAAATTTGAAAATCTCGAGGGTCTGCGGGTGCTGGTGGTGGACGACAACGCAACCAACCGGCGCGTCCTCGAAGAAATGCTGAGAAACTGGCGCATGACCCCCTTCTCTGTCGACAGCGGCCAGACGGCACTGCAGATGATCGCTCAAGCCGGGGAGTCAGGGGAACCTTTTCCCCTGATCCTGCTCGATTGCAACATGCCGGTCATGGATGGCTTTGAATTTACCAAAAGGATGAAGGATAGTTCCAATCTGGACGGAGCCACCATCATGATGCTCACCTCATCGGGTCAGCGGGGTGATGCCATTCGCTGCCGCGAGCTGGGGATATCCGCATATCTGACCAAGCCGGTCAAACAGTCATCCCTCCTGGATGCCATCATGACCGTCCTGGGAAAGACGGAACCCGATGACGCCGGGGGGGTTCCCCTGGTAACCCGGCATATGCTGCGGGAGACACTACGCTCCCTCCATATCCTCCTTGCCGAGGACAACCCCGTCAACCGGAAGATTGCCGTTGCCATGCTCGAAAAGCGGGGCCATACCGTGGTTGCGGCAGAAAACGGCAAAGAGGCCGTTTATGCCTTCGAAAATCAGAATGAGCAACCTTTCGACCTCATTCTCATGGACGTGCAGATGCCGGAAATGGACGGTCTTGAAGCGACCGCCCTCATCCGGGAAAAAGAAAAAGGCTCTGGCGGGCACATCCCCATCATTGCCCTGACGGCGCATGCCATGAAGAGGGACCGGGAGATATGTCTTGCCGCGGAGATGGACGGTTACATCACGAAGCCCCTCAAGTTTGAGGATCTCTTCTCGGCCATGGAGCGCGTAATTACAGAAAAACCGGCGCCTGACAGGGGCACAGAGAACAGACGGCAGAGCAAAACCGTCAGGGGAGACGTTTTCGACAGGAAACAGGCGCTGGTGTGCGTGGATGGAGACCGGGAACTTCTCAGGGAGGTTGTGGTGATCTTTTGGGACGAATGCCCGAATCTGCTGGCAGAGATCCAGTGCGCTATAATCAGCGGGGACTCCGCAGGGCTTGCCCGCTCCTCCCATAGACTCAAGGGCTCGGTTAGCAATTTCGGCGCCCGCACGGTCTGCGAGATGCTCCTGAAGCTGGAAATGATGGGGAAAACAGAGGCTCTTGCCGGCGCCGGTGAAGCGTTCACCAACCTTAAAGAGGAAATGGAACGCTTCAAACAGGCACTTGATGAATTCATAGGAGGGACAAACAGTGCGGATACTGATAGCGGAAGATGACCCTGTTTCACGGCGCCTGCTCGAAGTAAAGCTGGTCAAGTGGGGATACGAAGTGGTCGTTACCCGTGACGGCAATGAGGCATGGCAGGCCATGCAGGCGGAAGATGCCCCGGGACTTGCCATCCTTGACTGGATGATGCCGGGGATGGACGGCATCGAAGTCTGCCGGAGAATCCGGAAAGAGGGTAAGGACCTCTATACCTACATAATCCTCCTCACGGCACTGCAACAGGATGAAGATCTCGTCACCGGCATGGATGCCGGAGCCGATGACTATATTACCAAGCCGTTCAAGTCCAACGAGCTGAAGGTCCGCCTCCGCGCCGGGAGGCGGATCATCGACCTGCAGAATGAACTGATAGCGGCCCGCGAAGCCCTTCGCGAAAGGGCAACCCACGACCCTCTCACCGGCCTCTGGAACCACGAGGAAATCCTCCGCATCCTGGAGTTGGAGTTGAACAGGGCTGATCGGGAAGGTCTTTCAGTCGGCGTGATCATGGCCGACCTTGACCATTTCAAACAGGTCAATGATACCTACGGACACATGACGGGTGACGCGGTGCTCCGGATGGCCGCCAAAAGAATGCTTGCCGCGTTCCGCAACTACGATGCAGTCGGCCGTTATGGAGGTGAGGAATTTCTCATCGTTCTGCCCGGCTGCGACAATCGATGCGCAACCGCTTCCGCTGAAAGACTCCGTCTCTGCATAGGAAAAGACGCCATGGATACTCCGGAGGGGATGATCCCGGTTACCATCAGCCTCGGGATAGCAGCAAGCAGTAAGGAAAAGCGATGGGATGTAAGCTCAATCGTCCAGAACGCAGACGCGGCCCTCTATCGGGCCAAAGAAAAAGGGCGTAACCGGTTCGAAGTTGCGTCTGCCGATAACTAGCTACATCCGGACCCTCTCCCAGGGTTCGACCCCTCCCGCAACAACGGTGAACATCGGATGGGATTCCGGCATCCTGAGCGCGGCTATCTTCAGGTACTGCAGCTCGTCCCGCACAAGAAGCTTTCTCTTGAGGTGCTCCAGCTCAAAGCCAAGCTGTCCTTCCGTGACCGGGATCGCGGGACAGGAGCGGGGCGGGCCGATTTTCCCTGCATCGAAACGGTATCCCCTCCTCGTTGCCTCCTCGAACACCTGCCGCAGGTAACAGTCGATTGCCGCCACCGGGTCCGGCAGGGCATTGAACCTCTCCAGCTGCGGGTGGCGGCGGTATCCCCTCGTCCTGCCGCTCAGCACCTTCCTGGCAAGGAGCGCTTCCCGCCAGAGTGCCACGAGCCCCCGTGCATCGAGGTATTCGGGATGCACGGACCACAATCTCACAGGCGCACTGCTCCCTCCGGCATCTCATACCGAGTTGCAATCAAAATGAGTACTAGGCGGCGAGGAAGGGGCGACGAAGGCGTACTTGAAGAGCCACTGACGAAGCCAACAACGTAATCGTTTGATTGCGACTTGGTATCATCAGCTTCCTGCCGTCGCTCAGAAAAGGTCGCAAACTCCCCTCAACCGGAATTCAGAACAGTTCCACCGGTATTTCAAACGTTTCCTTGCATTCAGGACATTTGAAGGGTTCCATGTCACCAACCAGCGACTGGGGCTTGAGGGGGGAGACTTTTTTGTGAAACACGAAGCAGAAGGGGCAGGGGAAGGGATTGGGCGGCATAAAGGTTTTCCAGAGGATCTTGTATCCTTTTATGGTCTGGTCGTTTATCAAGGAGATCCGGCGCTGCAGTTCTTCGGCATCCCGGCCGGGTTGCTTTTCCTGAAGCGCGGCCTGCTCTCTCTCAAGGGTCGCTTTCTTTTCTTCAAGCACTTTCACCAGTTCTGCGAGCATGGGGGACACCTCCTGTCTTTCAGGCTTTCGAGAGAGTATAGCGCAAACCAAGCCATTTGGGTAGAGGCGATTTAGATTAATTCATTAAGGCCTGGCCGGAATTTTACGGCCCATATTAAACGAAAGCGATGAATAATCAATTTTATCGGATGAAGTGGTCGGGAAAGTATGGTAAACAATGTAACAGAGGTTGTGACCTGCTTAAGGAATAACATTATCCCCCGCGAGGTGGCAGAATGGCCGAAGAAACCCAAAAAATAAACCCCTGGCAGATGGTGCTGGCGCAGATCGACAAGGCGGAGAAGCAGCTGAAATGCGACCCGAACATGATCGAGAAGCTGAAGCATCCGGAACGCTCGCTCCTGGTGTCGGTGCCGGTCCGGATGGACGACGGCCATATCAAGGTGTTCAAGGGCTTCCGTGTCCAGCACAGCACGGTGCGGGGCCCGGCAAAAGGGGGGATCCGCTTTCACCCGAGCGTCGACCTGGACGAGGTGACCGCATTGGCCGCCTGGATGACCTGGAAGTGCGCGGTCATGAACATACCTTTCGGCGGAGCCAAGGGTGGGGTGGAGTGCGACCCCGCCGAGCTTTCCCTGCGGGAACTGGAACACTTGACGCGCCGCTACACGGCCGAGATATTCAGCTTCATCGGCCCGGACCGGGATATACCGGCGCCGGACGTGAACACCAACCCGCAGATCATGGCATGGATGATGGACACCTATTCGATGCAGGTGGGGCATGTGGTGCCCGGCGTGGTGACCGGCAAGCCGATCGCCATCGGCGGATCGGAGGGGAGGAGTGACGCGACCGGACTCGGCGTGGTCTTCATGGTGATCGAGGCGGCGAAGAAGCTTCGGATGAAACTCGACCGGTCAACGGCGGCGGTACAGGGATTCGGCAATGTCGGCTCGTCGGCCGCGCGGAGCCTGGCCCGGGAAGGGGTGAAGATTATCGCCGTCAGCGACAAAACGGGGGGGATCCATTGCGAGAGCGGCATCAACCCGTTCGAGCTGCACCGCCATTTCCTGCAAAAAGGGACCATCGATGACTTCCCCGCCTGCGAACGGATAACCAACGAGGAGCTGCTCGCCCTCTCCTGCGACATCCTGGTGCCGGCGGCGATGGGAAACGTGATCCACCGTGAGAATGCCGGCAAGGTACAAGCAAAAATCCTTGCGGAGGGGGCGAACGGTCCGGTTACCCCTATTGCCGACGAGATCCTGAAGGACAAGGGGGTCTTCGTCATTCCCGATATCCTCGCCAACGCCGGCGGGGTAACGGTTTCCTATTTCGAATGGGTCCAGGACCTGCAGAATTATTTCTGGAACGAGGCGGAGATCAATAACCGACTCCGTCAGCTCATGGTGGTCGCCTTCAAGAAGGTGATGACCATCGCGGATGAACACCGGGTCGACAACCGGACCGCGGCACTGATGCTCGGCATCGGGAAGGTGGTTGAGGCGCTGGAGTTGAGGGGACTGTATCCATAGAATCAAGGATGAATTATGAATTATGAAGGATGAAAATTTAAGGATCAATTATGAATAATGAAGGAAGGGTCTTGGCTTTGATGTTCTTTTCATAATTCATCCTTCATAATTCATCCTTTAAGACTTTAACACCTCCACCATCTCCCCATGAATCAGCCCGTTGGACGCCAGGATGCGGTGGTCATAAACGGAAAAGGCCTCCCCGGCATGGTTGGTGACCCTCCCCCCCGCCTCGGTGACGAGCAGTTGTCCGGCTGCCACGTCCCATGGCTTCAGCTTGCACTCCCAGTAGCCGTCGAGCCGCCCCGCCGCCACATAGGCGAGGTCGAGGGCCGCTGCCCCGGCGCGGCGCACGGCGCGGGCCGCCATCTGGAAGTTCTCGAAATGGGTAAAGTTGTTCTCGTTGTCCCGGGTCCGGTCATAGGGGAACCCGGTGGCAAGGAGGCAGCTCTTGAGCGGCTCCCGCTTCGAAACCCGGAGCTGTTTTCCATTCAGAAACGCCTCCTCCCCCTTCACCACGGTGAACAGTTCGGCCATCATCGGGTGGTAGATAACACCGAGGCGTACTTCTCCGGCAATCTCCAGGGCAATGGAAACGCAGAACCAGGGGAAGCCGTGGGCATAATTGGTGGTGCCGTCAAGCGGGTCGATGATCCACCGGAAACCGGAGCCGGACGGGGCGTATTCGTTCTCCTCGGCCAGGATGTCATGCCCCGGCCACTCCTCCCGGATGACGGCCACGATCAATGCTTCGCAGTCGCGGTCCACGTCGGTCACCAGGTTGATCTCACCCTTGAAGCATATCTCGTGCTCGCTCCAGAGCCGCTCCTTCTGTATCGTGCCGGCCGCCAGCGCAGCGCGGACGGCGGTGTCGAGGTACTTCTGCATCAATTTGTTACTCCTTCGGTAACGGATGTATTTTTATTTTCACCAATGGAACGCGATTTTTCCGTCAGATCAAGGCTGTCGAGGGATTGCAAGGAGGCGTAGCAGCGCTACGCCGCACGAAGCAAGCCCGAAGACTTACGCAGAGCTGGCGGAAAAGGCGCGTTCCTTCACTTACCATCTCTGCTTCATCTCGAACCTAACTATGTCCGGCAACCCCCGCATAAACTTGTATATGCTGTGGGGCGATTTCCAGAGCATCTGCGCGTAGCCCAAGTGGATTCTCGTCCGCCGGTAGAATCTGCTGATGAACTCGCTGTAAAGACCCTCCAGCCGCTCTTTCGTCATGCCGTGCGGGATGAACACGAAGTTCACGCAGTTCATGGCCGGCCAGTCTTCAACGAACTCGCCATGCTCCCGGATGTCCCGGTAGACGGGGGCGCCGGGGAACGGGGTGAACTTGGTGACGTTGATCTCGTCAAGCGGCAGGTCCAGGGCATAGTCAATGGTGCGGCGAATTGCCTGCTCGTCCTCGCCGGGGAGGCCGACCATGAAGAGCCCCTTGACGCGCATTCCCGCTTCCTTGACCATCAGGAGCTTGCGATGCACGTCGTCCAGCTCCATGAACTTCCGGTGTTTTTTGAGCACCTCCGGGTCCCCCGATTCGATGCCGAAATTCACCTGCCAGCAGCCCGAGTTTTTGAGGAGGGCCACTAGTTCCCGGTCCACGTGCTCCAGGCGGGCAACACAGTTGTAGGTGACCGGCAGCCTGCTCGCGCGGAGCAGGCGGCAGAATTCCTCGACCCGCGCCCGGTCGAAGGTAAAGAGATCGTCGTAGAAAAAAACGTGGCGGATGCCGTACTCCCGGTTGAGGAAAGCGAGATGTTCGTGCATGTAGGCCGCTGAATTGAAGCGGAACCCCTGGTGGAACACCGACCTGTCGCAGTAGCTGCAGCGGTAGGGGCACCCCCGGCTGGAGATGATGCTCGTGTTGGGCGCAGTCGGATAGCTGAACAGCGCAAGATTGTAGCGCCGGGGGAACCCTTCCAGCCGGTGGTAGGCGGGAAAGGGGAGGGAATCCAGGTCACTGATGTTTTCCCGCGGTGCTGACAGGATCCCTCTGCCGTCCCGGCGGAAGCCGACGCCGGGAATCGCCTCCACCCCCCTGAAGCCGGCATCGACCAGGTCGAACATGGTCTGTTCCCCCTCGCCGATCACCAGGTAGTCGATGGCGGGAAAGGCGTCCAGGAGCCCCACGCCGACCGAGCAGGCGTGGGCCCCGCCGAAAACGATCCTGATACCGGGGGCTCTCTCTTTGAGACGCTCGGCAAGCTGGTAGCCGTCGAGAAACGACGAGGTGGTGCAGGAAAAAGCGACGACGTCGGGAGATTTGGCGACGATAAGGGAAAGGGTATCTTCAAGGGGGGCCGGACGGGCGTGGCAGTCGAGAATCTCGACGGCCACCCCCCGCGCTTCGAGAAAGGAGGTAATGCTCATGATCCCCAGGGGGGGCATCAGGCTGAAGATCGAACTGATGTCTTTTCCGGAACCATACCAGTTCCAGCCGTGGGGATGGACAAACAGGACTTTCACGTTGTTCCTCGGGACAGGGTGATGAATGTGCAGCCGGTTATGAACAATTAATGCTAGTCTGTTTGGCTTCAGAAATCAAGGGGAACGGCATCTATCAGATTATAATTCGGGTTTTTCACTGTCCCTGTTTTAAAAACCTCTAATCGCTGTATACTATCCTGGTAAACTTTCCTTTTACAAAAAAGCCTTACCAACATCCGTAAAGCCTCAATGAAAAATGGTGGCATTATGCACGATTCAGGACAAGCGCCTCCCCGGCTCATCAAAGCAATCGAGCAGCTCCAGCTGCATGACCATCCCTGTCTTATCTATGAAACACGTGCGGAACTTCTTGCCGTGGTCGTCCCGTTCATCAGGATCGGGTGGGAGCGGGGTGAACGGTGCCTTTATTTTGCCCCCGAGGCCGGTGTCGCGACTATCCCGGAGGAGCTGGCGTCAGCCGGCATCGATGCAGCCGGTGCCCTGATGCAGGGGTCTCTGCTCATTCCCGACATTCACCGCATGTATGGCAGGGACGAGCCTTTCGATCCCGACCGGGCCCTCGAATTCCTCCATCAGGCCTTGAGCGAGGCAAAGAGAGACGGCTTTACCGGGCTCCGGCTGATCGGAGAAATGTCGTGGACTCTGGAGAGGCCCTTGGGGACGGAACGGCTCATCGAGTATGAATTCAAGAAGAACGACTTCATTCTCAACCATGATCTCCCGGCATTATGCGCGTATGACCGCACCCGCTTCCCGCCCGAAGTACTCCTCGACATTATCCGTACCCATCCCAAGGTGATTTTTGGCAATGTGATATCCAGGAACTACTCGTACCTGCCGCCGGACGTGCTCTTCCGGCCCGAACGGGTAAGCTTGGAGGTGGACCTCCTCCTGCGAGGCATGTTGACCAATGAGGAGCTTATCACCGCCTTGGAGGAACGGCAAGCCCTGCTGAATGCCGTCGTCGAAAACAGCCCCGATGCCATCTATGTCAAGGACCGTCAGGGACGCTACCTGATGATCAACCCTGCCGGGGCGGCCTTCCTCGGCAAAAAAATTGAAGAGGTGCTCGGCCGCGACGACAGCGAGCTGTTTTCACCTGATTCCGCTGAAAAGATTTTAGAGATAGACCGCCAGACTCAAACGTGCGGACGACCATTAACTGCCGAGGAAACCCTTACGTCCGCTGGCGCTACCCGCACATTTCATTCCACCAAGGGGGTCTATTGTGATGCCAAAGGGAATGTCATCGGGCTGTTCGGCATTGCCCGCGACATCACCGAACGCAAGAACCTTGAAAAAGCTCTCAGGGAAAGCGAAAACCGCTTCCGAACCCTCTGTGACTCTGCACCCATCGGTATTTTCAGGTCGGACAGCGAAGGGAATAATATTTACTGTAACCCGCGCTGGGAGGAAATAACCGGGATGTCCGCCCTGGAAGGCATGGGAAAGGGGTGGTCCAAGGCCATCCATCCCGCCGACCGCGCAGAACTCGGTAAAGTCTGGCTTGAGGTAATGGCCACAGGGGGTAGCTATTCCCATGAGCACCGTTATCTTACCCCGCAAGGAAAAACGATTTGGGTTCGAGGGTTGGCAAACCCTATCAAAAGTCCGGACGGCAGAATCTTTGGTTATGTCGGGACACTGGAGGACATCACCGAACTCCGGCAGGCCAGGCAGGAAATGCTGAAAACCCAAAAACTGGAATCGCTCGGGATTCTGGCCGGAGGGATTGCCCACGACTTCAACAACATCCTGACGGCCATCCTCGGCAATATCTCCCTGGCACGCCTGCAGCTGCACGCTCCGGATAAAGTGACGAAACGACTGGAAGAAGCAGAGAATGCGGCTGCCCGCGCCAAAGATCTAACCCAGCAACTCCTGACCTTTGCCCGCGGTGGGGAGCCGGTTAAGAAAATTATCGAGGTGCACGGCCTGATGAGGGAATCGGCTGATTTTGCCCTGCACGGATCGAGTGTCAGTTGCGAATTCGCCTTGGCGGACGACCTCTGGCCGGTGGAGGCGGACGAAGGACAGCTCAGCCAGGTGATCCACAATCTCGTGCTCAATGCGGTCCAGGCTATGCCGGAAGGAGGGGCGGTAACCATAAGCGCGGAAAATGTCAACTCCCTGCTCAAAGGAAAGCACTTTGTTAAAATATCCGTAGCGGACACCGGGGCCGGAATTTCCGAATCCCATCTGCAGAGAATCTTTGACCCGTACTTCACGACCAAGCAGCAGGGGAGCGGCCTCGGCCTGGCTACCTGCTATTCGATCATCAAGAGACATGGCGGCAAAATAAGGGCGACGTCAGTATTGGGGAAGGGGAGTACATTTCATATTTCACTGCCGGCTGCGGAACTGGGAAATGTACCTGCACCACCCTCGCCAACGGCGGTATCCCCTGGCAGTGGCCGCGTGCTGGTGATGGATGACGAGGAACCGGTCAGAATGGTTGCTCGAGCCATGCTGGAGGAGCTCGGCTATATGGTCGAATGTGCGGAAAACGGCTCCGATGCTGTCGAACTCTACCGGAAGAGGAAAGAAGAAGGAGCGCCCTTTGCCGTTGTCATCATGGACCTGACCATCCCCGGGGGGGTTGGCGGCAGGGAAGCAATCACCATGCTCCTCAAGATAGATCCGGACGTTAAAGCGGTAGTTTCCAGCGGTTATTCCACCGACCCGGTCATGGCGAATTACGGTGATTTCGGGTTTTGTGCCGTACTCAGTAAACCCTACCGACCGAACGAAATGAGCAAGGTTTTGCAGGAGCTGCTCACGTCATAAGGGTATCGAACAATGGCAGAGGCATGGGAGCTTACGGCAGTATGCTCAGGACCGGGGTAGCAGGATGGTAAAGGTCGTCCCCTCCCCCACCATGCTTGACACATCAATCCGGCCCTGCATGAGCTCAACCATTTTCCTGACTATATAGAGCCCCAGGCCGGTCCCCTCCCCCGTTTTTTTGGTGGTGTAGAATGGTTCGAATATCCGCTCGATCTGCTCGAGTGGAATACCTTTACCCGTGTCGCTGATTTCTATCCGCACGGAACGGCCATCGGACAAGGATGTTCTGACGTGCAGGGCACCCCCCTGGGCCATCGCCTGGAATGCATTCATGAGCAGGTTGATGAATATCTGCTTGAGCCGGTTGTTATCGGCGGCGACGGGAACGACATCGTAATCCAGGTCTTCGATCACCGTAATGGAGCGCTTGCGCGCTTCATAGCGCAAAAACGACATAACCTCCCGCAAGACCTGGTTTACATCCGCTTCGCCGTCAGTCTCCGCTCCGGTCCGTGCAAAGGAGAGGACCCCCCTGGTGAATTCGGAAAGCCGTTGCGCCTCGAGGTCGATCCTTTCCACCATCTCCCTGACGAATTCCGGGATATCTCCCTCCCGGAGAATCATCTGGGCAGCAGATACGATTACCGACAGAGGTGTGTTCACCTCGTGGATCACCCCTGCCGTCAGCTGGCCCAGTTCGGCCATTTTTTCATTATGCGCCAACTGCACGAGTAATTCCTCGTCTATCCGGCCGGTCACGCATAGATTTCTGGCAAGAGGATCGTCCATGGGTCTCCATCACACTAATGAGTTTCCATCCGGAAACGGTTCTTTTCCGCCCTGGTGGCGTCAATCTTCAGGGTTGCTTGTGCGGCGTACCGGTGTACGCCTCCGTGCAACCCCTCGATTTCCTTGCCAGGACGAAAAATCCCTCGTTTCCGAATTGGAAACCAATAGTGTCACATCCGGAGTTTCCGGAAGGACACTAATGAATCGGAAAGCCTGATGCCATCCGCATTATAGTACAGGCATAAGACGTGCCATAAGGAAATAGAGCCATTTTCAGAGGAGTTACGGAGTTATCACGATAACCTGAATAGTTAATTGCCGCAAAAGTAGGCAATTTCTGCATAGATTTAGAGCAGAATAGTGGAAACAGAAAAGCCGCCCTGCCGGGCGGCTTTTCTGTTTGTCGATGCGCATGGGTACGGCAGAACCTGCGTAATGATCAGTTGTAGGCGCTCTCGGAGTGCTGTGTCTGGTCGAGGCCCACAATCTCGTCTTCCTTCTCGACCCTGAGGCCGATGGTCTTTTCGAGGACAAAGGCGATGATGATGGTGACGATAAAGGCATACCCGCCCGCTGCGACGACCGCAATTACCTGGGTCATGAACTGCTTGACGTCGCCCGCCAAGAGCCCCTTGGCGCCGACTGTGGCGAACACGCCTGTCAGGAGTGCGCCGGTGGTGCCGCCGATGCCGTGGACGCCAAAGACGTCGAGGGAGTCGTCATATTTCAGTTTGGCCTTCATCATTACCCCGCCGTAGCAGACCAGGCCGGCCAGGAACCCCATGATAAGGGCGGCGCCGGGCTGCACGAAGCCCGCTGCCGGGGTAATCACAACGAGGCCCGCCACAACGCCGGAGCCAAAGCCGAGGGCGGAGGGTTTACCGGAATGAACCCACTCGGCGAGCATCCAGGAGAGACCGGCGGCCGCCGGAGCAATCGTCGTGGTGGTGAAGGCGAGGCCGGCAAGGCCGCCCGCTGCGTCGGAGCAGTTGGGGCCGACAATGGCGGACCCGGCGTTGAACCCGAACCAGCCGAACCAGAGTAGACCGACGCCCAGGAGGGTAAAGGGGAGGTTGTGGGGCGCCATTCGCTCGGTGGGGAAGCCGTGGCGCTTGCCGAGGAACATGATGGCAGCCAGGGCAGAGATACCTGACGATAGGTGAACGACGGTGCCGCCGGCAAAGTCCAGCGCCCCTTTCTTGAAGAGCCAGCCATCGGTCATCCAGACCCAGTGGGCCAGGGGATCATAGACGAGTGTGGTCCAGAGGAGCACGAACAGGCAGTAGGCCGAAAACTTGATCCGCTCGGCGATGGCGCCGGAGATGAGG
>JBGPCQ010000071.1:0-14192 GCA_041481895.1 Geobacteraceae bacterium | reverse complement strand
GCGCAATACTCGGTCGTCGTTCCTGTCGGGGTGCACACCATCAAATGGGAATATGCACGAAGTGCCGGTTCTTATGCCTCCGGTTCCAACTGTGCCTGGCTGGATCAGGTAAGTTTCACCAATGGATCAGAAACCGGCGTCCTCGGTGACCTCAACGGCGATGGCGGGGTGACTATCTCGGATGCTTTGATGGCGCTGAGGATAGCAGTTAATCTAATACCCATGGACGCCAAATACCTGGCGGCAGGGGACGTCGCGCCTTATGTCAGCGGTACGCCGCAGCCCGATGGTAAAATCGACTTATCCGACGCTCTGCTAATCCTGAAAAAGTGTGTGGGGCTGGTGAGCTGGTAAGAAGCCTAAGCAAATACTTTCTTACCAGTGCCCAGATTTGTCAGCGCTGGGGAGCCAATCTTGCCGAGAACTGTCCCTAAAGTGTCCCTATCTGCATTTGATTTGGCTGAATTTAACTGTACTTTGTTGGACTTTCGACACACTGAAAAAAGTTATAACGTTTCGTAATTGTGATATATTTTAGTAGGTTAAGGGCTTCTTGGTATTTGTTCTTGAGGCCTCCGAATCCCGTTTCCCGCTCCAAAATTAGACCCCGGTGGCTGAAAAGCTGCCGGGGTTTTTTTTGATATACAGAAAATTATGATAGAATAAATATACACAGTTTTACCTTGTCGTTTTAACTACACTCCGGAGGCTCACAGATGTCCAGAATCTTCCGTTGCGTTCCCTTAGCTGCGCTGCTGTTCATGTCTGTCGGCTGTGCCTTCTTATCCCAGGAGATCAAGCCTCAGGGACAACTCTGCATGAGGCTCGGCATAGAATTCGATACCGACAAGGCCTTAATCAAGGCCCAATACAACTCTGAGATCGCCAAACTCGGCGAGTACATGAAAAAGTTCCCGACTACAACGACAGCTATCGAAGGGCATACTGACAATGTCGGCGACAATGAGCACAACATGAGGCTCTCACAGAAAAGAGCCGAAAGCGTGGTGGACTACCTGGTGAAAAATTTTGGGATCGAGCGCTCCCGCCTTTCTGCCAAGGGGTATGGTGCCACCCAGCCCATTACCTCCAACAGCACACCCGAGGGGAGGCGGAAAAACCGGAGAATAGACGCGATTGTCGATTGCGTCCTCAAGCAGTGAAGTGACGAGTTGCGAACGGATGGTTAATCTTTTACTCACGCCACGATCGAGGATAACAGATACGCCGCGTTAATCTGAAGCAGTTGCTCAAGCGAGCGCCTTTTGTTGCAGCAGGTTAAGCGAGTACTTTCCTGAGGCATCCTCTCAATAGAAAACCCGTTGTGCTTTCATACGTTATGCGTCAGTCAATCCTTCTCCCTTTAATGTGTTCCTTATAGAAAGCATGTGCTCTATAATCATGCAGAGTAATAATCGCAAATGCCAACTCAACGCTTAATAAACTAAAATCAATTCGGGAGTAGTGCATGAAATATATTAAGATATTGTTCGCAGGGTTGATGGTAATTACTCTTTTTGGATGTGTGCACTCTATAGTGATCTCGCCAAAAACAGAAAAAATCGAACGAGAACTGGGTTCTCTGCCCAAGATTAAGGCAAACGTTGGGTTCTTCATTTCAGCCGATTCGAGCAAGAAAGAAGTATCAACGCCTGGTGGTGGGGGCGAGAACGTAAGATACTTTCCATACAAGGATCTTGAAACTGCCTACCAACTAATGCTGCTAAACGTATTTGACAAGGTTATAAAACTAAAATCTGTAGGCGAACAAAACGAATTGTCGAAGGAGGGCATTAAATTTGTCCTTGAACCTGTTCTTGTTACTACCTCGAGATCAACGGAGATCTTTACTTGGGCACCGACAAATTTTACAGTCGATTTAACGAGCAATATCAGAGACGCATCTGGAAAAATTATAGGCAATCCTCGAGTAGTTGGAAACGGGCACGTTGATTTTAATTTAGAAATGGGTGGCGATTATGGACTTGCAGGACGTCTTGCCATGGAGGACGCTTTATTGAAAATGCAGCGGGCGTTACTTGAGATTAAATATGAAGATATCCCCGCAAGGATTGTCATTCCCAATATAGGCCCTGCAAGCAATCCATTACTACAACCGAAAGACAAAGCATCATCCAGATTGGAGACACTGAAGGACCTATTCGACAGAGGCTTAGTTACACGCGAGGAGTACGAAAATAAGAGGAAAGAAATCCTTGATAGCCTCTAAATAGTAAGTTACCACTTTGGTCGGTGCTCCCGCCCGTTATAATGAAATCTGTTCTTGCCAGTGCCCACTTTTGACCGCGATGGGGGAGCCATTACGGACGCGAAACAATTATCATTTAAGGAAAGGATATTTTATGTACAGGATTATTTTTGCGACCATTATTTGCCTTCTTACCACCACCTCGTTTGCAGCTGAGCCAGTTAATACAGAGGGGAAAGAAACTATAACAACAAAATCCGGATTGGAGTATACCTGTCTTAGAGAAGGTTCTGGAGCTAATCCCAAGGCTACCGACACAGTAAGAGTAAATTATCGTGGCACATTAATGAACGGCCGAGAATTTGACAGTTCAGATAGGAGCGGAGGACCAGTCGAATTTGCGCTTAACAAAGTCATTAAATGCTGGACAGAGGGTTTGCAGATGATGAAGGTTGGCGGTAAGGCAAAACTGGTTTGCCCATCAAATCTAGCGTATGGTGATGAGGGTATCCCAGGTTCCGTACCACGATACGCCGAACTTACATTTGAAGTGGAGTTGCTCCAAATTAAATAAAGGGTGGAAGGGACTGTCCCCAGACTGTCTCTATTCACTTTTTATTTGGCTAAATTCAATCATACTTCGTTGGACTTTCGACACACTGAAAAGAGAGATAACTTTCTGTATTCGTGTGATAATTAAGTATGTTATTAGATTAAATTTTTTTAATAAATGCCTTCGAATCCCGTTTCCCGCTCCAAAATTAAACCCCGGTGGCTGAAAAGCTGCCGGGGTTTTGTTTTTGGTGGAGTTTTTTATCTCTTAACAACTTGTAAGCTTGCCCCCTAAGAACCTCATATTTCAGGACCCACTGGCCCCCCTTCCCGCCTTTCACCGGCCTTTATAAGCGTGCGTGGAAATGACTTTATAAAGTTTGTTTAATGTGATATGAGGTGGAATTATCTGAAGGGATGTATTTAGCAGCCCCCGTGTTCCCTGTTACATTACCGTACGCACACAGGCTCTGTGTTGATGAGAAAGAGGTCATTCTATGACTGGTAAAAAACTCCGGAACTCTGATAGTTTCGAGTTGCGACGACTTGCGGAAGAGCGTCTCCGAGAGAATAGAGAGACAACTAACCCACCAGGAACAATGGAAGATTCGCTGCGGCTCCTCCACGAATTGCAGGTCCATCAGGTAGAACTGGAGATGCAAAATATTGAGCTGCGCCAGACGCAGATCGAACTGGAAGCGTCGCGGGCGCGCTATTTCGACCTCTACGATCTGACACCGGTGGGCTATTGCACCTTAAGCGAGCAGGGACTGATCATGCAGGTCAACCTCACCGCTGCGACCCTGCTGGGCGCAGCTCGGGACGCGTTGGTCAATCAGCCGATCTCCCGGTTTATCCTCAAAGATGACCAGGATATCTTCCGCCGTTGCCACAAACAACTGTTTGAAACCAGAGAACCGCAGACGTGTAAACTGCGGATGATGCGCCACGACGGCTCCAAATTCTGGGCCCGGATGGAAGCAACCACAGCGCAGGACACTTCGATGAACTCAGGGCAAGCCGACGGTCTCTTCATTAGTCGAGTCGTGCTGAGCGATATAAGCAAGTGCATACAAGCAGAGATGGAAATGAGTGAGCGCGAGAC
The DNA here is from genome assembly GCA_041481895.1 of Geobacteraceae bacterium. Lineage (GTDB taxonomy): Bacteria > Desulfobacterota > Desulfuromonadia > Geobacterales > Geobacteraceae > JAMPXD01. The sequence goes on along the minus strand of JBGPCQ010000071.1, from coordinate 10,326 downwards.
GCGCTTCCGTAATATCATTGAGGATACAACTGCCGGTTACTTCTATATCGACCGGGATGGCTGCTTCCAGTGGGTCAATGATGCGTGGTTGCGCATGCACGGTTATGACTCCCCGGAAAAGGTAATCGGCCGGCACTTCAGCATAACGCAGGTAGATAGTGATCTTGAAGCAGCTCGCCAATATGTGGAAAAACTGCTGAATGGTCATTCTATCCCGACCGGTGAGTTCTCCCGTCGCTGCAAGGATGGCTCCGTTGGATACCATACGTTCTCCGCCCATCCAGTCGTACAGGCTGGCGTTGTGGTCGGGGTGGAAGGCTTCATTATTGACATAACCGAGCGCAAACGGGTTGACAAAGCGCTACGTGAGAGCGAGAGACTCTATCGTTCCTTGTTCGAGAACATGTTGAACGGTTTTGCCTATTGCCGGATATTGTTCGAGGACGGAAAACCGCGGGACTTCGTCTACCTCGCAGTCAATGACGCCTTTGCGTCGCTTACCGGGCTGAAGGACGTCGTCGGCAGAAAGGTCACCGAGGTTATTCCAGGTATCCGGGAGGCTGACCCGCGGTTGTTCGAAACCTACACCCGAGTCGCCATGACCGGCCAGCCCGAACGTTTCGAGATGTTCGTCGAAGCCCTGCAGATGTGGTTCTGGATTTCTGTATATAGCCCGGCGCACGAACATTTCGTGGCTGTGTTCGACGTCATCACCGAGCGCAAGAAGGCCGAGGAGGCGCTGCAGAAGAGCGAAGCCCGGTTTCGGATACTCTTTGAAAAGTTGCCCTTGCCCTTGTGCCATATGGATAAGGATGGGGTGTTTACCTTCAGGAACGAACGCTTCGTCCAGATCTTCGGTTACACCGCGGACGACGTTTCCACCGCGGCCGAGTGGTGGCTGAGGGCCTATCCCGACCCGTACTATCGCCAGTGGGTGACCGAGACGTGGGATGCAGCGGTCCGGCGCGCAGCCGTTGAAGGCGGGGATATTGATGCAATCGAATACAGAGTGACCTGTAAAAACGGGGAAGAACGTGTCGTTGAAATCTCCGGTATCACGATGGAAGAGAAACTCTTGGCGATGTTCATTGACCTCACCGCGCGCAAGCGGACGGAAGAGGAAAAGGCCGGACTCGAAGCCCAGCTCCACCAAGCGCAGAAGATGGAATCCGTGGGCCGCCTGGCAGGCGGCGTGGCCCATGACTTCAACAACATGCTGAGTGTCATCCACGGCCATGCGGAACTGGCCCTCATGAAAGTGGACCCGTCCCAGCCATTCCATGCCGATCTGAAGGAAATCGTCAAGGCTGCCATTCGCTCCGCCGACCTCACCCGCCAACTGCTGGCCTTTGCCCGGCAACAGACGGTTGCGCCCCAGGTGCTGGACATTAACGAGGCCATGGCGGGGATGCTCAAGATGCTGCAACGACTCATCGGCGAGGATGTCGACCTCAACCTGCAGCCGGCGGCGGATCTGTGGCCGGTTAAGGTGGACCCGTCCCAGATCGACCAGATCCTGGCCAATCTATGCGTCAACGCCCGGGACGCAATCTCCGACGTCGGTAAATTGACCATTGAGACGGGAAACATCACCGTAGACAAGTACTACTGCGCCTCTCACGTGGGGTTTGTCCCCGGCGAGTACGTGCTGCTCGCTGTCAGCGACGACGGCAGCGGCATGGACAAGGAAACGCAGTCTCATATTTTCGAACCGTTCTTCACGACCAAGGTGATGGGCAAAGGCACCGGTCTGGGACTGGCCACGGTCTACGGAATCGTCAAGCAGAACAACGGCTTCATCAACGTCTACAGCGAGCCGGATCAGGGAACGACTTTCAAGATTTACCTGCCCCGGTATGCAGGCAAGGCCGAGCAGGCGTGGACGGAAGGCGCGGCAGGGCCAGCCCTGCGGGGCCAGGAGGCTATCCTGCTGGTGGAAGACGATCCGGCCATCCTGGAACTGACCACACAGATGCTCGAAATGCAGGGCTACACCGTGCTGGCGGCAAGCACTCCCGGCGAGGCCATGAGGCTCGCAAGGGAGCACTCCGGCGAGACCCACCTGCTAATGACCGACGTGGTCATGCCCGAGATGAACGGCCGGGACCTGGCCAAGAACCTGCTTTCCCTCTATCCGCACCTCAAGCGCCTGTTCATGTCGGGATATACGGCCAACGTCATCGCCCATCACGGCGTGCTCGACGAGGGCGTGCATTTCATCCAGAAGCCGTTCTCGATGCAGGGCCTGGCGGCCAAGGTGCGCGAGGTCCTGGACAGCAAATAAGGAAATCAGAAATCGGCTAACATGCGCTCCACTGGACGGTGATTCCGCTGCCTCCATCCCCGCCACTGAACCAGCTTCCGAATCCCGTTACTTTCCACACGAAATAACAATGGTATTGTGGTGCACGCACTGCAGGCCGGTTAATCAATCCAAGGTGTGCTTGAATAATTTGGTAGTAGATGTATCATGAAATAAAGTGTGGCTGCTATTTCCCGCATTAAAAAGAAGGTACATCATCATGAAAGAGAGTGAACTGTTGGATTAAGGCTGGTTTTATAACGAGTTGATGCCTAAATATCCATTTATATAATTAGATAAAGAACAATTACTGCATGAACTGCTATTACTCCGGCAACTAAACAGGACAATCTTTCATTTACGTAGGAGCGGCGCCTCACTGCGATTATCGCGCCGAGGGCGGCGCTCCTACATTGATCTATTTAATCGCCGCTGTAATATATTGAATGTGACTGTTACCAACTTTGCAAGACGTTTGGGAGAGAAAAGATACCCTTGGGCCTATCCCGATAGATGTTTGCACGATCGAGTTCGCATGTATCAAGGAGGATTTACCATGATTATCGAAATAAAGGTAATTTATACTGATGGTACTGAAGATACCGTTAATGCATCTCAATTTGTCAAATTATTGAGATCAAATAGAATTGCAGCTATCCAGTGCGCAGAGGGATGGCTGGAGATCAGACGCAATCAAATAATGGGATTTACGGCAGACTACGAAGGGCTGGAAAGAAGGGAAATTAAACCGGAAAAAATTGAATGTGATTGATACAGTTCTTCGCTACTGTTTGCTGTAGATACCCAAAAACATATCCTCCGGCAAAGCCGGAGTGGACGCTGATAACGTATGAAAATTATAGTGAAAAAAAGACCAATTCCAACCAAGCGCAGCAGCGGAGAAACCGCTGTGCTCTCAGCCGTTACAGTGAAATATGCTTTTCCCATTGTCCCCCGAAATACCCGCAAGAACCAAAAAAAGGGCCTCCATTTCTGGAAGCCTTTTAGTGTTCAAATTAATTGTTAGAAAACGTTATATCTTTGCCCTCATTTTCCAGAGAGCTAAACCACTGAGACCAGCACAAAGTAGGAGCAGAGTGCCTGGTTCAGGGACAGGGGCTGTAGGCACAGCACCACCGGAAATGAATTCCTGGTTTGCACTACTGTTAGTGGGTGTATAGATTCTCACCGAGCTGAAGTCATAAAGTGAGGGGTTAATTGCAGCAGCCTTGGCTAACCATTCTTTTTCTAAAGTTATATCTGCGGCTGACGCGCCTGACAAAGCATTCGACGCAAATAACTGCCATATTGCAAACTGGATTTCCCCAATCTGGCTTTGATTCGACCCCACATGCATCTGTGCGTTAAGCCATGCAGCCTCCTCATATTTAAAAAGCTGTGAGCTATTGTTACTTAAAAACCTTGCGTCAGCAAGATTCACCGGCGAAAGTGTTTCTACAGTGACTGCGAATCCTGTAAAATTGGGTACATATGTCTCCGAATTGAAATCCGTGCAAGTAATGCCGCCGGTGATCGGACTTCCATTTAAGTTCGCCGCGATCGGACCAACATACTGACCACCATAAATAGGCATACCGCCAACGCCAACTGGAATGGTGATTGAATAAGCTGAGGCAGACATAGCTAAGATGAGTGTTAGAGCGAAGAATAAGCTGAAAATCATAATATTTTTCATGATAAATTTCCCCCTCAAAGCTTTACAATTCTAAAAGCTGAATATGCTAAAAATCAAAATTAAGCATGGAGTATGCCAGTTTCAAACGCGCATGAGAGTTTCCTATAACCAAGTGATATAGATTATTTTTTTTGAACTAACAAATGCTTAAAACTCGAAAGACCGACAGATATGAACTTGATAGTGTAAATATGTCCGACAAAATTATTGATTTATTTTACACGTTTATCCGCAGATATTCGCACGTCATGGGGTATAGGTGTAAATCTACCTGGAAGCCCTTCCCTTAACCTTAAAGCTTTCACCTGGCTTTCAGCAAACAACATAGATTTGTATTAATTTGGATGGACTTAAATGGACTTTGGCCAGTGGAATGATTTGAATAGCTAGTTAAAATTTTATTGTTTGTTGTTTTTAGCTGATTCCTGAGCCAGTTTTCCGAATCCCGTTTCCCGCTCCAAATAAATCGAGGGGCCAGGTCGAAAGACCTGGCCCCTTTTTATTTTCGTGCAACCTTCTGTGCAGCCACTCTTATTGAAGTTGCCCCGTTCTTGTTGACATAGTTAGTTTCCATCCGGAAACGGTTCTTTTCCGCCCTGGCGGTGTCAATCTTCAGGTTGCTTGTGCGGCGTACCGATGTACGCCTCCGCGTAAACCCTTGATTTCCTTGCCAGGACGAAAAATCCTTCGTTTCCGAATTGGAAACCAAAAGTGTCACATCCGGAGTTTCAGGATGGACACTAGTTACCAACCGCTCCTGTATTCCCTATAGCCTCTAGCGGGATAGTACACTCTCTGCGAATAGTATCCCCTCGGTGCGACATATACTCTCGGCGCGTAGTATGTTGCAGGCGCGTAGTATGGTCTAGGTGCGTAATATGGTGCAGGCCTTGAATACACCACTGGTACCGGGAGTGCAATGTGAAGTGCGGTATCGACGATGGCCGCAGGAATGGTCAGTGCAGCGGTGATCGGCCAAAAGGGATCGAATCCAACGCTTCTTTCATGAGAGTATCCGCCCCCTCCGTTGGCAAACAGTGGTGCTGCGGTTGTTACCGATAGAAGACTTGCAACGATTAGTGTTACCACGATCTTTCTCATAAATCCTCCCTTCATTTTGCTCTTTCCTACTTTTATAAACGCACAATAAACTCCCACGTTGACATTAATATTGATAAACTTCTTTAATGTGAAATGTGCTCGTGCCAGTGCCCACTTTTGCCCTCGATGGGGAGCCGGTTCTCTGTCATTGGATTGACTTTGATTAATTAAATTGTTACTATTTTACAGATAGGAGAGAATGACGTTAAGAAAGATCGAAAATGTCAAAAAATGATGAACAATGCAATCGAGGAAATGAGCCGAGGTTCGAAGTCGAACTGCTTGTATATTATGGCCTTGAACCACACAATCTTCGGGCCGATTTTTCCGTAAACTTGAGCACTGGCGGGGTGTTTTTAGCAACAACAGATGTCCTGCCGGTTGATACGAATTTGTTCATTATGTTCAAGCTTCCGGGAAATGACAAAATTATCAAGTGTAATTCCAGGGTGGCATGGACGCTTGACTTAGGATCTTTCAAAAAGCCATCCCTGCCGTCTGGAATGGGACTTCAATTTATCAACTATACTATGGAAACTTTACGTGCTATTCGGGACTTTATTGATACTAATGACCTTGTTCCTGCATTGTGAAAATCCCCGGCCGGATCAAACCGTTGGACGGCAATGCAGTTGACGCTTCAAGGAGGAGACTATGAAAATTCTTGCCATATTGGGCAGCCCCCATGGCATGCAGGGTAATACCGGCCGGCTTCTCAAAGAAGTATTGGCCGGAGTAGAGCAAGGTGGAGGTGAACTGGAACTCGTATCCTTTTCACAGGCAAAGGTTTCGCCCTGCGTCAGCTGCGATGTCTGCCACAAATTAGGCAAATGCCACCTGGACGACGAATTCGAGGCGATAAAAGCGAAGCTCCTGTCCTGTGACGGTTTCATTCTCGCAAGTCCTAACTATATCCATAGTGTGACTGCCCAGATGAAGGCGCTATTCGACCGCTGCTGCAGCATCCTTCACTGCGTTGCCCTTGAAGAGAAATATGGCGCGGTGGTTGAAACTTCCGGCGGCGGAGAGGACGAGGAAGTTATCAGGTACATGGAGCGCTTCATTAACGACATCGGCGCCCAGTCGGTCGGGGGGATCGGTTCTCATATGGCCGGATTCCGCACCTTCCCCAATCAGGAGTCCCTCTTTGCCGGAGCCCAGGAATTGGGGCGGGAGCTTTGCCGGTGCATCCGGGATAAACGGAACTTCCCGGAACAGGATGAGTACCGGAATGCATTCAAGGCCCGGATGAAGGGGCTTATCGAATATCGGAAAGCCGAGTGGACGTATGAATACGAGTACTGGCAGGCACGATAGACCACGAATGGCCAATTCACCGTGGATTTAAGCAGGTATATCTTCTCTCGGGCATCCGTAAAGCTTCTCACGTGTTTCACATAGCTTTGATTCCGATAGTTCCAATCCCCTGAATTCGTCAGTAGGCCACAAGTCATCTGGAATCTTTTCCATCTCAAAAACGTCTAGCAAATTATACCTGGCACATTTTTCTTTATTGAACTCGCAATATTTTATCTTTACCATGTTAATGGTAAAAGGCACTATCTTGCTCATATGCTGGATAATAGAGCATGTATTCAAGTGTTCACAGATCATCACGGGACTCTTTTTTTTGCTGGCCACACGTATAATCCCTACTATTGGGATGGTTGCAAAAATAACAATTATTCAACCTCATAACATAAGGGCATCTTACAGGCGTATCTCCATAGCAATCATAAAGATAGCCGTAAAAGTATCGCGACGCGCCTGTTGCCTGATCTGTAAACGTATAACGATAAGACATATGAGACTCCTTAAACAATAACCCCACGCAAAACAATAATTGAAAACCAACAGTTTCTCATCCGGAGTTTCCGGATGGAAACTATTTAATATCCTGGCGCAAAGCTCCAACACTCAGTTGTCTTAAGTAGTCGGATTTACAGCAATGTAAACAAAGTTTAAATCATTGAGGGCTTATTATAACCTCCAACAAAATGTCATGTATGTGTATCAATGAATCTTTTAAGAGCCTCTTGCATACGCTGAGGCATCAAAGCAAATTTAATTCCAATGCCACGAGGATACTTCGAATGGATTCTGTTTATCCATACGATCCTGCCAGGACACTCAATTACTGTTCCATCAGGAAGGGTGAAAGAGATCTGCATAACACTTTTGGGCATACCGATATAATCGGTGCTTAAGAAGGCCCCTCCGATGCCAAGATTGTCTATAGCGCACAAAATTGATTCATTATTTACACGATAAACTGCTTTTATGCTGGTTTGCAGCCGCTTTTCCCTACGATTAATACTCGGTAAAAATGAGCGGGCAACCGTAAGAAAATAGTCTCTGTCCAAAGGTTTTGTTAGAAAATCTTCACAACCTGCACCATAAGATTTACTTTGATCATCTTCATTGCCTTTAGAGGTAACCATAACCACGGGGATAGTGCTGATGGAAGAATCCGACTTGATTGCGCGGCAACATTCCGCTCCGTCCATCTTAGGCATTTGCAAATCCATGAAGATGAGATCAGGTCGCTTGGTCTTGACAACATCCAAGGCTTCGAGCCCATCCTTGGCAGTTAAAACATCTACTCCGGTATATTGAAGAAATTCTTTTTCAATTTCGATAAACATCGAATTGTCATCGACAAGAAGTATAGTTCCGTTCATACTCACCTCCACTTTGAGCCTTTCTGGATACATGATTCACCTATTCATTAGCAATGAGTGCGCCAAAATGGTTTTTATCTATTTATCAATACGTTACAGGCAATTAGCCCAGGATGGATGTGGAGAGAATGTAAACACAATTTACGTTTTCATGGTTTGAGACATGTATAGTCTTAATGGGAGAGGGGTTACAGGTTATGGAAACAAAGTTTACATTGTTAACAAAGGTTACCTAATTAAAAGAAGAAATAAAAAAGCCGACCTGTCATGAGGCTTCCGAATCCCGTTTCCCGCTCCAGGTAAATCTGCGGTATTTCCGGCACGGTGTGCCTTCCCGCCAGGGCTTTCGAGCCACTCTCACCTTTAACCTCTTTCCATTGGACAACAATGGTTGCTTTGTTGCAACCTTACAAGCTATACTAAGTCTCAAAGACGGTTCGAAAGGGTCACGGTAACTCTTCGAAGTTAACGGATTCGGGTGACAATCCGTGCCGACGGAGGAGACAGTCATGAAGCATTGGCTTGGCAATTTGTTCACGATTACCATGACGATTGCAGTTATTGTTGCGGGTTCCTCTCCGGTAAATGCTCATTTGTCATACGTGCGATTAATCTTTCCCTATCTTTTCGTTGATCGATAAATCAGATGGAGAAATTCTCGAAATGACCAGAAAATGCAAAAGCTGCAATGGAGAACTCGATACAACAGAATATGGCAAAACAATCGGAGCTGATTCTGATGGTTTATGTTCCAGTTGCATTAAGAAATCAGATTTACAGGAAGGTATGAGTATCCAAGAGTTTATTGATAACCTGATCGTGGCAATAATAGTGCTGGATCAAAGAGGTTCAATCCAGACTGTCAATGAAAAAGCCCGGGCATTATTCAACAAGGAACTCTTCTTTTTCAAAGGGCGATCGATTGGAAAAGTGTTTGAATGCGAATATGCAGAATTGTCGGAGGGTTGCGGAGAAACAGTGCATTGTTCAGGGTGCGCGATTAAAACGGCTGTAACGGAAACATTCACCACCGGAAATCCTGTGTTCAGGATGGAAGCAACCCTGAAGGACCTGAAACCCGGAGAGCAACTGAAAATACACTATTATATATCCACCAGGAAAAGAGGAGAAGCTGTACTGCTTCAAATCGAAGAAGCCGAATAAAGTGGGAACTTTCATCTGACTTTCATCAACTGATTTTGCTGCACTCTTTTAGACTTTGGCCGGTTGGATACACAAGTTAGCTTGATGAAATTATTAACGTTTTAAAGCAAGTGCAAAGATTGGGGGCAGCTTCCGAATTCTGTTTCACGCTCCATAAAATCAAACCCCGGTGGCTGAAAAGCTGCCGGGGTTTTTATTTTACGTGGAGTTTTATTTATCATCTTAGCACATTGGAAGCTTACCCCTAGGAACCTTATATTTCAAGATCCCTGGCTTCCCCTTGCTTGATAGACTCAGGGTATATCCTCGCCAAGAGGATATACCCCGTTATCCCGCGTCTATTTGTTTTCTGGTGCTGGTGCTCCAGGTGCCCCCGGTGCTCCAGGCGCTCCAGGTGTTCCCGGCGCTCCAGCTCCAGGCGCTCCCGGCGCTCCGGGTGCTCCGGGTGCCCCAGGTGCTCCGGGTGCTCCGGGCTCTCCCTTCTCCGCTGCCGGAGATGCCGCTGGTTTCGGCGACTCCTGTGTTTGTTTGCAGCCAGTCAACATTAAAGTCGCAAGAAACGTCATAGCTGCAAATACCACCACTAATTTCTTCATTTACTTTCACCTCCTTTCTTTTGATAAGACTTTGTTTTTGAATGGTAAAAGTATAAAACAAAAAAAGACAAGATCAAGAAGAAATAAAAAGGGAAATTTTTTGAGCGGCGGGGCGTGTGCTGATAATTCCGCCTTTCCCCGGCGAACCGGGAAAAGGTACGACCTTTTGAGTCTACCTGTCCCGGTACGCGGACCAAGCCGTCGTGTCCCAGTGGGAAAGGATTGCGGAACTCCCTCTGGGCCGCGACGAAACAGCGCTGGTGGTGGAGGACGAGCCTGCGATCCTGATGGTGACGAAAATGATGTCGGAACAATTGAAAACGGCGCCGTTGATAACGATCGCAGCAGATACCCGAAAGCCGGAGGAGCAGAATCCTCCGGCTCTTTTTGTATGAGGCCGAATTCAGCCACTAAAAGGCAGTTATTGGCCATTGTCAATCAAATCCATCCTCCACAAGCTTATCTATCTAATTGTAACTATACTGAATAGTTCATTATTTTACCCGAATCCCTCATGGCACCAACATTGCAGATTTATAATTGTTAAATACAAATTTAGCTCCAAACAACAGGCAAACCACTTAAACACAATGTCTGTGTCATGTTTCAACATGGTGTTGAACCGAACCCGTATTTAACAATGTCAAGGGAGATGCACATGAAAGGGAAGAAGATTTACAAGAGTCTGTATTTCCAGGTTATATGCGGCATTATCATTGGCGTCCTGCTCGGAGTTTTTGTCCCGGATACCGGCACAGCCATGAAGCCCCTTGGCGACGGGTTCAT
>JBGPCQ010000070.1:0-14383 GCA_041481895.1 Geobacteraceae bacterium | reverse complement strand
GGCACCTTATTGATACCGAGAAACTTCACTGGCAAATTGATACCACAAAAGATTTTCCATCTTTTCTCCGAGCCGTGCCAATTATAACGCCCCCTTCGGGGATCATTTACTTCGAAAACGGAAGCCCTGATGAAGAAATTGAGTCTTTCTTTTGTGCCAATGGCATACCCGGTTTTGTGATTCCAATGGGTTCATCCGATCCGAATCCGACTTACCACATGCAGATTGCAACCGAAAACCTGGAGGCCCTGGCACAGATCGCTGAACGAAATTGTGAAATCGAAATTGCTGCTCACATTCATATTTATTGCGGCACCCATTTAGTTCTCCAATGGTATGACGCGTTTTGGGATCCAATTGTGGTGTCCAAGGTAATTCCGGAAGAAAAGGTCAAGCGGTTCTGTGACCAGCTTTCTCTTCACTATCAGGCAGTGGAAAGCGTCTGACGAGGGTTACACCGGATGCCGCAAACTACGCTGCCCCGGTGATCCCCGGAGCCGTTCACCTTCACCTTTCACGGGGGGTCACACATGCTCGCTAAAGTCTTGAGCAGCGCCATTCTCGGCATCGACGCCATCCTGGTCGATGTTGAGGTCGATATCGCCCAGGGGCTCCCCCAGTTTGCCACTGTCGGGCTGCCGGACGGGGCGGTGAAGGAGAGCAAGGACCGGGTCAAGTCCGCCCTGAAAAACTCCGGCTATGAGTTCCCCAACCGGAAAATCACGGTCAATCTCGCCCCCGCGGATATCAAGAAAGAAGGCGCCGCCTTCGATCTCCCCATCTCCATCGGTATCCTGGCAGCAACCGGCATCGTGAAAAATGCCCATCTCAAGAACTACCTCATGCTCGGCGAGCTCTCCCTGGACGGCGGCGTGAAGCCGGTCAGGGGGTGCCTCCCCGTGGCCGTCGCCGCCAGGCAGGCCGGGTTTACCGGGGTCATCGTGCCGAAGGAGAACGCCCCCGAAGGGGCTGTTGTCGAAGGGATCGACGTAATCGGGGTCACCGAGCTGGCCGAGGTGGTGGAATTCCTCAACGGCGAACGGCCAATCGTCCCGTTCCAAACGAACGTTGAGGAACTGTTCGGGCAAAACTTCGAACCGGGCGAGGACTTCTCGGAGGTCAAGGGGCAGGAACACGCCAAGCGCGCCCTCGAGGTGGCGGCAGCGGGCGCCCATAATATCCTGATGATCGGCCCGCCGGGATCGGGCAAAACCATGCTGGCCCGGCGCATCCCCTCCGTCCTCCCCCGCATGTCGTTCACCGAGGCGATAGAAACTACCAAGATATACAGCGTCATGGGGCTTCTGGACCGGGACCGGGCGCTTATCGCCAGCCGCCCGTTCCGGTCCCCCCACCACACCATCTCCGATATCGCCCTGATCGGGGGAGGCAACTCCGCCCGGCCGGGGGAGGTCTCCCTCTCCCACAACGGCGTTCTTTTTCTGGACGAATTGCCGGAATTCAAGAAGCATGTGCTCGAAGTTCTCCGCCAGCCGCTGGAGGATGGAAAAGTCACCATTTCCCGGGCGCTGCTCTCGATAACCTATCCGTCCCGGATGATGCTGGTGGCCGCCATGAATCCCTGCGCCTGCGGCAAGAGTGCCGACAATCCGGAAAGCTGCACCTGCACGCCGCGGGAGATCCACAAGTACCGCTCCCGCATCTCCGGTCCGCTGCTCGACCGGATCGACATCCAGATCGAGGTGCCGGCGGTCAAATACCGGGACCTGGCGGACCGGGCGGAGGGGGAGAGCTCGACAGAGATCGCCGCGCGGGTTGAAAAGGCGCGAACCATTCAACTGGAACGTTTTCGCGGGACAAAAGTCCATAGCAACGCCCAGATGAGCGCGCGGCAGATCAGAAAGTTCTGCGAACCGGATGCCGCAGGACACCGGCTCTTGGAGGTAGTGACGGAAAAGCTCGGTTTCTCCGCCCGCGCCTATACTCGCATTCTCAAGGTCGCCCGGACCATCGCCGACCTGGACGGCGGCGAACATATCCGCGAACAGCACCTGGCCGAGGCGATCCAGTATAGGAGTCTGGACCGGAAGGCCCACTAGAAATTGCGCTTAACCCCTTCTCTTTTGTTTATTGCATAGTACTATTATAAATAATTGATTTTCACTTTCGTTTGCTCTCAAGGCCAGGAGCCTGGCGGACTTAGGGGCTCGTAGCGAGAGAATGGCAGATTGAGGACAGATTCCTGGAGATTTGAGAGTGAATAGTGAACCTATTCGTCGAAAATTTCCGGGAATATGGACCGATTTGACCTTCTCGCAGTAGAGTCACTCCTAAGTCCGGCAGTCTCCTAAACATTCCCGACCAAGCGTTGGAGAGAATCCATCATGCCTGCACCCGCCGTTAAAACGGATTCCCCCTTCTGGCAACTCCCCGTCACGGCGCTCCTGGAACAGTTGGCCGCAACTCCTGACGGACTGAGCAGCGCGGAGGCGGCTCTCCGCCTGGCACAGTTCGGCCCCAACCTGATCCATGGTGAGCACAAAAAAGCGCTGATCCTGCAATTTCTTGCCAAGTTCAAAAACCCCCTGGTCATCATTCTCCTTACCGCCAGCGCCCTCTCCGCTTTTACCGGCGACGCCGCCAGCTTCCTCATCATCGGCGCCATCGTCCTCATCAGTGTGACCCTCGATTTTGTCCAGGAATACCGGGCCGGTCAGGCGGCGGAACGTCTGCGCCTGTCGGTGGCGGTGCGCGGAAAGGTGCTTCGGGACGGCAAGCTCCTGGAAATATCGCTCGCGGGGATGGTGCCGGGAGATGTATCGCTCCTTGCCGCCGGCGACCTGGTCCCCTGTGACGGCCGAGTGCTGGAGGCAAAGGACTTTTTCGTCAACCAGGCCCTCCTGACCGGAGAAGCTTTTCCGGTGGAAAAATCCCCGGTTGAGTTTCCCGAAGAGGCTGAAGTTCTCGCTGCCGGCAACAGTGTGCTCCTGGGGACATCCGTTATCAGCGGCACGGCCAGAGTGCTGATCTGCCGCACCGGGCAGAATACGGAACTCGGTGAGATTGCCGACACCCTTCTGGCCAAGGCCCCCCCTACCGACTTTGAGCAGGGGACCCACCGGTTCGGGCTTCTCATCATGCGCATGACGGTCCTCCTCGTCCTGTTCGTCCTTCTGGTCAACGCCTTCTTTCACCGTCCCTGGCTCGAATCGTTCCTGTTTGCCGTGGCCCTGGCCGTCGGGCTGACGCCTGAACTCCTCCCCATGGTGGTCTCCGTGACCCTGTCGCGGGGCGCGATGCGTATGGCGGCCAACAAGGTGATCGTAAAAAGGCTCGCCTCGATCCACAACCTGGGGAGCATGGATGTCTTCTGCACCGACAAGACCGGCACCCTGACCGAGGCCCGCATCCATCTGGAACGCCACCAGAATCCCCTGGGGAAGGAAAGTCAGCGGGTTCTGGAGCTGGCCTATTACAACAGTTTTTTTGAAACAGGATTGAAGAGCACCCTGGATGACGCCATTCTGGAGCACACGGAGATCGATGTAAGCGGCTGGAAGAAGATTGATGAAGTGCAGTTCGACTTCGAGCGTCGCCGGATTTCGGTGCTCCTTGACAACGCCGCGACCAGGCTGCTCGTCGTCAAAGGGGCTCCCGAAGATATCCTGCGGCTGTCGGTCAGCTACGAAGCGGATGGGGAGGGTGCGGTTTTTCCCCTGGATGATGCGGCGCGCATGAGCATCAATGCGCAATTTGAGACCCTCAGCAACGAGGGGTTCCGGGTGCTGGGCATCGCCTCACGCCGGGTGGGAATGGACCATCCCCATGCCGTGGTAAGCGATGAATCGGAACTGGTCTTTGCAGGCTTCGCCGCCTTCCTCGACCCCCCCAAGGAGAGTGCCAAGGCGGCCCTGGCCGGACTTGCCGCCGATCGGGTCGCAGTCAAGATCATCACCGGCGACAACGAACTGGTGACCCAGCATGTTTTTGCTCAACTCGGCCTCCCCGTAACCGGGGTGCTGACCGGCGCGGAGATCCAGCAGCTGGATGACCAGGCGCTCGCAGCGCGGGTGGAGCAGGTGAACCTCTTCTGCCGTGTGGCGCCTGCCCAGAAAAACCGGGTCATCCTCGCCCTGAAACGGCGCGGCCACGTGGTGGGGTATCTCGGCGACGGCATCAATGACGCCCCGTCGCTCCATTCGGCCGATGTCGGCATTTCCGTGGACAGCGCCGTGGACGTGGCGAAAGAGGCGGCGGACATGATCCTGCTGGAGCACGACCTGGGGGTCCTCCATGCCGGCGTTCTGGAAGGACGGCGCACCTTCGGCAACATCATGAAATACATCATGATGGGGACCAGCTCCAATTTCGGCAACATGTTCAGCATGGCCGGGGCCTCGCTCTTTCTCCCCTTCCTTCCCATGCTGCCGGTGCAGATCCTGCTCAACAACCTCCTCTACGACGTATCCGAACTCCCTATTCCGCTGGACCGCGTAGATGATGATTACCTGAGCCGTCCCCGGCACTGGGACATGAACTTCATCCGCAACTTCATGCTGATTATCGGCCCGGTCAGCTCGGTCTTCGACTTCCTTACCTTCTACATCATGCTGGCGGTCTTCCATGCCGGCGAGGCGCTCTTCCATACCGGCTGGTTCATCGAGTCGATGGCCACGCAGGTGCTGGTCATCTTCATCATCCGCACCCGCAAAAACCCCTTCAAAAGCCGCCCCAACCCCTGGCTGATCGCCTGCTCGCTGACGGTGGTGGCGGTGGCAGTGCTGCTGCCGTTCACCCCTGCCGGCACGCATCTCGGTTTTGTGGCGCCGCCGCCGTTCTTTTTCCTGCTCCTGACCGCCATGCTGCTCGCCTACCTGCTGGCGGTGGAAGGAATGAAGAGGTGGTTCTTCCGCCGCTTTGCCGCTGAGTGAAAAGGCGGTGATTTCCCCACCTCCTTTGACAATGTAGTGTTGGAACGAGCTGGCTGTCATGTCCACCTTGCGCGGCCATTACCGCTTCTCTAATTGTAACATGTTTTTTTGCAGGTATACTTCCTGTGAGGCCTGTTCCATGGTTTGCAGAGCCAATTGCGCCCATGCTTGCACCTGCACAATAGAAGGGATTTGCCCCTTGACCGGATTAATATACCTGGCTATAAACCTGATAACGGCGTATGGTCAGGAATTGACCTGCCACCCGAAATTATTTCTCTTTTTCATTTCGACCCCCCTCTGTTTTCCGGTCATCTCCATCCACCTCTCTGTCAAATCCTTCACGATGGCTGGAAGTTCAGAAAACGCGGTCAAGTAAAGGACAAAATGTGGGCCTAGCCACTCTTATCGGTTACTTCGCAAAACAAGATGAAGCTCGCAAAGCCCTCCGGGAACTGGCGCAGCAAGGCTTCAGCCGCGCCGCCCTGATGCATAAGGGGATGGACGGAGATGTCCATATCGCAGACCCATTCCTCTGGCGCCGTGCCCTCGGGGCAACCCTGGCTGCCTGCCTGTTCGGTGGGATTGCCGGAATGGCCGCTCTGCTCCTGCACTGGCCGAAGCCGCTACCAGTCTGGAACATTTTCTCTCCCCTGACGCTGATTCTTGCCTCTGCCGCAATCGGCGCCCTGGCTGCTCTGCTGTGGCTGCGACGCTCCAGGTACGGTGTTGAGCCGGGGGTCATGCGTGATCATGCCCGCTGGCTCGTGTCCGGGGAATCCGTCCTGATTCTCCAGGCGCCGGTCGAATCTTTACAGCGTCCGGTGGCTCTGCTGCGGGAAAGCAGCGATATCCCTCCGGCGCTGTTTGTCATGCATCCCAGGCGCGATCGGCGGGCAGAACCGCGGGGCCCCGAGGTAAAGCTTTCCCCGACACAGATCCTTGAGCATGCCCGGCGCCATGCCAGGGAGCAGCAGGTGGACCTGAAGCCGCAGCGCACTGCCGAGCTGCTCAAGCGTCTCAAACAGTCCCGGCAATGGGTCCGCGAGGTCTGCGCGGATCTCACCGCGGCGAGCCGCCTGGAACAGAAAGCCACGCCGGCTGCCGATTGGATACTTGATAACGAGTACATCCTGGATGGGAACGCCCGCGCTGTCCTGATGAACCTTCCCCGGCGCTTTTACCGGGAGCTGCCCACACTCGCCTCAGATCCCTGCCAGGGGCTGCCGTGCATCTACGGACTGGCCAAGGATCTCGTTTCCCATACGGAACTGCGCCTCGACCGGGAGAATATCCTGGCGTTTATCAAGGCCTACCAATCCGTGCGCACGCTGACGATCGGGGAACTCTGGGCAATTCCCCAGATGCTGCGCATTGCGCTTATCGAAAGCATCAAAAGTCTGGCCGTCACCGCCCTGGCGAACCTGCGCGAACGTCAGTTGTCCGACTTCTGGGCGAACCGGCTGATCGCCGCCAATCGCCGCGATTCCAACCAACTCTTCGCGATCCTGGCGGAACTTGCGAAAGCGGAGCCGTCTCCCACTCCTTATTTCGGTGCACAACTGATCGGCCTGCTCTACGACGAGGCGGCTGCATTGGCGCCGGTCCAGAGCTGGCTTGAGCGCACGCTCAAAAACCCCCTGCACGACTTCAATCTGCGTGAGCAGAACCGGCAGACACGGGAGCAGTTGTCCTGCGGCAATGCCTTCACCAGCCTGCGCCAGCTGGCCCTGCTCGACTGGCGGGAAATCTTCGAACAGCTCAGCCGGGTGGAGCAGATCCTGCGCCGCGATCCTTCCGGGATCTATGCGGGGATGGATTTCGCAACCCGTGACCGCTGTCGTCGGGCGATTGAAGAACTCGCCCGCGGCTCCGCCCTGACCGAGGAACAGGTCGCGGAGCGCGTCATCAATCTGGCGACGCAGGCAGGGCGTGAATCAACAACCGATGAACAGCATAGCCACGTCGGCACCTGGCTGGTCGGTGAGGGACGGGCTGAGCTGGCCCGCCTGCTCGCATGCCGTGAAACGCACCGTTACCGCTCCCTGGAATGGATATATCGTCACCACGCCGCCGTCTACGCCCTCGGCATCGGCGGCTTCTCCATTCTGTTTTTGCTCCTGATTGCAGCCTTAGGATCGGTCGGATTGGTCGGATCAACAGGACTGGTGCTGCTCCTTTTAATCCCGGTCAGCCAGCTGGCGATCGAGGTGGTCAATTACCTGGTCACGCGGCTTCTGCCGCCCCGGCCCCTGCCCAAGATGGATTTCGAGGATGCGGGGATTCCTGATGCATTCCGCACCCTGGTAGTCGTGCCGATGATGCTGGTGAACGCGGAGACGACCCGCGCCGAGGTGGAGAAGCTGGAGATACGCTACCTGGCCAACAAGGAAGCAAATCTGCTTTTCAGCCTGTTCACGGACTACACCGATTCTGCCACGCTTTCGCGTGAAGACGACAGCCGGATGCTCCAGACTGCGACAGAGTGCGTGGAAGCTCTCAACCAGCGCTATGGCGGCGAGCGTTTTTTCCTCTTCCATCGGGAGCGCACCTGGAGTGACTCCGAGCAGAAATTCATCGGCTGGGAGCGTAAACGGGGGAAACTGGAGGAACTGAACCGCCTGATCGACGGCACGCGGCCAGAGACCGCCGCACGCCTGGTTTACGTGGGCGACCCGGACCAGTTGGCGGACATCCGCTTCATCATCACCCTGGACAGCGACACCCAGCTGCCGCATGCAACGGCCCGCAGGATGGTCGAGACCCTGGCGCACCCACTCAATCAGCCCCGCTTCGATGGGTTGGGTAACATCATGACCGGCTCCTACACCATCATCCAGCCGCGGGTGAGCCCGACCCTGCCGAGCACGAGCGTCTCGACCTTCAGCAGGCTCTTCGCCGATGCGGTCGGCATCGACCCTTATTCCCAGGCGGTCTCCGATGTCTATCAGGACTTGAGCGGTGAAGGATCGTATCACGGCAAGGGAATCTACGACGTCCGCGCCTTCAGCCGGGTTCTGTCGGGACGGTTCCCTGAAGAGTGGATATTGAGCCATGACCTGATCGAAGGGGCTCATGTCCGGGTGGGGCTGGCCAGCGATATTGAGCTCTACGATGATTTCCCCCAAGGGTACCAGAGTTACAGCAGCCGGGCCCATCGCTGGATACGGGGCGACTGGCAAATCGCGGGGTGGATTTTTCCGCGCGTTCCTCAAGCTTCAGGCGGTCGCGGGGCTAACCCGCTCTCGCTGCTCAACCGCTGGAAGATTCTCGATAACCTGCGCCGCAGCCTGTTGCCCGCCACCAGCCTGGGCCTGCTGATCGCCTCCTGGTTTATTTCCCCGAGAACCGGCGGGATCGCCTCGCTGGTGGTTGGGATGCAACTGCTCTTTCACCCCTTGTCGCAACCCTTCACTATGGCTACCACCCGCAAGGGGTTGAAGCACTTCTCCCCGTCGAAGCTGTTGCACGACCTGTTGCGGGCGACTGCTGACGCCGCGCTGCTGCCGCACCAGGCAGCGGTGACCCTGGATGCCATCACCCGGGTCTGCTACCGCCGCATGATCTCCCGGCGCGATCTTTTGGAGTGGACGGCCCAGGCAACCCATTGGAGCGACTCCCGCCGACAGCCGCTCTTCGTCGCGACCCTGGCCCTGGGAAGCCTCTTCAGCGGCATCGTGGGCTGGGCGATCTGGCGCGTCATGCCGGAGAGCCTCCCGCAGGCCGCCCCCTGGCTCGTTTTGTGGTTTCTCTCCCCGCTGCTCGGCTGGCTCCTGAACCTGCGACCCGTTGAGCAGCAGCGCGCACAACCGCTGCCGGAAACTGACCGCCGCTTCCTCAGTCAGATCGCCCGGCGGACCTGGCGCTATTTCTCGGCATTTGTCAGCGCCGACACATCCTGGCTGCCGCCCGATAACTACCAGGTCTCCCATCAAGACCGCCTGGCCATGCGAACCAGTCCGACCAACATCGGCCTCTGGATGACCAGCGCCCTGGGAGCCCATGATTCCGGCTACCTGACCATCAACCAGGTCGTCGAAAGGCTGACCCGCACCATGGCAACCATCGGCCGTCTGGAGCGCCATGAAGGGCATCTCCTGAACTGGTACGATATCCAGACCCTGGCCCCTTTAGAGCCTCGCTACGTCTCCTCTGTCGACAGCGGAAACCTGCTGGGCGCCCTCTGGGCCCTGGAGCAAGGGCTTGACGAGCTGGTGCACGGATCGATCCTTGATGGCAAGGCCTTCGCCGGCTTTCGCGACACCGGCGGGATACTGAAACAGGTCGTAGGCCTTGAACGCTGTGCCGGCTTCGATCTCCAGATCCTGGACGGGTTGTTGAACGAGTGGGAATCCCCACCGGCCCGCATCGTTGATGAACTGCGCCTGCTGCGGAGAATGGAGGAAAACTTCAGGGGCCCTCTTGTCCCGGGAGGAGCGGCATCATGGGCTGGAGAGATGGAGGAGCAGATGGCCGCCTGGATAACGATCTCGGATCGCTATCTCACCTGGATCGAAATCCTTGCCGAAAAGACGGAAACGGAGCTTGCCCTGCTGGGTCAGGCGGCCCTGCTCGCCATCAGCCAGGACCTGTCCCGGGCGCCTTCGCTCTACGATCTTGCCCATGGCCGGATCGACTCGATCCAGATCCTCAGAGCAATTCGCGAGGAGTCTCCCCAGGCCGGCGCACCCCTCGGCCCTTGGCTCGACCGGGTTATCGAGGCCTTCGCCACGTCGCAATGGCTGGCCGGGGAAACCCTGGAGATGGCTGAGCGTTTGATAATCAACGTCCGCGAGCTGTCGGCCGGGATGAACATGCGATTTCTCTATGACCCCAAGCGCAAGCTGTTCGCCATCGGCTACAACGTCTTTTTGGCCCGTCTGGACGTTTCCAGTTACGATCTCCTGGCCAGTGAGGCGCGGTTCGGCAGTTTCGTCGCCATTGCCCGGGGCGACGTCCCTCTGGAACACTGGTTCTCCATGAGCCGCCCCTACGGTGCTATCGGCCGGCAGCGCGTGCTGCTCAGCTGGACCGGGACCATGTTCGAATACCTGATGCCGCTCCTGTTCCAGCGCTCCTACGGCAACTCGCTCCTGGACAAGGCGGCCCGGGAAGCGGTGGCGGTCCAGATCGCCTACGGCCGCACGCGTCGTGTACCGTGGGGCATTTCCGAGTCCGCCTTTGCCGATCTGGACCTCAACAAGACCTATCAGTACAAGGCCTTCGGCGTGCCGGCGCTCGGCTTGAAGCGCGGCATGGAGGAACAGCTGGTCGTCGCTCCCTATGCCACCCTGCTGGCGCTGAACGTGGCGCCGAGTGAGACCGTGCAGAATCTGAAACAACTGGCCGGGCTGGGGTTGCTCGGCGATTACGGCTATTACGAGGCGATGGATTTCAGCCGGCAACCGCAGCGTGACACTGTAAGCCAGGATCTCAAGCGCGGGGTGATTATCGAGGCGTATATGGCCCATCACCAGGGGATGGCGTTTCTGGCGTTGACCAATTTCCTCCATGGCGACCCGTTTCCGCGCCGTTTTCACAGCGACTCGCGGGTGCGCGCCTTTGAGGCCCTGCTTCAGGAGCGAATCCCGACCCTGCCGACGCTGCACCTGGTCTCGACGCGGGAAATTGAGCCGGCGCTGTCGGGCGAAGACCTGGTAGTTATGACAGGAAGCACCTTTACCACTCCCCATACCGCCACCCCCAGGAGTCTCTTGCTCAGCAACGGCCGCTATGGGTTGATGGTCACCAACAGCGGCGGCGGCTACAGTCAGTGGGGGGACCAGGAACTTACCCGCTGGCGGTCGGATCAGACCTGTGACAGCCAGGGAACCTTCTGCTACATCCATGAGGCTGATCCGGATCGTGTCTGGTCCAGCACCTGGCATCCGGTCGGCGGGAAGGTTGAAGGGTATTCCGTAGATTTTGCCCTCGACCGGGCCGTATTCCACCGCACTGATAACGGTATCCAGACGGAAACAGAGATTATCGTCTCGCCGGAGGACGATGTGGAGGTGCGCCGGATTACCCTGGTCAATCGCTCCGCCCGCGCCCGCCGCCTCAACCTCACCAGCTATGTTGAGCTCTCCTTGGCGCCCCATAACGCTGACCGCCAGCACCCGGCCTTCAATAAGCTGTTCATCCAGACCGAAGCGCTCCCTGAACAGCAAGCGCTCCTCGCCTACCGGCGACCGCGCAGCGAAAACGAACTGCCGCTGTATGTGGCCCATTGCTTGACGCTTCAGTCCGCAGGTGTTGATAGCTCGCAAGAAAATGGCTGGCAGTTTGAAACCGACCGGGGGCAGTTCATCGGCCGCGGCCGGACGCTTGCCAATCCCATGGGAGCCGTGCAAGATCTCGGCAACAGCCAGGGTTTTGTCCTTGATCCGAGCTTAAGCCTGCGTCGGAGTCTCACACTGGAACCGGGCCAGCGCGCTCAGGTTTCCCTGGTGCTCGCCGCCGGGGCAACCCGCGAGCAAATCCTTCTGCTAATGGATAAGTACAGCGACCCCCATGCGACCGAGCGGGCCATGGATTTCGCCTGGGGCTCGTCCCAGCAGCAGTTGCAGGTCCTGCACATCCAGCCTGACGAAGCGCGCCGTTTCCAGCAACTGGCAAGTCACCTGCTGTTTCCCAATCAACTCTTGCGCGCACCCGCCGAACGCCTGGAAGACAACTGCAAGGGGCAGGCAGGCTTGTGGCCCTACGCCATTTCAGGCGACTTGCCTTTGGTCCTGATCACCATTGGCGAGGCGCGGGAGATCAGCCTGGTCCGCCAGATGCTCCAGGCACACACCTATTGGCGGATGCATGGCTTGTCGACCGACCTGGTGATCCTCAACGAGGAGGCGGGGGGCTATGAGCGGCCGCTCCAGGAACGACTGGAGCAGCTGATCCAGGCCCATACCCTCTCCGCGGCGTCTGATCGAGCGGGCGGGATCTTCCTGAAGAGCGCGGCGCAGATCCCGGAGGAAGATCTGACTCTCCTCAAGGCCGTTGCCAGCGTCGTGCTGGTGGCGGCACGCGGCACGCTGCCCCAGCAATTGGGGGTCCCGGAGGAGGCTCCCGAACTGCTGGAAACGCTGACCCGGAAACGTGCTCCCCGGGAGCCCTCAGCCCCGCTCCCCTTCATGGAGCTGAACTACTTCAACAGCCTCGGTGGTTTTACCCCGGACGGGCGTGAATACGCGATCTATCTCGGCCCCGACACCAACACCCCGGCGCCCTGGGTGAATGTCATCGCCAACCCGACCTTCGGCACCCTGGTCAGCGAAACCGGATCCGGCTTCACCTGGTACGGCAACAGTCAGCGCAATCGTCTGACCGGCTGGTCGAACGACCCGGTGCTGGACCCGGCGACAGAGGCGCTGTACATCCGTGACGAGGAAAGCGGCGTCTTCTGGTCGCCGACCGCGGCGCCGATCCGTGAGGAGAGCGCCTATCGGGCCCGGCACGGGGCGGGCTATACGGTCTTCGAGCATAACAGTAACGGGATCGAGCAGGAGCTGACTGTCTTCGTACCCGTGGATGAGAGCGGGGGTGAGCCGATCAAGCTTCAGCGCCTGCGGCTCACCAATGCCTCCTCCAGAAGGCGCAGGCTCTCGGTAACTTATTATGTGGAATTGACCCTCGGCGAGAACCGCGAAACCTCCCAGATGCATGTCATGACCAAGTGGGATGACGAAGCCGAGGCACTTCTGGCTCGGAACCGCTACCACCCCGAGTACGGAGAGCGGGTCGCCTTCGTGGCCATCACTCCCCAGGCCGATTCATACGGCGCCGACCGCACCTCCTTCATCGGCCGCAACCGCTCGCTGGCTAACCCGGCAGCAATGGAGCAGACCAGACTGTCACAACGGACCGAGGCGGGGCTGGACCCGTGCGCGGCACTTCGGGTTTCCCTGGAAATAGCTCCGGGCGAGCGACGTGATATCACGTGCATACTTGGCCAGGCCGAGTCCGTGGCGGAGGCCAGGGAGCTGGTGCAGAGCTTCCGGGAGGATCAGGCATTTGAGAACGCGTTTGATCAGACCAGGGCCTGGTGGGATGCACTGCTCGGCACGATTGAAGTGCGCACCCCCGAACTGGCCGCCGACCTCCTGATAAACCGCTGGCTTCAGTACCAGTCCTTAAGCTGCCGCATCTGGGGACGCTCCGCTTTTTACCAGTCAGGCGGCGCCTTCGGATTTCGCGATCAGTTGCAGGATGTCATGGCGTTCCTTTACGCCAGCCCCGACCTTGCGCGCGACCAGATCCTGCTGGCCGCCAGCCGCCAGTTCAAGGAGGGGGATGTCCAGCACTGGTGGCATGAACCTGCCGGCGCCGGGATCCGCTCGCGTATTTCCGACGACCTCCTCTGGCTCCCGTTTGTGGTCGCTCACTACGTCCGGACGACCGGCGATCTGGACATCCTGCAGACAGAGGTCCCCTTCCTCAACGCCCCCCCGCTGGCAGACGATCAGCACGAGGTATTCTCCACGCCGGAGGTCACCTTTGAACGCGCCACGCTCTTTGAGCACTGCCGGCGCGCAGTCAGCCGCGGCCTGACAATCGGGCCCCATGGCTTGCCGTTGATCGGAACGGGAGACTGGAACGACGGGATGAACCTGGTGGGCGCCGGGGGGAAAGGGGAGAGCGTATGGCTCGCCTGGTTCCTGTGTGATCTGCTGCAGGGGATGGTCGAACTGTCAAGCCTTGTGCAACAGCCGGAGTTGAGCCGAACCTATAAAGAGGACAGGTATGCCCTGATCCAGCGGGTCGAACTGGCTGGTTGGGACGGGGAGTGGTATCTGCGGGGGACCTTCGATGATGGCGCCCCGCTTGGGTCCGCGGCAAACAGGGAAGCCAGGATCGATTCCCTGCCCCAATCGTGGGCGTGGCTTTCCGGCGCAGCCGACCCGAAGCGCGCGGATCAGGCCCTGGAGTCGGCCTGGCGCCATCTCGTCCGCGAGGATGAAGGTCTGGTGCTGCTCTTCGAGCCCCCCTTCGACATCGCAGAGCCATCACCCGGATACATCAAGGGGTATCCCCCCGGGGTGCGGGAGAACGGCGGCCAGTACACCCATGCCGCACTCTGGATGGCCATGGCCATGGCCCGCAAAGGGGATGGGGAGCGGGCGGTGCAGCTCTTGCGCATGCTTAATCCGATCGAGCACGCCCGCGACGCGGCTTCGGTCTGGCACTACGGGGTTGAGCCCTACGTGGTTGCGGCCGACGTCTACCGTTTGCCCGGGCGGATCGGACAGGGGGGCTGGTCCTGGTATACCGGCTCGGCAGCATGGATGTATCGGGCCTGGATTGAAGAGGTCCTGGGCTTACAGGTGCGTGAGAATCAGATGCGGATAAATCCGGTTATCCCGGCGGCGTGGCAGGGCTTCAGCCTCCGCTATCGGCACGGTGAAACGATCTACGCGATCCAGGTGGAGAATCCGCACGGCTGCGAGCATGGTGTCGCCTGGGTGGAGATGGATGGACAGCGCGTGACCGGTGGC
>JBGPCQ010000069.1:0-14566 GCA_041481895.1 Geobacteraceae bacterium | reverse complement strand
GTCACAACTGCCATGGCGGCGATCCGACCGATATGGCCATGGCGATGAGCCCGGAGCGCGGTTTTATCGGCGTTCCGAAAAGGGAGGCAATTCCCGCCTTCTGCGGCCGCTGCCATGTGGGGGTAAAGGAAGACTACCTCGTCAGCGCCCATGGCCGGGCACTCGGCAGGGGGGGGCCGCACTGCGTCACCTGCCACGGCAACCATGCCGTACGGATGGCAACCCCGGCCCTGATCAACCCGAAGGACTGCAGCCGTTGCCACGACTACGGCCGGGCCGAGGATATCAAGTCCGCAATGGCGGAGACCGACCTTCGGATCAATGATATCGAGCGGCGGCTTGCCGCCTTGCACCGGACCGGCATCACCACGAAAGAGATGGAGGACGAGCTGTTCGCCCTGCGCAACAGCTTCCACCGTCTCTTCCACAACGTCGACGTGGAGAAGGTGCGCAGCCAGACCGCAGGATTCCAGACGGAACTGGCGAAGATTCACGCCCGGCTCGCCGCCATCGAGGGAGAGCTGGCCCGCCGCAAGCTTTGGGGAGGGGCCGTGGTCGCCCTGCTGGTATGCTGCGGGATACTCGCCCTGCTCATCTACAAGAGCTATCGGGAAGAGATCTGAGCTTCTCCGGGAGCCTTCTGTTTTCCGGGGAGTGGCATAAAAGGGCCGGCAAAAATGCCGGCCCTTTTATATGCGGGTCCGCAGGAAATTGACCAGATTCCACCGCTCCCGGGGTATGAGCTTGTCCTGGAAAGGGGGCATCCGGCCGAAGCCGAAGGTGATGGCCTTGAAGATAGCGGCATCGCTCAGGCTTCCCACGAGATCATGGTCGAGGCCGGGCGGGGGGGGAGAGAGCTTCCGGCCTACCGGTCCGGGTTTGGCGGAGGTTTGGCCGTGGCACATGGCGCAATTGATGGCGAAAAGCGTTTTCCCCTCCGCCAGGGATGCTGCGTCCGGGGCAACGGGGTTGTGCAGCCGGGAATCCCGCGAGACGGTTTCCTTGCCGGAAATCGGCACGGCCGTTACGGGCGGAGAGAGGACCGGCGCTTCGTATGCCTTGTAGGAGGGCTGCTCGTCCATCCAGAGGGCTGCCATCAGCAGGGGAGCGGCCGCCAGAACGGCCAGTCTCGTGATCCGTTTCATGATTCCCCCCCCCCGATGACCCGCACGGCGCCGGCAGCCCGCATGATCTCCTCCGCCCGGCTTATCTGTTCCCCGGATGAGAGGGAAGCGATACCGCCGATGCACTCACCCGACTCATCCCCAGGTCCGCAGGCCACCACCTCTCCTCCGGCATGAATAGCGAGACAGATGCCGATGCAGCCGTCGGCAATGGCCGGGTCATAGGGGCGCCTCCCCAGGGCAGGCAGCCCCATCTCCAGGAACATCCCGGTCATGGTGCCGATGATGGCGCAGAGCAGAGCGACCTCGAAGCAGATGATGGCGGTCGGGTAAAGGGCGATGATCGGCTTGTCGCCGGTCTGCACCGGGTAGAGCCAGGCGGTGCCGGCCGC
The DNA here is from genome assembly GCA_041481895.1 of Geobacteraceae bacterium. Classification (GTDB taxonomy): domain Bacteria; phylum Desulfobacterota; class Desulfuromonadia; order Geobacterales; family Geobacteraceae; genus JAMPXD01. Next base: position 13,050 of record JBGPCQ010000069.1, on the reverse strand, counting down.
CAGCCCAAAACCGGCAGCCGCACCGGCCAGGCCGCCCCCCAGTGCCAGCCAGCGGAACCAGGAACTCCTCCCGGTCCTGACCAGCACGCCGTCGGGATAGGGGACCGAGGTCAGCGAGGTAATCTGCGCCTCGGTGAAGCCCGCCCGGACCAGCTCATTCACCCCCCTTGCGGCGGACTCGACATCGCTGAAGATCCCCAGAATTTCCATGGTCTCACTCCTCCCCCGTGATGGACGGCACCCGGACGCGGCCCAACGGGACCCCGGCCTTGCGCGCTTCCAGCTCGCGCACGTCGGAAAGCGCCACGATCGGGAAGAACTTTGCGAAGAGGGTGTAGAGCAGGGCAAAACCGGCCAGGGCGGCGATGTTGACCGATATCTCCACCCAGGATGGGGTATAGCTCCCCCAGGCAAAGGGCATGTTCTTGTGGGAGAGCGACGGCACGATGATCAGGAAGCGCTCGATGAACATGGCGACGTTGACCAGCAGCGAAACCGCCAGCATCATCCCGATCGAACGCCGCAGCCTTTTGAAACACATGGCCGTGATCGGCAGCAGGGAATTGCCCGCCAGCATCACCAGCAGAGGGATGGTGTACCTGTCGGCCATGAAGCTGAAGACTTCCCACTCGATCGGTTCATGGGCGTACCAGGTGGTCTGCACTTCGACGAAATAGGCGTAGGTCCAGAGGAGCGAGATCACCAGCAGGAGTTTCCCCATGTTGTCGAAGTGGAGCGGGGTCAGGTACTCTTCCAGGTGGAAGGCGCGGCGGATGATGATCATCAGGGTGATCACGGCCGCAACCCCGGACAGGATCGCGCCGATGACGAAATAGGGGGGAAAGATGGTGCTGTGCCAGCCGGGGACCACGGTCACGGCGAAGTCCCAGGCCACGATGGAGTGCACCGAGACCGCCACCGGGATGATCAGGGCCGCCATCAGGGTCGAGGCCTTGTGGTAGACCGACCACTCGTGGGCACTGCCGCGCCACCCCATGGCGAGGACCGCATACACCTTGTGCCGCCAGCCGACGGAGCGGTCGCGGACCACGGCCAGGTCGGGGAGCAACCCGAGGTAGAGGAAGAGGGTGCTGCCGATGATGTAGGCCGTGATGGCGGTCATGTCCCATAGCAGGGGAGAGCGGAAGTTGGGCCAGAGACCGCGCTGGTTGGGATAGGGAATCATGTAGAAGAAGGTCCAGTTGCGCCCCAGGTGGATCAGGGGGAAGAGGCCGGCCACGGTGATGCAGAATACGGTCATCGCCTCGGCGGCGCGCAGGATCGGCCGGCGCCAGTTGGCCTGGGAGAGCCGCAGGATCGAGGAAACCATGGTCCCGGAGTGGGAGAGGCCGACCCAGAAGACAAAGCCGGTGATGTAGAAGCCCCACATGACCGGACGGTTCTTGCCGGTCACGTACATGCCGTGCGTCAACTGCCAGATAAAGGCCGCCAGGCCCCAGGCCACCACCGCCCCGAGGCAGAAGGCGAGCAGATACCAGCGCCGGGTCGGGGGGCGCAGCGAGGAGAGCAGCTCGTCGTTCAGCTGTCCGGCGCTCTTTGCGGCAGAGAGCGTTGGCTCAGACATGTTCGCGACCTCCTCCCTTGAGGTAGTAGACCGAGGGGTGGGTACCGAGATGCTCCAGCAGCTTGAAGCGCCGGGGGCTGCGGGAGAGGCGCGCCACCCGGCTCTGCGGATCGGCCAGGTTGCCGAAAACCAGGGCCTCGGCCGGGCAGGTCTGGGCGCAGGCCGGCTGCACTTCCCCGTCGTGGACCAACCGCCCTTCCCCCGTGGCTTCTTCCTTGGCACGACGGATGCGCTGAACGCAGAAGGTGCACTTTTCCATTACCCCCCGGCTGCGCACGGTGATGTCGGGGCTGAGCTGGTTGTCCAGCGGTTTCGGCCATTCGTGGGAGTAGAAATTGAAGACCCTGACGGCGTAAGGGCAGTTGTTGGCGCAGTAACGGGTTCCGACGCAGCGGTTGTAGACCTGGCCGTTCAAGCCGTCCGGGTTGTGGTAGCTGGCGTAAACCGGGCAGACCGGCTCGCAGGGGGCGTCGTGGCAGTGCTGGCAGAGGACCGGCAGGAAACGGACCCGCACGTCCGGGTACTCTCCTACCCAGAAGCGCTCGATGCGCAGCCACTGCATGTTGCGCCCCTCGCTGATCTCTTTCTTTTCGCAGATGGCCACGTTGTTCTCGGCCTGACAGGCGACCACGCAGGCGCCGCAGCCGGTGCAGCGGTCCAGGTCGATCACCATCCCCCATTTGTACGGACTTGTCATTTTTTCCATAATCGTCTCTTTGCGGTTGGACACATCGCCTGGCTCCTCGCACTTAAAACCTGAAAAAGCTGTTCACCACTAAGACACTAAGATCACTAAGAAAACGTATGGGAAAGAAACCAACTGCGCACTAGAGATTGAATCATTGCTTTACGTCTTTCACAGATTAACCTGATTGCATTTCCGATTCTACTTAGTGTCCTTAGTGCCTTAGTGGTGAATTGCCTTAGTGGTGAATTGTAGTTTTTCGTTAAATCCCGATCAGCTCGCTGCGGTAGCTCCCCTGCGGATGCCCGGCCGTCACCAGGTCACCCTTCCCCGATATTCGGCTTACCCTTACCCGTGTGGCGTTCCAGGCCGGTTGGGGGTCCTTTCCTTCAATGGTCGCCGCCAACAGGGCCAAGGGGTTCACTCCCCTCCCCTTTGCATAACGTCCTCCCCCCCGCTGCCCCTGCCCCATGGGGATCGCCACCATGTCGGGGCGGATGCCGGGGTAGATCACCGCCGGCAGGCGGAGCGCCCCTTGGGGAGAGGTTACCTCAACCAGATCACCAAAACCGATCCCCAGATCCGCTGCGGTCCGGGGGTTGATCTCGACCCAACTGTCCCAGACCACGGTGGTCATCGGGTCGGGAAGCTGCTGCAGCCACGGAAGCGGAGCGCCACGGCCGTCATACAAGGGGGTGGAAGGATAGACCTGGAGATGGAGCGGGAATTCCCTTTCATCCCCGGCGAATCGGGGCGCTTCCGGTGCGGGCAGCGGGGCGCCCGGGACCCAGCGATATCCCTTGCCCTGGCCGGGCTTTGTCTCGAACAGGCCCCCCTGGCGGAGCAGATCGACCCATAGTGCCTCGAAATCCTGGCCGGCCATACGGCCAACCCGCTTGCGCATCCACCCCTGCAGCATCTCCGGATATGACTGGTGAGGCAAGGCCGCTGCCGTCTTCCCCCCAAGCTCGCGGGCCGTCGCCAGCAGCACCTCGGGAAACTGGCGGGTGTCGAAGAGCGGCGTCACCACCGGCTGCATCAGTCCGACCGCTGCTTGCCGGGCGCCGGCCAGCGGGATCGCGTCTCCCCAGCTTTCCAACGCGGCGTGGTCCGGCAGAATCAGGTCGGCCTGCAGGGCGGTGTCGTCGATGAGCGAGGAGAAGCTGACGATGAACGGCACCCGGGCCAGTGCCTCCTGAAAGCCGCTGGCCGGAGGAATGGCATGGACCGGGTCACCATGGACCAGGGCCACCCGGATCCGGTCGCCGCGCATCGCCGCGACCAGGGAAAGGAGTTCGGTGAAGGAGTTTTCGGCTCCGGCCATCGACCCGCCGTCCGGGTAGACCCCGCCGGGCCGGTTCAGATTCCCCACCAGCAGGTTCAACAGCTGGATGGCGCGGACCGATTCCGGGCCGTTTGTCTGGAAGGCGACCGACTCTCCGGCCATGGCCAGCGCCGGACGGGTCGTGGCAAACTCCCGGGCCACCTCGGAGATGGCCTTGTGCGTCAGGCCGGTTTTTTCCGCAACCCGGGAAAGATCGTACCCCTCCAACGTGTGCAGCAGCGTTTCAGCCCGAAGTCCGTTCGCCGTCAGAGAACCCGCGTCGAAAAGGGACTCCACAAGGATCAGCCGGGCCAGACCCAAAGCCAGCGTCCCCTCGCTGCCCGGCCGGGCCGGCAGCCAGCGGTCGGCCGAGGCGCCGGTCAGCGACATGCGCCCCCCGACATAGGTAAAATGGCCGCGGACCGTATCCCGCCCCTGCCGCATCCGGCCGAAGGCGTAGCCGTACTGGACCGGCGACAGGTGGTATTCCACGAAATCGGCGCCGAAGCTGAGCAGATAGCGGGTCTCAGCCAGGTCGTAAAAGGGGAGGCTCGCCTGGCCAAAGCTTCGACGGTTGGCCGTACGCAGCCAGTCCATGCCGAGCAGTTCAAAGGAGAGGTGATGGGGCGAGCCGAAGGCGCCCATGAAGCTGGTTGTCAGCTCCGCCAGGGTCCCCCGCAACTGCGGCGTCACCAGGGCCAGGCGGTCGGCGGCCTTTTCCCGCTGCAGCTCCTTGAGACTGCCGGTCAGCAGTGCCAGTCCCTCTTGCCACGAAATCCGCGTGAATTGTCCCGAGCCGCGGGGTCCGCTCCGCTTGAGCGGCTGCGGCACACGGTCGGGATGGTAAAGCTCCTGCAGAACGGCCTGGCCCCGGGCACAGAGTTTCCCCCGGTTGACCGGGTGAGCGGGGTTCCCCTCGATTTTCTTGGCCCGCCCTTCGGACACCCGGACCAGGATGCCGCAGCCGGCGGGACAGAACCGGCAGGAGCTGGCGTAATAATCGGCTTTGCCGGGGGTCACCCCCTCGTCGGGGGGGACCAGGTAGGGTATAAGTTTCTCGTTTTGCGACTGGCACCCCGCCAGGACGGCACCGGCGGCCGTCATCCCGCTCAGCTGCAAAAAGGTTCTACGCTTCATTCGGGCTCCCTCAGATTTAGTTTCTGATTCGGAAATTCCGGGCAGAAACTCATTTATGACACGTCCAGCAATCGATGCTGGCTTTATGCTGTCGATGGCAGTTCAGGCACCACCCCATCTTGAGGCTGGCGGTCCGGGTGATCCGTTCCATGGCAGCCACCTCGCCATGGCAGGCAGTGCAGTCGAGTTTGGCGCGGATGTGCATCATGTGGGGGAAATAGACATGGTCCGGCAGGCCATAAACCCTGACCCAGGGGATCGGCTCCCGTTTTTCCCAGTACCCCATGAGCTTCTTGATTTCCGCTGAGTTCAGGGATATGAACAGATGACAGGCCCGGCAGTCCGCAACCGCCGGGATGCCGGCGACCGGAGACTTAGGTGCGTAGCGGTGGCAGTAGAGGCATGCGATGCCGTTGTCGCCGGCATGCGCCTTGTGGCTGAAGGCGAGCGGTTGGATTGGCGAGCGATCCCGGAAATCGAGCGGCAGGATGTACATGAAAGCCATGCTGGCACCGACGGAGATCGCCGCGACAGCCAGTCCGGCAATTAACCAGGTTTTTTTCATAGTAACCCACGGGAAGAAAGCGGGAAATGGCGGTTCTGGCGTAAGCCCGTTCCGCTCTGATTATGATAGCAGGCATTCAGGGGGTGTCAAACGGCGCGAGGGGGGAATAAAAGAGATCCGCCGAACGTTCAAATCTCTTTTATTTTGTTGCAATTAATACTACTATCAGCATAAAGGAACATCGGTGAAAAATGTCCCGCCGGGCCGGACCCATGGTGCGGCCATTGAACGGCGCGGCATCGTTCGCACGGCCCCCCCACGGCAGCCTGGAGTAAACGGAATTATGATGACCACTCCCCTGGATATGAATACCGAACGGCAACTGGCAACCGCTTTCGTGGCGGAACTGATCATCTGTCGCCGCGTTATCCAGTCGTATCCGGAATCCCATCCGTCAATCACCGACAAGCTGGAAAAAGTTATAAACCGCCTCGCGCCGCTCGTTGCCGGCGGCAGGATCTTTACCTTCGGCATCACCCGGGAAGGGCTGATGCTCAACAAGGAATTTCTCGAAACACACAACCCCAGATTCACGGAATATGCCAACCTGCTGGCTTCCTTCGGCATCATCGCACTATCGTTTACCGAAGCCCTGCAGCCGGAAGACCTCCGCGAGTTCAACCGCATCGTGAGCACCCCGAGAAACGAGATATGGGCAACGGGCGGGATCTTCTCAGCCCTTTCTGATGCCGGCATCCATACGATCAAAGTCCAGGTCATCGACCCTTCCGTGTTCATCCTGACGGATTATCTAGGTGAGGGATCGGCAGACGAGCCGGTCGATCCATGGGATATCTTCGTCCGCAAGCTCCTCGAAGGGTATTTCTCCATCCCCCGGGAAAAGCTGATGCAGCTGCTGGCGGCCCCGCCGGCCGATCTTGCCAGGGAATTTGACACCATCCTCGTCGGCATTCCTGAAGAAGCACGCCGCCAGACTCTCAAGGCGCTGGCGGATTTTTTTGCCGGACTGGCTGAAATGCGCGGCATCAAAGCGCTGCAGGAAGACACTCTCGACAAAATCTGCGCCTTTATCGCCGGGCTCTCTCCGGAAATGCGCTCCGATTTCATCATTAACATCTGCCGTTCGGCAAAAACCGCGACCGGCTTCAGTGAACGGCTGATCCCGAAGCTTCCCGGTGAAGATCTCCTGAGGGTCATGGAGTCCATCGCAAGCCACGGTGAGAATATTCCGGAGTTATTGCTCAGTCTCATGCAGCGGCTCTCATCCGGGTCCGAATCGACCCCCGACCTGGATGCCGCCATCACCCGCGAAGACGCCTCGGAAAAAGTCCGGGTCCTGTTCGGGAAAGAGGAGCTGGAACGATTCGTCCCGCCGGGCTACCGGAAAACCCTCATGACGATTCTCTCCACCGACAGCCTGCCTGACGAGGAACTCACCACCTTGAACGATCTGCGCGCAACCCTGGAAGCCGACCGCCTGGAGACCAAAATCGCCGATATCATCACCGAGATCATGCTCGTTGTCCCGTTAGAGGAGCAAGGCGACGGCATCAGGCGCAACCTGGTCGATCTGACCTCCTATTTTCTCAATAACGCTGATTTCAACTCCCTGGCGAGGATCTGCAGAATCCTCTTTGACAGTGATGAAGAAACGGGGGAGAATAAATTCATCGATCCCGGGTTCATACAGAAGATACTCGATGCCGCTTCTTTCCTGGGACGGGACAATTACCGGGGAATCCGCTCGATTATTACCACTGTCGGCCGCCCTTTTGTCTCCCCCCTGATCGACCGGATGGCTAACGAAGAGGAACGGGCACTCCGCCGCTTCTGGTTCGACTGCTTAGGCGCTCTCGGGGATATGGTCCGCGATGTTGCCCTGGAACGTCTTAACGATGATCGCTGGTTTGTGGTCCGCAACCTCATCATACTGCTCCGCAATTTCAACGATGACGAAGTGAAGCTGCAGGTCCGCAGGCTTGCCCGGCATCACCATGCCAGAATCCGCAGTGAAGCCCTCAAAAGTCTTCTCTACTACCAGGACCCCATCGCGGACAGGCTTATCCTTCACGAGATCGACAGCCCCGATCCGGCCCGGAGACTGGCGGCCGTACAGAATGCCGAAATGAGCTGCAATCCCGAGGTTGTCGGCAGGCTGATCGCCATTCTCGAAACCAACGGCTTCAAGGAGTACACCCTGGAGGTCAAGTGCGCCGCCGTGCAGTCTCTGGCAGCCTGCGGCACTCTCCAGGCCGTGCCGGGATTCATCAGGATTCTCCGTTCCACCAGCATTTTCAATCTCATCAGGCTCAACCAGCTCAAAATAGAGATCATCCGCGTGTTGCCCCTCTTTCCGGCTGACCATGTCTGCCCGGTCCTCCAGGAACTCGCCGCGACCGGTGGAAAGACCATAGCACCGGTCGCCGCAAAAGTCCTCAAGGGCTTCAAGGAATGCACGCCATGACTCCGCTCCAGAGAAAACAGTTCAGCGCCTTTATCCGTGACCTCGTCCTGGCAGCCAGTTCCATGGCGCTCTATTCCCAGGAACACCGGATGACCATAGAACGCGCCTCCAAGGCCCTTGCCTTCCTCAACGAAGCCATGGCCGACGTCAGCTCGATAACGGCCATGTTTCTCGGCAATGAACTGTTCGTCAACGGCACTCCCCTGGAAAAAGACCCGCAGCTCGACCGGTTGACGAGGGAGACCAAAAAGTACGGCATCGGCCACATCATTTTCGAACGCGGGGCCACCTACGAGGACATCGTACTTCTTCTCAGGATCATCACGGGCCAGGCAGAGCGGGATTTCCAGACAACCCCCCATCTCCGCTTCGGGTCAGTGGAAATAGAGCATCGCCAGCTCGACGAACCTCAGCCGGCAATTCCGGCGTATTCCGCCATTCCTCCCCATCTGCTCAAGCGGCTCGTGAATACCTACGAAGCCTGCGCCCAGGGAGAACAGGTCGACCTGGATTCCATCATGGCTCTTGTCGCAGGTTTTGTCACCGCCTTCCGCGGCGAGGCCAACCCGCTCCTGGCCCTGGTGCCTCTCCGGGAAATGGACGAATATACTTTCAACCACTCCCTCGACGTCAGCATTCTCAACCTGGCCCAGGGGATGTCCCTCGGTTTCAAGGGGCAGCTCCTCCACGATATCGGCATAGCAGGCATGCTCCATGACGCGGGAAAACTGCTGGTTCCCAAGGATATCCTCAACAAGCCCGGCAGCCTCGACGAGGAAGAATGGGAGCTGATGCAACGGCACTCGGTGCTCGGCGCCGAATACCTGCTCAACACCCCCGGCGTGCCGCGCCTGGCCATTATAACCGCGTTCGAGAACCATATGAAATACGACCGCTCCGGCTATCCCAAGGTCCCGCCGGACTGGCAGATCAACCTCTGCAGTCATATGACCATGGTCTCCGACTGTTTCGACGCGCTCCGCATCAAACGGGTCTACCATGACGGCGCGGATTTCGCACAAGCGGCAGGAACCATGCTGAAAATGGCCGGGACCGGCCTCAATCGGGCGCTGACCCTCAACTTCCTCAGAATTCTCCGCAAGATGGGCGAGGAGTGGGTCCCAGGTGAACTTCCGCCCTACTCCCCCCCGTCTGTCACGGTGTCATGACCGGCGGGACCGGGCCGCACTGCTTCAGCGAGAGTTGACCCCTTTTCGTCCTGGCCAAGCCAAACGAATGGGCACGTAAACAAGCCGGGTGGAGCGGGCCGGCTGTGACGGTAATGAATGAAACTCTGGAGGGGCACCATGAAACGGATAATTGCAGGAATGATTGCTGTCGCGGTACTTGCGGTTGCAACAGCGGCCTACGCTGCCCCGGATATCGAAATGGTCAGAGTCAAAGGCGGCTGCTACCAGATGGGGGACAACTTCGGCGATGGAGGTGCCTACGAGAAGCCGGTGCACCAGGTCTGTGTCGATGATTTTTATATGGGGAAGTACGTGGTTACCCAGGCAGAGTGGCAGGCGGTGATGGGGAACAACCCATCTTCCTTCAAAAAGTGCGGAGGCGATTGCCCGGTCGAAAACGTATCGTGGGAAGATGCCCGAAAGTTCATCCGGAAGTTGAATGACCAGACCGGTAAGAACTACCGGCTTCCGTACGAGGCGGAGTGGGAGTATGCGGCGCGTAGCGGCGGCAAGCATGAACAGTGGTCCGGCACGAGTGATCTGGATGAACTTGGCGCTTATTCCTGGTTTGCAGACAACAGCGGCAAAACGACCCATCCGGTGGGCACCCGGAGGCCGAATAGTCAGGGTCTGTACGACATGACCGGCAATGTCTGGGAATGGTGCATGGACTTGTATGACGCCGATTATTACAAAAAAAGTCCGGAGAAAAACCCGCGCGGCCCCTTGTCGGGTTCCTGCCGCGTTGTGCGCGGCGGCAGCTGGCTCAATTCGGCCGAAATCGTCCGGGCAGCTTCCCGCTACATCAACACTCCGTCCTTCCGGAGCGACAGCTATGGTTTCCGGTTGGTCCTCCCCGCAGTCCGGTGAGCCGGGAGCGTCCCCTCCGTATTTCCCCCCCGTGCAACAAGCAGGAATATGAAATGCGCCGCTAGCGGGGTGGCCGGCGGGCCTCGCGAAACCAGGGGCGGTACTCCTCCATGCGCGCTCGCTGCTCGGCGGGCGACCGGCGGCGGCAGGTGCCGAAGTCCGGTGTGCCGGGGGCCGCGCCCCAACGTCGCTCCACACAGTCGTTGGGATTATAGGCGACTTCGAGCCCCGGCCGGCGCTCGTAAATCTCGGCCAGGCTCAGCCGCCACGGGCTGCCGTCGCTGCGGGTGTAGGTGACGAAGCGCTCCCGGATGCGTTGGGCATGGAGCCGCTCGATCCGCGCTGCGGCGGACACCGCGCTTTCGCCCCGCAGCACGTAGAGCTCCGGATGGCGGCGAATCCGTTCGGGCAGGTCGGCCAGCACCTTCAATGCTATCAGCAGGCGCATGTCCCGGGACGGGGTCGCAAAGTCCTCCCAGGAGCCGGTGGTTTCGAAGATGGCCGGGCCCCTCGGCATGGGGATGACCGTCCCCGGGTGGGCGCGCAGGTAGGCCTCCCCGTTGTTGACCGAGCCCACGCGGGTCTCGATCTGCTCCAGCAGCGCCTCCAGGGTGGCCGCGTAGGCCGAATCCGGGTCGAGCCCGCGCGGGTTGATGAGCCGCTCCAGGCGCGCATAGAAGTCCCCGGGGGCGAGGCCCGCCTGTTCCGTCGAATAGGGCGGCAGGCCGGAGCGGTTGCCAAGGGCGTCGTTGGGCAACTGGCGCCATCCGCCCCGTGCGCCGCCGGAGACCGGGGGGCGGTAGGCCTTGAAGCCGGGACCGGCGCTCGGGGTTGCGGCGAACAGGAAGTTCCCTTCCCAGAAGCGCTTGCGAGCGACCGAGTTGTCAGGCTGGGCGTCCACCGCGAGCAGGAGCCCGCCGCGATTCTCAGTCTGGGGAACCCATTTGACGATGACCAGGGTGTGTCCGTAGGGGTCGGCGAAAACGGTGCCTGGCCACAGGGACGAGCGCGTCAGCGACACCGGGTAGAAGTCGGTGGCGTCGTCGCGCAGCGCCGTGCGACCGTCGCCGGAGGTGACCGTGTCCATGACCCTGCGGCTCACTTTCCGGAAGGCGGCGGCGGGGGCGGCGGTACGGACGAAGGTACGGTCGATCTCCGGAGGTCCGCAGCGCGGCGGGCTGCCGGCACTGCCCCGGCTGCAGGCGCGATAGGCGATGGGCAGGCCGATCTTCCAGGCGAAGTAGGCGCGCAGGAAATAGGGCAGGTCAGCGCAATCGGGCTTGGCGGGCAACAGCCTGTCCTCCCCCGTGCTCAGGTAGTCAAAAAGGAAGTTTCGCCGGGGATCGCGCAGCACGGGCTCAAGAGAAGAGAAGCCCAGGGATTGCTCGGGCGGCGCGTCGAACAGGTGCTCGACCCAGGCCGCGTAGAGCGCCTGCGTTGCCAGGTCCCACTCCCCGCTGCCCCGGCTCCCGGGGCCGCCCCCGACCTGGACCTCGGCGCAGGCCACTGCCTGCCCCCTCCGCATCGCCTCGATGCGGTAGCTGCCGCGCGCAGGTGCGGGCAGTGCCCCCCGAAGGCTCCACGGGGGACCACCGCCTCTCACGGCGGACAGCCTGGTCCGGCGGCCCGCGGGGTCCGTTACCAGCAGCTCCGCCAGGTCGCCGCCAGTCGCAACCGACAGGACCTCAAGCTTCTCGCCCGGCCGCGCCACGAGCGGTGCGGTCCAGACACGGACCGCATCCCCCTGGCTGCACGAGGACGCGGCCCATGCCCCATCCGCGACGGCCAGGACGAGCACCAGCAGATGGAAAGCGAGCAGCAGGTGCGGGACGCTCCGCACAGCCACCGCGGTGGGTGCCCCCGGGCGCTGGATCGTGTTCACATTCATATCACTCGACCAAATCCGCTGCATCGTCCCCCTTTTCGTTACAAACTGTGCAGAACAACGCCAGTTATGAGATGATACAGCCAGAAATCAGAACAGCCGAATCAGTAGAAAAAGTCCAACCATAGCGATACCAATGGCAAGTTTGCCAGCCACTCCGATCGCCAACCCTACCACTGTTCCAAAACCAGCCCGGCTTGCCTGATCCAGACTACGCTGCAACGACAGTTCTCCTAATACCGCTCCCAGAAACGGACCGAGCATAATTCCCGGTATTCCGAAAAACAGCCCGACAATCCCTCCCAAAACAGCACCCGCCATGGCCCGCCTTGAACCCCCGTACTTCCTGACTCCCAGTACGTGGGCGGCAAGCTCCACCACGTAGGTCAGTGCGGCCATCCCCGCCAGAATCAGCAGGGTCCATACGCCAATGTAACGGAAATTCTCCGCCCAGGCGCCAAAGAGCAGCCCGAGAAATAACAGCGGCGCCCCCGGTACAATCGGCAACAGCAGACCCGACAAGCCGATGACAGTCAGGATTGCGCTGATGATCCAGAGTATCAGCGATTGATCAAACATCAGATTCCTTCAAAAGTGGATGGTTCATCTGTAAAAAACCAGGGCGGCAAAGTTCCCGGCACGAGGACACTCTAAAATCCTGTTTCGTCAATTCGTAGCAGTCTATGTCCTTCAAAAACGGATAGTATTTCAATAGTACGTTCCGTTAGCCTGTAGACAATTCGATATTTCTTGAATATCAACTCTCGTATGTCGGCGTTTGCTACTTCTGGTACAGTCCTACCCGACCGAGGATTGTCAGGCAAAGAATTTTCGGCATGTTCAATGAGCAGATCGACAAAAGTTGCCGCTCTTTCGGGGCTGTCTTTTGAAATAAATTCTTCAATTTCGATTAATTGCTCAAGGGCTTCATGTGTCCATTTCATTTTCATCCCGGATTATCCCTTGCTTCTTCTAGCAGCTAGGGCCGCTTTGATCACGTCAGTGCTGTATGTCCTTCCATTGTCGGCATCCGATATCCCTCTGCCAACAGAATCAAGAAAAGATTTTTTGTACACCAATTCGTCATAGTCCTCCGGTGACAATAGTACTCCGGCTGGCCTTCCATTCTGCGTAATAATCAAAGGATGTCCTGATTTCTGAAGACTTTTGAACCATTTGGAGATGCCTGTTTTAAACTCGGCTATTGGAATTATATCATTTGTGATAGAAATGGTTTTCATGTGATGGCTCCTTATTTTGATTTATCTATAGGTCATAATTTAAACTACTATCGAGATCAAAACAAGTTTTTTATTTCTCCGCATAACGGCCCAGAGAGTGTTCGGTAGCGCATATTTCAATAATAATAAAGGGGCCGATGATC
>JBGPCQ010000068.1:0-14677 GCA_041481895.1 Geobacteraceae bacterium | reverse complement strand
GGCAACAGCCCGAAACTGAAGGCCTGCCTCGACCTCGTTGCCCAGGCGGCGGTGAGTGACGCCGGCGTGCTCATTACCGGCGAAACCGGTACCGGCAAGGAACTCTTTGCCCGGGCTGTCCACTACAACAGCCGGCGGGCCGGGGGGAGCTTCGTGGTGGTCGATTGCGCCGCTCTTCCGGAAACCCTCATCGAGAGCCTCCTGTTCGGCCACGAAAAGGGGTCGTTCACCGGAGCGGAGCAGGCCCGGGAGGGGTTGGTCCGGCAGGCAAACGCCGGCACCCTTTTTCTCGACGAGGTGGGCGAGTTGCCCCTCTCCATGCAGAAGGCTTTCCTGCGGGTCCTGCAGGAGCACCGTTTCCGGCCGGTCGGGAGCCAGCGGGAGGTGGAGAGCGATTTCCGGCTGGTAGCGGCAACCAACCGGGATCTGGACCTCATGGTACGGCAGGGCCTATTTCGGGAGGACCTCCTCTTCCGGCTCCGCTCGTTCGTTATCGAGCTCCCTCCATTGCGGGAGCGGCCGGAAGATGTCAGGGAGCTCGCCCGGTGGTACCTGGACCGGCTCTGTGAACGGTACGGGATTGCGGCCAAGGGGTTTTCCCCGGATTTTTTGCAGACCCTTGTTGCCTATCCCTGGCCCGGCAATGTGCGGGAACTCGCCAATGCGCTGGAGAGAACGGTCGGCTCGTCACAATTCGAACCGGTCCTGTTCCCCCAGCACTTGCCGATACACGTCCGTGTCCAGGTGGCGCAGGCCCTGGTAACGCACGAGATTTCCGCCGATTCTCACGCTACAGCGGAGACATTCCATGAGATCCCCAAGCTTCATGAATTTCGCGAGACAATCTATGCCCAGGCTGAAAAACAGTACCTGTGCGACCTCATGTCCCTGTCCGAAAACAACATCAGCGAGGCCTGCCGGATATCCGGCCTCTCCACGTCCCGCCTTTATGCGCTCCTGAAAGCGCACGAACTGTCCCGGGGGTAACCGGGGCAGGTAACCGGGATTCGGGGCTCGTTATAATCATAAAAGCCGGGTGGCATTGCCAGCCGGTTTTTAATATGGCAGTTCCTCTACGACCCCCGATCCCCGGTTTTCCCGTCCCGCAGGAAAATTCCTGTCCGGTAGTAAAACCTCCTGTTGTTGTCAAGGCCCTGATTTTTCTTCTGCGGTCGCCCAACTATGCTTAATTACAGGTAAATCAGCTTACTGACCGGTTCGGATAGAATGTCCGCACCGCTCACGTCCATTTTCGTCCCACCGCCAATCCCTCCCAGGTAACTGACCGGGATTATAGGTTAAATTCGGATTAACAATTAAAAATAAAACATAATTAACATTATGGCATCACTGTTGCTTTTACATGGTTAACCCTTCAGGGAATTACGTTACGAAAGGAGACCCCATTATGAAAGCGACCGAGAAAAAACCGGTGACAGGGAAGCTCGCCATTTGCCTGATCGTAGCCATCATCGGCGGCGGGATGGCTTTTCTGCCCGCAGTGGCGGACGTGGAGCAGGGGGCCGGAATCATGGCAACGCTCTTTATCGCCTTTCTGGGAGCGATCATCGCTATCCAGGTAATCCCGGGCATGATGCTGTTCGGGATGATGCTCAAGGGTCTGGCAAGCCTGTTCCGCAAGGAAGAGGCAACCAAGAAAGTGGAATAGCAACTAGCTTTGTACCGGAGTAAATGGAGAGAGCCATGAGCGAGCGAGAGATTCTTGTAGCGGACAGCGACAGTGAGGTTCGCAGACAAATGGCCGACAGTTTCCGCGAAGCGGGATACGATGTGGAAACGACCGATTCATCTGTCCATGTGTTTTGCACTGTCCTGGAAAAGCAGATACCGGTTGTCCTTTTGGGGAGCGGTTTCGATAAAAAGATTGGCCTGACAGACCTGATCCCCCTCCTCAAGAAATGCAACCGGGGCGTGACCATTATCCTGGTTTCCGATGATGAATCCCTCCCTGTTGCCCGTACGATTCGCCAGGAAGGGATATTTTACCATGCACTGAAGCCGAGCAGCCAGGAGGATACGGAAGAGATCCTCAAAGCTGTGGAGTGCGCGTTCAAAAAGTCCGATAAAATACACCTGGGCCACCTCGCGGCACGCAACGAGATCTCTTCGGCATATGAGCCGCAATGCGCGGCAGACTGCATGCAGGAACAGGCTTCCGGGAATGAGATTCTTCCCGATACTACATTGGTATTACAACACGGGGGGGAGACTAAAATGAGAACAAGAACAGCAATAATAGCCGCAACGATCGCAATACTGACAGGATTTGTTGCTCTCGTCGTTACCGCAACCGGTGGACTGAAAGAGAGCAGTGACATCGTGATCTGGGGCTTTCTCGGCTTTTGCGCCCTGATAGTCGTCGGCCAGCTGCTTCCGGCTTTCTTCAGTTTCATGGCTGCCAAAAAGGTGGCGGAACAGCGAATTCAGGATGAGCTTGCCGTCAGTGGCGAAAAGCAGCATGCGCATGCCGTATTCGACAGGAGTGAGTGACTGCTTTTCCTGGAATGACGGGGCCGATGCCCGTTTACCACAACCAGTGAGGGAGGGACGAACAGTGATAACAGCGACGAAACAAATGGTTCTTTTTCTTGCCCTGGCACTGTCACTGGCCGGCTGGACTGCCATGGCCAGTGCCTCTGGGCCGGGCTATTCATTCGGAGCGGCAGAAGGGAAAAACGGCAACTGCCTCGACTGTCACAGTGCGAGCGACAAGGTCGGCAGCAAGTTTTTCATCGACCCGGTGAAATACCGGCATACCAACCATGCGAAGATCGGCTGCCCGGCATGCCACGACGACTCTGTTGCGGCAGGACACCCCGCCGTAAAGAAAGCGTCGGTAAAATCCGACTGCCGGTTCTGCCACACGGATATCGCCGGCGACTACGCCAAGAGCAGCCATGCCGGCAAAACCTCCTGCAATGGGTGCCACGATCCTCACCGGGCCAATACCCCGGCGGAGATTTCCGGCTATGACATCAACAGGATGTGCGCCGGCTGCCACGACCATTACGGCATAACGGCAAGCCATGCCAAGTGGCTGCCCCAGGCCGAACTGCACATCGAGATGCTCCCCTGCATCACCTGCCATACCGGTTCGAAGAATTACGTCATTAATATGTACATCATCAACCGGAAGGGGATCCCCCACCTGGGGAAATTTGAAGCGGCCGGTTACGATGAGCTGAAAAGAGTGGCGGGAGGGAAAGAAATCCTCTCCCTGATCGACACTAACGGCGACAATTACATCTCCCTGGCTGAGCTGCGCAATTTCAACACCAACTCCGCGCATAAAGGGCTGCATCTGCAGGGGATGATGACTCCCGAGACAGTTACCCACAGCTTCCAGATTCTCGACAACCGCCGGGACTGCACCTTCTGCCATGCTTCCGGGCCGGGCGCCATGCAGACCAGCTTCATCGCCGTCCCCGAACAAAACGGCACGTTCCGGAAGGTGGCCGTGGAGAAGGGTGCGGTGCTGGAAGCCCTGTACAGCACCCCCGATTTCTACATGACGGGGAAAACCCGCAACAGCATGCTCAACAAGATCGGTCTGCTGATCATTGCCGGCGGGATGATCATGCCCGTGGGACACGGATTCCTGCGCTACCTGTCACGGAATATCAGGAACAGAAAGGAGAAAGGCCATGAGTGACAAAAATATGATATACCTCCACCCCCTGCCGGTACGGATATGGCACTGGCTCAACGCCCTCGGGATCATCACCCTCTGCCTCACCGGAGTGCAGATCCGCTTCCCGGAACACGCCAATATTTTCGGCAGCTACCGGTCGGCCATTCTTCTGCACAATACGGCCGGGATCATTGTGGCGCTTTCCTTCTCCATCTGGTTCTTCTATTACTCGATGAGTTCACGCAATCTGGCCAAAATCTATGTGCCGGATGCGCAGGACATGAAGCGAGGCCTCTTGCGCCAGGTCGGATTTTACTTCTTTCTCTATTTCTTCGGCCGGCCCAACCCGCACCATGCAACTCCGGACAACAAGTTCAACCCGATGCAGAAGTCCGCATACCTGGCCATAATGTTCGTACTGATGCCCATCGTCAGTCTGACCGGCATCTTCCTGATGAACGTCTCCCCGCTGCGGGAACTGATTCTCGCAGCCGGCGGGCTCAAGACCCTCGATATGCTCCATTATCTCGCGGCATGCTCACTGGGTGCCTTCCTCTTCACCCACGTCTATTTGACCACCCTGGGGCACACCCCGCTGGCCCATACCAAGTCGATGTGGACCGGCTGGGAGGAAGAGGAAGGCGAAGTGCATGAAGAAACGGAGCACCATGCGGGACAAAAGGTGTGAGATGAAGTTTTAAGTTTTAAGTCGTCTGGGCGCAGGCCTCCCGGGCCATCCTTGAGGAAAAGGAGCGTCCGGGAAGAATGGCCTGATCCGAGCTTATCCAGGGAAAAAGCCGCCCGGTGACAGGAAGTCGCGGGCGGCTTTTCTACGGGTATCCTTAAGTGGGCAGAAGAGCCGTGCTCGGGCAGTTGTAACGCCGCAATCGGCTCAAAAGCATGCTGCAAGCAGCGGGAAAGACCTGGCCATTCAAATTAAAACCCCCTGCAGCTTTATAGCTGCAGGGGGTTTTTAATGCCGGCTGCCTGAATTTGGTGACTATTCCATGTTAAGCCTAGAAGTGTTGTTGAGTTTCAAAAAACCATTCAAAACCATTCATAAAGCCTAAGTGAAGTTCCAGATGATCATCTCCCAGATATCCTTCCAGCTCTTCCCGATTTCGGACACCACGGTCGGTTCGAAGCCGCAATGCATCATGCACTGGGCGCAGCGATCGTCCTTGCCTACACCGTATTTGCTCCAGTCGGTCTTCTCCATCATCTCCCGGTAGGTAGGGTAGTGGGCATCGGTAATGAGGTAGCAGGGGGCTTTCCAGCCATGGGGGTTCCGGGTCGGATTCCCCCACGGGGTGCATTCCAGCTTCCGCTCCCCCTTGAGGAACTTGAGATACATCGGAGTCGAGTAGAAGGGGAAGCGTTTGCTCATCTCGTAGACCTGTTCGAATTTCCTCTCGATCTCGCGCTTTTCCAGGAAGAGCTTTTCACCCACGGCCTCGTAGCCAAAGCCGGGCGCCACGAGAATGCCGTCGACGCCGAGGTCCTGCAGCATGGAGAAGAGCATCTCGATCTCCACGAGGTCGGTTTCCTTGAAAATGGTCGTATTGGTGCAGACTCTGAAGCCCTTCTCCTTGGCTTTCTTGATGCCTTCGATGGCGATTTTGAAAGTCCCCTTCCGCTCCAGGATCCGGTCGTGGGTCTCCTCGAGGCCGTCCATGTGGACGTTGAGGGTGAAATTGAGATGGGGGCGCATCTGGTCGAGGGCCTTGTCCAGCAGGAGCCCGTTGGTGCAGAGGTAAATGTGCTTGCCGCGCTCCAGCACACCCTCGATCAGCTCGTAGACCTGGGGATAGAGGAACGGTTCGCCGCCGGTTATGGTTACCACCGGAGCGGGGCATTCATCCACCGAGTGGAAGCATTCTGCCAGTGACATCATCTCCTGGATGGTGTCGGCATACTCCCTGATCCTGCCGCACCCAGAACAGGCCAGGTTGCAGAGGTGGGTCGGTTCCAGCATCAGGACCAGCGGGAATTTGTCGATCTTTTTCAGCTTGTTGCCGATGATGTATCTGGTGAGGTCGTAGTTGAGTCGTAAGGGAAAACGCATGTAACTCCTTCCAAATATTTAGGTTTTGCCACAGAGACACAGAGAAACCTGAACTTCAGAGAAGACGAAAACTCACAGAAGATACAAGGTAGTTCCAGGAATAGTATCGTGAATCCTGTGCATTATCGCGGCGATACGAATCTTTCCTCTGTGCCTCTGTGACTCTGTGGCGGATGTTAAGCTCCGTTATTTTACAAGCGCCAGATTTGGCGCAGTTTTGTTTTTACCGGCAAGGAACGCCTCGACTGTTGCAGCGATCCCGGCAGCATCCAGTCCCAGGTCCTTGCGCAACTGTGCCTGGCTCCCCTGCTCAATGTAACGGTCCGGGATGCCGACCCGCTTCACCCGAATGCCGGTAAGCCGCTCTTCCTCCAGGAGTTCGAGAACCGCGGAGCCGAAGCCCCCCTGGAGGGCATTCTCCTCGACCGTCACGATCTGACCGGTCCGTCTCGCTTCGCCGAGTATGAGATCCCGGTCGAGCGGCTTGACAAAGCGGGCATTGATGACGGTCGCCCGGATTCCCTTTTCCTTGAGAAGGGTTGCCGCCTCCAGGGCAGGGTAAACGGTAACGCCGATGGCAATGATCGCCACGTCCCCGCCTTCGTTCAGGAGCTCGCCCCGGCCCAGGGTGAGAACTGCCGGCTCCTCGTCCATGGATATCCCCAGGCCCGCGCCCCGCGGGTAGCGAACCGCGACGGGGCGGTCCGAATAGAGAGCGGTCTTGATCATGTGCTGGAGTTCGTTCTCGTCTTTCGGCGCCATCAGGGTCATCTCCGGAAGGTGGCGGAGATAGGAAAGATCGAATACTCCATGATGGGTCGGTCCGTCGTCACCGACGAGTCCGGCACGATCGAGCGCCAGGGTGACCGGCAGCTTCTGGAGGCAGATGTCATGAAACACCTGGTCATAAGCCCGCTGGGTGAATGAGGAGTAAATTGCGGCAACCGGCCGGAAGCCTTCGGCTGCCAGTCCGGCGGCAAAGGTCATGGCATGCTGTTCGGCGATGCCGACATCGAAGAAACGGGAAGGAAAAGCCCTGGCAAAGGGGGTGAGCCCGGTCCCGTCAGGCATGGCCGCGGTAATGGCGATAATCTTTTCATCTTCGGCAGCGAGACGCACCATAGTGTCGCCGAAAATGGCGGTGTATGACTTGGGACCGCCTTTTGCGCCGCGCACCTTGCCGGTTGCGACATCGAACGGGCCGACGCCGTGAAACTGGTCGGGGTTTTCCTCCGCAGGAGGGTACCCCTTTCCCTTGGTGGTTATGACGTGGACGAGCACGGGACCTTCCAGGGACCGGACATTCCGGAGGACCTCGACGAGTTGGGGGAGATTATGCCCCTGGAGCGGCCCGATGTATTCAAAACCGAGCGCCTCGAACAGCGCGCCGGGAGTCAGGAACCCTTTCAGGGAATTTTCCGCTCTCCGTGCGAATCTGAGGATATGACCGCCGATGGAGGGAATATGCTCCAGGAGTCCCTGCATCTCCTTTTTCAGTTCGCGGTAATAACTTCCGCTCAGTTTGCGGGAGACAAAGGCGGAAAATGCCCCGACATTCTTCGAGATGGACATCTCATTGTCGTTGAGGATGACGATGAGGTTCTTGCGAAGGTGGCCTGCCTGGTTAAGGGCCTCGAAGGCCATGCCGGCAGTCATGGAACCGTCGCCGATGACAGCGATGGACCTATTTTCAGCACCCTTCAGGTCAGCGCCGACCGCCATGCCGAGGCCTGCCGAGATCGAGGTCGACGAGTGGCCTGCGCCGAAGGGGTCGTGGGGAGATTCGGACCGTTTAGGGAAGCCGCTGATGCCCTGGTACTGGCGCTGGGTGTGGAATTGATCCCTGCGGCCGGTAATGATCTTGTGGGTGTATGCCTGGTGTCCAACATCCCAGATGATCCGGTCCTGCGGGGAGTTGAAGCAGTAATGAAGGGCCAGGGTCAATTCCACGCACCCCAGGTTGGAGGCAAGGTGTCCGCCGGTCACTGCAACTGTTTCCAGGAGGAACCGGCGGACTTCGGCGGCCAGGGTTCCGAGTTCCTCTTCCGTCAGCTTCTTCAGGTCGGCAGGGCTGTTTATCTTTTCGAGAAGTTTGTACATTACAACTCCTTATTAGCGGGGAAGAACAGAAGGTAAGCCTGAGCCATTTTTCCTTCCGCGCTTCCGAACTATTTCACGTACCCATTGGCGCGGAACCAGACCACTGCCTTGCGGAGCGCATCGGTGACCGGGCCCGTGGTAAGCCCCAGGTCACGCACCGCCTTGGCCGAATCAAAAAACATGAACTTCCGCGCCATCTGTACACCGGCCAGGGGGATGAGGGGCTCCCGGCCGGTCACGCGCGAGATCGCCTCGTTGACATGGGCGGCAATGAGGATCGGGGTGTAGGGGAGCCTCACTTTAGGCGCCGGAAGCCCGGTTATCTCTGCCAGCATGGTGAAGATTTCCCGGAGAGTCAGATTTTCGCTCCCCAGAATGTATTTCTCCCCGATCCTGCCATGCCTGGCTGCCAACAGGTGGCCGCGGGCGCAGTCTTCCACGTCGATGATGTTGAGGCCGGTGTCCAGGTAGGCGGGCATCCTGCGGTTCAGAAAATCGACGATGATCCTGCCGGTCGGGGTGGGCTTTATATCCAATGCACCAACGGGGGTGGAAGGGTTGACGATCACGAGCGGCACTCCCCGTGGCAGAAAGCTTTCCGCTTCGCGCTCGGCGAGAAACTTGCTCTTCTTGTAGTGGCCGACCATGTCGGCGAGGGTGACCGGGGTGGATTCGGTGCCGGAGACGCCGTTGCCGGGGTTTCCCAGGGTGCCGACACTGCTGGTGTAAACTACCCGGGAAAGTCCGCGCCTGAGGGCTGCCTCCAGGACGTTGCGGGTACCGCCGACGTTGATTTCGTACATGTCGGCGGGCTTTATCGTCCAGAGTCGGTAGTCTGCCGCGGCGTGGTAGAGGGTGTCGCAGTCTTCAAGTCCCTTGTCAAGGGATGCCCTGTCGCGGAGGTCCCCAACGCACAGTTCTATATCAAGGCCGGCGAGGTTGCGTTGATCCGAGTCGGGGCGGACAAGGGCCTTGACTGTATAGCCTTCGCCGAGCAGGACTCTTACCAGACTTGCGCCTATGAAGCCGGTAGCACCGGTTACAAAAACCTTCATAAAACCTAGTGAATTCTACCCCTTCTCTCCGGTCAAACTGCGGTAGGTGCCCATTGCCATCAAGGGGAAACAGTTCCGGTAGATGTGATATTTAATCATGAAATACTTGGGGAAACCGGTGCCGGTATACTGGTCTTCATCCCAGGTGCCGTCTCCATTCTGGGTTCCGATCAGGAACTGGATTCCCCTGGTGACCGTAGAGGAGTGGGCCTCGCCCGCCGCCATGAGGGCGAGAAGCGCCCAACCGGTCTGGGATGCCGTGCTTTCTCCCATCCCCGCCAGGGAACGGTCCTGGTAGGATTCACAGGTCTCGCCCCAGCCGCCGTCCATGTTCTGTTTCGATTTGAGCCAGTTGACCGCCCTGCGAATATAGGGTTGAGAAAGGTCCTCGCCTATTTCGGCCAGTCCTGAAATAACGGACCAGCAGCCGTAGATGTAATTGACTCCCCAGCGCCCCCACCAGGGGCCTTCCGGTTCCTGTGTCTCCTTGATGAAGCGGAGTGCCCGTTCCGCAGCAAGGTGGTCGCGGGAGTAACCGAAAGCGCCCATCAGCTCCAGCATTCTGCCGGTGAGGTCAGCAGTGGGGGGGTCGATAAGGGCTTCCAGATCGGCAAAAGGTATCTTGTTGAGAAGGTGTTTGGTGTTGTCCTTGTCAAAAGCCCCCCAACCGCCGTTTTTGCTCTGCATGCCGAGACACCAGTTGATACCGCGCCTGATGGCGTCATCCTTGGCCTTCGAATCCTTGACCTTGACATTCTTGATGGCCATCATGACGATGCCGGAATCGTCCACGTCGGGATACCAGTCGTTGAGAAATTCAAAAGCCCATCCTCCCGGCTCCAGGTCGGGAGATTTGACCTTCCAGTCGCCCGGCTTGAGCACTTCCCGGTCGATGAGCCACTGGGCAGCCTTTACAAGCGCCGGGTGATCGGAAGCCACCCCGGAATCGACGAGCGCCTTCAAGGCCAGCGCCGTATCCCAGACCGGTGAGATGCAGGATTGCAGTACCAGGCCATCTTCATCCTCGATGCAGAAATTGGCGAGCGCTTCGAGCCCCTTGGTGATCGCCGGATGGTCATTGGCGTAGCCGAGGCAATGGAGCGCAAGAACGGAATTGAGCATGGCGGGCTGTATCCCCCCCCAGTCGCCGGACGATTCCTGGTGTTCGAGCACCCATTTTTCCGCGATGGACAGCGCCTTGTTCTTGTACGGCCTGATAGGGTTGCTTTCATACAGCTTGAGGAGGTGGTCAACTCCGATGAAGATGTTTTTCCAGGTAAGGATCCCGTGTTCCTTGGTAAAAGTATAGTCGGTCGGCCGGGGAGGACGGACGTAGAGCTCCTGGACTCTGGCCTTGGGGGGAAGTTTGCGGACCGGGCGTTCGGACATGACGAGGGAGAGGGGAACAATTGTTGCCCGCGACCAGCTGGACAGCTCGTACAGGTTGAAATAGGCCCAGTTCGGAAGGAGCATCAGTTCGATTGGCATGGACGGGACGCCGAACCACGCAAATTCGCCGAACAGGGCGAGGAATATTTTGGTGAAAACCCGGCACTTGATGATGCCGCCTTTTTTCAGGATATAAGCGCGGGCCTTGGCCATGGCCGGATGGTCGGCCGAATAACCGGACAGCTTCAGTGCAAAATAGGCCTCCACGGTCGTGGAAAGGTCACCGGGGCCACCAAAATGGATGGTCCAGAACCCCTCCTTCGTCTGTTTGCCGAGGAGGTAATTGGCCATCTTCCGTTCTTTTTCTTTGTCAACCATGCCCATGAAATGGAAGAGCATGATATACTCGGCCGTGATGGTGACATTGGATTCCAGTTCCGCCCACCAGTACCCTTCGGGGAGCTGTTCGCGGAAAAAGAAATCGCGGCTCCGTTCGATGGCGATCTCGAGGGAACTCCTGGTTTCCCCTTCCTTCTTTTTCCATATGGATGGCGGGAGGTGATGGATCTTGGCGCCGGTTTTGACAATTGCCTGTTGATCTGTTTCGGGTGTAGCTCCGTTGAATGACGTGAGCGCATGGGATATGGGGTGTTTGCAGGATTTCATCGCCTCGTGCTCTCCTTCCGTATTCTCCTTCACCCCGGCGGGGGAGAGGGAGTGGAATACTCATATAAGCAATCTGCAATTATTACCATATATTACCGAAAAGGTATACCCTTTTTCAATTCGGCGGATGATTAATGCCTTAAATATACTGAAATCATTGGGATATTCAGCCAAGGTTGATTTCCTCGAACAGCTGTGCTAGGTTTCATACGGTTTGTCCGTGCGGAATCGTACGGCAGTCGGGAGAATCAACCCTGGAGCATTTCGAGAGGTTTCATGGAGAGCCGAAATAAGAATTACCCGGGATGGTTTGGTGTCGTTGCCAGGTATCCGGCCGTTATCATTGCAGTGTCCCTTGTCCTTGCGGCCGTAGCGCTTATCTACACCTGGCAGCGCATGGAGTTTCTAACCGGTCGCGACCAGCTGATGCCGGCCACGACCTCGTTCAATCGGGACTATCGCGCTTACCGGGCCGAATTCGGCGACCAGGAGGAGATTGCCGTGGTCATCGAGAGTGCCGACAGCTCCCTGGCCGGGCGCTTCGGGGAACGGCTGGCAGCACGTCTGCAGGCCGACCGTCAGCATTTCCGCGACGTTTTTTTCCCCTTCGGGCTCCCGTTTTTTCAGAAAAACGGTCTCCTTCTCATGCCGCGGGACGAACTGGCGGTTTTTACCGCCAACCTGACCAAGGCCGCCCCGACCCTCAAGGCGCTGGCGGCGTCTCCTTCGGTGCAGACCCTCTTCACCCATCTGACCGGGGAGGTTGACGGGTACCTGGCGGCCCCCTCGACTCCGGCGGGCCGGGATCGGCTCGAACAGCTTGTCTTCATGCTTGGGGCTCTGGGGGACGGCATCGGCGGCTTTGCAAAGGGGAGCGGGGCGGGGCTTTCCCTGGAGTCGGTCATGTTCCGTCGTGCCGATGGCAGTGAATCGTCTTTTGCCGCGGCCGGCCGTCAGCAGGTGCTGACAGTGCTGCCGGTGAAGGACGAGACGAGCTTCATGCCGGCGGCGGCCGCAATCGATGCCCTCCGGAAGGAAATCCTGGCGCTGAGAAAATTGCCCGAATTTGCGGGAGTGACCATCGGGCTCACCGGGACGCCGGTCCTGGAACACGAGGAGATGGTCACGAGCAAACGGGACATAACCCTGGCCACCGCCATTACCGTGGTGCTGACGGTCATCCTGCTGCTCGTGGCCTTCCGGGGACTCCTCAACACGATAGCCGCCATGCTCGCCCTGGCGGTGGCTGTCTCCCTTTCCTTCGGATACGCCACCCTGGCGGTCGGCCATCTCAACATCCTCTCGTCGGTCTTTGCCGTCATGCTTATCGGCATCGGCATCGAGTACGGCATCCAGGTAGTGCTCCGCTACCAGGAAGAGCTGAGGCGGGGCGAGGCGAAAATGGAGGCTCTGCGCCGGGCTCTTGCCCGCAACGGCTGGGCCATTACCATGGCCGCCGCCACCGTTGCCGCCGCCTTCATCACCTTTGCGTTCACCGACTTCAAGGGAATTGCCGAGCTGGGAATCATCGCCGCAGGCGGCATCGTCATCTGTGTACTGGTTACCTTCACCACCCTCCCCTCCCTGCTCGTCCTGTTCCCGGCCCGTATTCCCAAGCCCTTGCCCGTCACGACCGTAGAGCCGCGCTGGCAGCGCCTGTTGTTCGGATTTCCCCGGACTGTCCTGGCGGCGGCCCTCGTTGTCTCTCTTCTCTGCCTCTACCCGCTTGTGCGGAGCGAATTCGACTACAATCTCATGAATCTGCAGGCCAGCGGGGTGGAATCGGTATCCTACGCCTACAAACTGATGCGGAGCAAGGAAAATGCCGGCTACTTTGCCGTCGTCTCGGCGGACAGCAAAGAGGCTGCCGAGGCGAAGATCCGGCGGTTGGAACGGCTGCCGAGCATCGACCATACGGTCTGGGCAGGCTCCTTCGTTCCCGACGACCAGGCCGACAAACTTCGCCTGCTGGCAGAGGCGAGGCGGCAGCTGGCGGGGGTCAGGCCGGCTCCCTACCAGGAAGACCTGAGCCTCATGGAACTCCCCGCGGTGTTCGAAGGGTTCCGGACTGCGGTGGAAAAACTCAAACTAAGCCTTGAGCAGGGCGCAAAGCCCGAGGCGAAGCCGGTCGGGGCGTTCCTTGCCACCCTCGACAGCTTCTTTGCCACCCTGGAGAAGGAAAAGGACCGGAACGCCGTCGGGATGCTCAAGGATTTCCAGGGAGGAATGTTTGCCGACCTGCCGGCCCGTATCGGTCTCCTCCGTAAAAGCCTCGACGCTTCACCGGTGAGCGCCGCCGATGTACCTCCCGAATTGATGCAGCGTTTCGTCGGAAAGACCGGAAAATACCTTATCCAGGTGGCGCCGAAAGAGGAAATCTTCGACCGGGCTCCCCTCAAACGGTTTCTCGATGACGTCCGTTCAGTGGACCCGGCCGCCACGGGCGAGCCGGTCATGGTCTTCGAGTCGATGACCGTGCTGCGGGACTCCTACCGGCGTGCGTTCATCTTTGCATTCGCAGCCATTGCCGTGATTCTCCTGGTCACCTTCCGCAGCATCCGTTATGCCCTTATCGGCCTCGTGCCGCTGACGGTCGGGATTCTGCTGATGGCTGCCGGCATGCGGTTCGCCGGCATCAGGTTCAATTCTGCCAATGTTATCGTACTCCCCCTCGTCCTCGGCATAGCCGTGGACTCGGGAATTTACCTGATCAACCGCTACCGCCGCGAGGAGGAAACGCCGCGGCAGGTTATCATGAGCAGCACCGGGGTCGGCGTCTTTCTCAACACCCTGACCATAATGGCGAGTTTCGGAGCCCTCATGGTCGCCCGTCACCAGGGGGTGTTCAGTATCGGGGCGGTGATGAGCCTGGGGATGGTGGCGTGCCAGGTGGCGTTTATCATCGTCCTGCCGGCGGTACTCTCGCTCTGGGGAAAACGGCTCCGATAAAGGTCCATCTGCGGCGTTCCGCTTCGTCGCGTGACGCTCGACGTAGCGCTGCTACGCCTCGCGCCCCCGCTCCTTGCGTGCCTTGCATCTGGAGCCTTTCTCGAAGCCGGTTGGTTTTTTTTATGCAAATAGACAAAGACACACATGGCGGCTTGCGTGGGGCAGTGGCTTTGTCCCACTTTTTCCTGCGGGAGCGGGTGAAGCCGGGGGACACGGTTGTAGACGCCACCTGCGGCAACGGTCGTGATACCCTGCTGCTGGCGCGACTTGTCGGGCCTACCGGTTGGGTCTGGGCGTTCGATGTCCAGGCGGAGGCGCTGGAGGCGACCCGGACGCTGGTGGCCGGAGAGGGGCTGATTAACCGGGTGGAGATCGTGCAGGCGGGCCACGAACGGCTGGCGGAGTTTGTCCGGGAGCCCCTGGCCGCCGTGGTCTTCAACCTCGGCTACCTCCCCGGCGGGGACAAGCAGCAGGTCACCCGGCCGGAGAATACCGTGACCGCCTTGCAGCAGGCCGCCGGACTTCTCTCCCCGCGTGGGATGATCACCGTCTGCATCTATACCGGCCATCCCGGCGCTCCGGAGGAGGGGGAGGCGGTCGAGAACTGGGCGGCGACTCTGGCTCCCGAACAGTTCAATGTCTGGCGGAGTCGCCAGGTGAACCGCTCGGCAACCGCCCCTTATCTGCTCGTAATGGAAAAACAGACTGCCTGAGAAAAGTGCGGAGGATGTCCAGATGGTCTTCCATATCATCCCTTACATAATCATACTCCCCCCCCTGGCCTACGCCCTCATCTCCCTC
>JBGPCQ010000067.1:0-14813 GCA_041481895.1 Geobacteraceae bacterium | reverse complement strand
TCCCGCACGTCAACGCGGGCGACCTCTGCCGGGAGTCCATAGCTGACGGCAAGCCGACGGACGAACGCCTCGTCGCCGTCCGCTTCAGGCCCGCGCAGGGCATGATTGAGGTGAGCGACGATAAGGCGAAGGTGCAGATCATGGAGTCCGGCGAGAATATCGAGCAGGGCAACGGAATCGGCCCCTCCGGAGACCGCAACGATCACGGTGTCTCCTTCTCTGAAGAGGCGATGCTCAGCAACAGCTTGAATGATTCTGGTTCTCAACGATGCCCCCGAAGCTTCCCTGTTCAGGCTCTAACCAGCGTTCCGAGTTGCATCCAGATTACCAGATAGGGCTCCTGAATGGAAATAAAAAAACCCCTCTTTGCGGGAGGGGTTTTTTAGTTGGTGGCGGTGCAGGGACTTGAACCCCGGACATCACGGATATGAGCCGTGTGCTCTAACCAGCTGAGCTACGCCGCCATAAATTGTTTCGATGGGAAACAGCGATAAAAAACCCCCTTGGCGGACCAAAGAGGCAGATGATTCGGAACCTCGGAGTTTTTTATATATACCAAACCGGCCCTGATGTCAAGACAAAAGGGTTTCCCCAATTTTCAATCTTCATCCGGGTGGCCAGGTATTATGATAATGATATTCGATTGCACTATATTGGCAGGTGGAGTAAGCTATTACGTATGAGAAGAAGAGAAGTAATTAAGGGGCGCAGCCATGACAGTAAAAGTTATTTATCCGCATAATGCCGGCTATGTTGACACTTCAGAATTGAATTCCCTCATTCAGTCGGGCAAAATAATGGCATTTGAGCGGCAGCACAAACTGGTGGTCATTGGTTTTCATCCCACCCGGAAGAGTGAGAGGAAAACGTAACCCTCAGACTTGCGCAGGATTGACGGGAACTTATAAAGGGTGGAGGCTGCTGGTAAGTGCAGGAATCACGACGCGGCTCTCCTTTGGAGACCTTTGAACTGCCAGTGTGACAATTTACTCCGTATCGGGTCTTTCGTAATGTCAACCCAGCCGCTCGACCTCTCGAAGGCGGTTATTCTTCCCGATTCGATCAATGCGTCAAGCTTTACCCGCGGGACGGCTCCCAGGGAGGTATCTGCATAGCGGACAAATATTTTCTTTTCTTCAATCTTCCTTTTTAGCGTAGCGCCGCTCTTGGAAGCGATTGAGCAGATTTTAGCGTTCCCGATTTTCACAGCATAGAGGCAGGGATCAGGTTCTGCTACCAGACACGTCCAGTAATCAGCGGATACAATGAACTTTTCAGTTTTACACACTTCGGGATGGGGCAGTCCAGGGGAAGTTTCCATGAAAAACTCCTCGCCTTCATCGGTCCCCTCCGGAAACTCCGGATGAGAAACTCTACGTACCGTTCATAATTAAATCTCACAAAAAACATTTTTCAAGATTGAAATTCAATTTTAATGTCCCAATGGGTAGATTGATACCCATACCCCGATACTTCTCCAGGATGTGCACGTTATTCACAAGACAGACAATTTTAGGGGCTCACCAGGGATTTTTTGGAGCTTGCACCTGTACCCGCCAGACGTTTCACATCATCCGGCGTCAACTGGCGGAACTCGCCGGGCCGGAGGTCCCCCAGCGTGAGGAAGCCGTAGCGTATCCTCTTCAGGGCGGCCACCGTCAGTCCCACCGCCTCGCACATGCGCCGCACCTGGCGGTAACGCCCTTCATGGATGGTGACGGAAAGATGGCTGTTTTTCTCGCTTTCCCGCTCCAGACTGACCCGGGCCGGGGCGGTCCTCCCCTCCTCCAGGTCAATCCCTTCGACCAGTTGACGTATCTGCTCTTTCGATGGCGTTCCCCGCACCTTCACCAGGTACTCCTTTTCAACCTCGTGGCGCGGATGGGCCAAGCCGTTGGCCCAGTCGCCGTCGTTGGTGAGGAGCAGCAGGCCCTCCGTGTTATAATCGAGGCGGCCGACCGGGTAGACCCGCTCCGTAATCCCCTTGAGGAGCGTGGTGACGACGGGCCGGCCCTCAGGGTCTTTCAGCGTCGTTACATACCCTGCAGGCTTGTAGAGCAGGATATAAAGCCGTTCTTCCTTAACCCTGACCGGCTTGCCGTCCAGGGTGATCCGGTCCTTAACCGGATCGGCCTTGGTGCCGAGCTCGGTGACAACAGTACCGTTCACCGTAACCCGGCCCGAAGTGATCATGGTCTCGGACTCGCGGCGCGACGCCAACCCTGCCCGGGAGAGTATTTTCTGCAATCTTTCCTGCATGTGACCTCGGTGAAGGGTGAAATGTGAAAGGTAAAAGGTGAATGGCAAAAGCTTCTGACATTCAAACAAAGAAAGGCGGTCGAAACCGCCTTCCAGACCTGAGAAACAGAAACGTTCAATTTTTCGCAAGATCAAGGCTGTCAAGGGATTGCGCGGAGACGTAGCAGCGCTACGTCGCACAAGCATGACCGAAGACTTACGCAGAGATTGCGGAAAAGTGGACGTTTCCTATTCTATGAAGCGCGACATCTTGCGGAACTTCTGATACCTCTCCTCCACCAGTTCCTCGCCGGTCAGTTTTTTCAACTCCCGGAGGTTCCGCGAGAGCGCTTCGTGGAGGGTAGCGGCCATCGTCTTGTGATCGCGGTGTGCGCCCCCCAGAGGCTCCTTGACGATCTCATCGATGACTTCGAGCTCCTTGATGTCCCGGGCCGTCGGTTTCAGCGCCTCGGCGGCCTGGGCCCCCTTGGTGCCGTCGGACCAGAGAATGGCTGCGCACCCCTCGGGCGAAATAACGGCGTAGACGGCAAATTCGAGCATGAGGATCCGGTCGCCGACGGCTATCGCCAGCGCGCCGCCCGATCCCCCCTCACCGGTAATCACCACGACAATAGGGACCTTCAACTGGGCCATTTCCAGCAAGTTTCGCGCAATGGCCTCCGCCTGCCCGCGCTCCTCTGCGCCGATCCCGGGAAAGGCGCCGGGAGTATCCACCAGGGTGATGATGGGAAGCTTGAACCGCTCCGCGAGCTTAATGAAGCGGAGAGCCTTCCGGTACCCTTCGGGGTTCGGCATGCCGAAGTTGCGATAGACTTTTTCCTTGGTGTCGCGCCCCTTCTGGTGGCCTATCACCATCACCGGCTCGTCGTCGAGCCTTGCCAGTCCGGCAACGATTGCATGGTCATCACCGAAGTTACGGTCGCCATGGAGCTCTATGAAATCGGTAAAGACAAGGTTGACGTAATCCATGGTAAACGGCCGGTTAATGTGGCGGGCGACCTGGGCCGTCTGCGCGCGGGTAATGTTGGAAAATATCTCCTCCCGCATTTTATCGGCCTTTTTTTCCAGCTTGGCTATTTCCGCCTTCAAGTCCATGGTGTCGGTGGACATGGTGTGCAGTTCCTGGATTTTCTTATCCAGCTCGGCCAGCGGCTTCTCGAATTCCATGTAAAATTGGGTCGCCATATATTCTCATCTCCTTTTATTTCAATCCAATTCGCGTTCAAAAATGCCCGGATGAAGAGCGCAACGCCGCAGATGGGCGTTTTTCAACGCGAACTATTTAAATGAAACGGCATTATACCCCAACAAGCTCTCCACTTCCAGCGATAAATCCTCCCGTGCCGCAACCGTGTACGAATCGGGAAGGTTGATGGTGACTGCGCACTGTTCCGACAGCTCCATCCGGAGGCAGACCCTGCAGTTCCCCCGGTGACGGTCAATGACCCCCTTGAGGGACACCAGCTGTTCCCGCCCGAGGCCGGCAGTTCTCAGGGTGAACAAGACCCGCTTCGTCTCCCGTTCGGTCATGTCGCTCAGGGGGACGATATCCGCGGCCTTGATCTTAATACTTTTCTCTCCTATATCGACGGCTCCCGATACGACGAGAGGCTCCTCGCTCTTCAGGTATTCCACCGCCTTGGCGAAGGTTTCAGGGAAGACGATCACTTCCACGGACCCGCTGAGGTCCTCCAGGGTGACAAACCCCATCCGGTCCCCCTTCTTGGTGATGCTCTCCTTGAGCCCGGCAACTATGCCGCAGATCCGCACCTCGCTTTTGTCGGGAAGATCGGCGAGGGAAGCACAGTCCGACGTGGCAAACCTTTTCATATCATCGATATGGCGCCCCAGGGGGTGGCCGGTTATGAAAAATCCGATGGCCTCCTTCTCGAAGCCGAGGAGAACCTTTGCGTCCCACTCCGGGATCTCCGGCAGCTTCCCGTTGCCGTTACCGTTGGCGATCTCGGCTGTCCCGAATAGCGACACCTGCGCGCTTTCACGCTCCTGCTGGATCTTCTGCCCCAGGTTCATGGCGTCATCCAGGATAGCCGTGAGCTGGCTTCGCCTCCCCCCGGTAGAATCAAAAGCGCCGCATTTGACGAGCGATTCCACCACGCGCCTGTTGACCCGCCGGAGGTCCACCCGCTCGCAGAAATCGAAGATATCCGTGAATGCCCCCTCTTTCCGGGCATCGAGGACAGCTTCGATGGCCCCCTCCCCCACGTTCTTGACAGCGCCGAGTCCGAACCTGATCGAGTTGCCGAGGACGCAGAAGGAAAGGCCCGAGGTGTTGATGTCCGGCGGGAGGACCTCGATTTCCATATCGCGGCAGTCGCTGATGTTCTTGACGATCTTGTCGGTATTGCCCATGTCCTCGGTCAACAGCGCCGCCATGAATTCCACCGGATAATGGGCCTTGAGATACGCGGTCTGGTAGGCGAGCAGCGCATACGCCGCGGAATGCGATTTGTTGAAGCCGTATTCGGCAAATTTCGCCATGAGATCGAAGATGGCCTCCGCCTTCTTCAGATTCACCCCCAGCCCTTTCGCCCCTGCGAGAAACTTGTCCTTTTCCCTAGCCATGGCCGCCGGGTCCTTCTTCCCCATGGCGCGGCGCAGCAGATCGGCGCCGCCGAGGGAATAGCCGGCGAGCGACCGCGCGATCTGCATGACCTGCTCCTGGTAGACGATGACCCCGTAAGTATCCCTGAGGATCGGCTCCAGTTCCGGCAGGTCGTACACCACCTTCTTTCTGCCATGCTTGCGGTCGATGAAATCGTCGACCATCCCCGAGCCGAGAGGACCGGGGCGATAGAGGGCGCAGACCGCAATGATGTCCTCGAAACAGGAAGGCTTGAGCTTGACGAGGAGTTCCTTCATGCCGCTCGACTCAAGCTGGAACACGCCGGTTGTGTTCCCCGACTGGAGAAGCCGGTAGCTTGTCTCGTCGTCATCGCGAAGAAGAGTTATGTCGAAGTGCGGTTCCTTGTCCGCCCTGACCAGTTTCACCGCGTTATCGATCACCGTCAAGTTCTTGAGGCCGAGAAAATCGAACTTGACGAGGCCGATCTTTTCTACGTACTTCATGGAGTACTGGGTGGTAATGGAACCGTTTTTCTGGTCCTTGTAAACCGGGCAGAACTCCTCCAGGGGCGCGGGAGCGACCACCACTCCCGCTGCGTGGGTCGATGCGTGGCGGGTCAGCCCTTCGAGGCAGAGGGCGGTGGTAAGGAGCTCCTGCACGCGAGGGTCGCCAGCGGCCAGTTCATTGAGCTTCGACTCCTGGACTATTGCCTTTTTCAGGGTAATCCCGAGCACTTCGGGGACAAGCTTGGCGATCCTGTCCACATCGCCATAGGGAAGATCGAGCGCCCGTCCGACATCGCGGATAACTCCGCGCGCAGCCATGGTGCCGAAGGTGATGATCTGGCAGACCTTGTCCCGACCGTACTTGTCGGCGACGTACTGGATCACTTCCTCGCGGCGGTCCTGGCAGAAATCCACGTCGATATCGGGCATGGATATCCGCTCCGGATTAAGGAAGCGCTCAAACAACAGGTTATAAGGAATGGGGTCGAGATCGGTGATGCGGAGGGCGTAGGCGACCAGAGATCCGGCCGCTGACCCCCTGCCGGGACCTACGGGGATGCCATGGTCCTTGGCCCAGTTGATGAAATCGGCGACAATCAGAAAATAGCCGGCGAAACCCATCTGCTTGATGCAGTCGAGCTCGATGCGGAGCCGGGCGAGATACGCCTGCTGGTCAGCTTCGGTAAAACCGGGCCGGCAGCTCCGGATGGCGGCCAACCGGGAGTCAAGACCGGCAAAAGTAGCCTTTTCAAGGCATTCTTCCAGCGATTCCCCGCCTGATGGGGTGTAGCAAGGGAAATGGTACGTGTCGAAGTCGAGTTCCAGGTTGCAGCGCCCGGCGATCAGCGCGGTGTTGGTGACGGCATCGGGCGCATAGTGGAAGGCGGCTGCCATCTCCTCCGCGGATTTTACGTAAAATTCCTCGGTGGAAAAGCGCATCCGGTTCGGATCGCTCATGGTCTTGCCGGTCTGGATACAGAGAAGGGTTTCGTGCGCCTTGGCGTCTTCCCTGTTCAGATAATGACAGTCATTGGTGGCGACCACCGGCAGGTTCAGCTCGCGCGCCACCTGCAGAAGCCGCTGGTTGGCAACACTCTGCTCCGGAATGCCATTCTCCTGCAGCTCGATGTAGTAGCGTCCGGGGAACATGCGGTCGAATTCCCGCGCGCAGGCCAGGGCCTCCTCCATCCTGTTTCTTCCGCAGAGCGTTGCCAGTTCCCCCTTGAGGCAGGCTGAAAGAACGATCAGCCCTTCCGCGTGTTCCGCCAGCACTTCCTTGTCGATGCGCGGACGGCGGTAGAACCCTTCTTTGTAGCCGATGGATACGAGCCGGCAGAGGTTTTTATACCCCTGGTAGTTCTCGCAGAGGAGGATCAGGTGGTAATTGGAGCCGGCTTCGGGATTGTTGCCGGTCTCTTTGGCGAGCCGGGAACCGGGAGCAACATAGACCTCGCTGCCGATGATCGGCTTGATCCCGGCAGACCGGCACTTGAGGTAGAACTCGATCGCGCCGAACATGTTCCCGTGATCGGTAACCGCCACTGCCGGCATCCGGTACTCTGCGGCTTTGGCGACCAGGTCGTCGAGCCGGATCGCCCCGTCCAGAAGGGAATACTGGGAATGGAGATGAAGATGAACAAAATCGGTCTGGTGCATGGTCCTCATATACGATCGATGGGAGCCGCTTCATGTCCGGCTCCCATGCTGTGTCAGGTGGAATTTGTGCAATTATGCCACGAAAGGGAGAAGAGTGTCAACAACCGGCATCTCTTATTTTGAACTTTAAGCATTTGATATTCGCTCATCACTTGGTAGTATTAAGTTACTGAATCAACGGCTCCTGGAACGAGCGGGCCGCAGACAACCGGATCACCGGAAAAGGAGACCAGTAATGAAAGTTCTCGTCGTTTTCTATTCAATGTACGGACATATCGGGCGAATGGCGGAAGCCGTTGCCGAAGGGGCTCGCGAAGTCAAGGGGGCGGATGTCGAGCTCCGCCGGGTGCCGGAAACTCTCACACCGGAAGTTCTGGAGAAAATGGGCGCTGTCGAGGCGCAGAAGGCCCTGGCCTCTATCCCGGTTTGCACCGTAGATGAGCTGGCGGCTGCCGATGCGATCATTTTCGGA
The DNA here is from genome assembly GCA_041481895.1 of Geobacteraceae bacterium. Lineage (GTDB taxonomy): Bacteria > Desulfobacterota > Desulfuromonadia > Geobacterales > Geobacteraceae > JAMPXD01. Next base: position 7,336 of record JBGPCQ010000067.1, on the reverse strand, counting down.
ACCCCAACCCGCTTCGGCAATATGTGCGGTCAGATGCGCCAGTTCCTCGATGCCACCGGAGGGCTCTGGATGAAGGGAGCGCTTGTGGGCAAGGTCGGGAGCGTCTTCACCAGCAGCGCCACCCAGCATGGCGGTCAGGAATCGACCATCCTCAGCTTCCATATCACCCTCCTCCACCAGGGGATGGTACTGGTCGGACTCCCCTATGCCTTTGCCGGCCAGATGCGCATCGACGAGATCACCGGGGGGTCTCCCTACGGGGCAAGCACTATTGCCGGCACCAAAGGGGAACGTACCCCGAGCGAGAACGAGCTTGACGCCGCCAGATTCCAGGGGAAACATGTGGCGACCATCGCGGCCAAACTCTGCGCATAAACCTCTCTTCAGCATCTGAAACACGGAGACACGGAGAACAGAGAGAAGTCTAAAGATCTTTTCACCATCAAGACGCCAAGTTAACCAGGACCATTTTTGGATTTTAAACCAAAGATTCCGGTTCTCTTGGTGCCTTGGTGGTGAATAATCCTAAAAACGGCAGTTGATTGAACCTGAAAACGACAGTTGACTCACCACTAAGACACTAAGGACACAAAGTTAAATCAAAAAGCAAGATGAATATTCCGAAGCTTTCAAAATTATGATTCACCCGTTTGGTGCGTGCCTATTTTTTTGCAGCTATTTGTTTTCTTAGTGATCTTAGTGGCTTAGTGGTGACTAACTGCTTTTTGCAGGATAATTCCTTTCTCAGTTCCAGCCGCCCCCACCTTTTTAACTTCCGCGATAATTCTGTCAATCTTCCTTGTCACTTTTTTCTAATGGTGCTATTTTTGAGCAAAGAACCTGGCGGTTCCCGGCAGGGCGCCCTGAACCGCCATAAAGCTCTGGTTTCAAATCAAGCCTCAAAGGAAGCACCATGAATTTATCCTTCATCGATACCCATGCTCATATCGACGGCCGGGATTTTTTGCCCGATTTCGGCGCCACGCTGGAGCGCGCCCGGGACGCCGGACTTTCCCGCATCATCACAGTGGGAGCTGACCTGGAATCGAGCCGCGCGGCAGTCGAGCTGGCCGGGCGCTATGACCATATCTATTGCGCTGTCGGAATTCACCCCCACGATGCCGTAAGGGTCACGGACAGGTGCTACGACGTCGTCAGAGACCTGGCCGTTGGCAACCGGAAGGTGGTCGCCATCGGCGAGATCGGGCTCGACTTCTATCGCGACCGTTCCCCCCGGGGCGACCAGGAGAAGGTGTTCCGCCGCTTCATACGGCTGGCCCGGGAACTCTCTCTCCCGGTCATTGTCCATGACCGGGACGCCCACGAAAGGATCATGGCGATTCTTCGGGAGGAAAAAGCCGCAGAGGTGGGTGGCGTGCTGCACTGCTTTTCCGGCGACCTCCGAATGGCCCGGGAATGCGAGGAGTTGGGCTTTTTCATCTCAATTCCCGGCACCGTCACCTACCCGAACAATGAGCAGTTGCGGGAAGTGGTTAGGGGAGTCAAAATCGAGAGGCTCCTCCTGGAAACCGACTGTCCCTATCTCTCGCCGGTCCCGCACCGGGGGAAGCGGAACGAGCCGTCCTACCTCCGGATCACCGCTGAGAAGGTAGCGGAACTCAAGGGGCTCACCCTCGAAGACGTGGGCCGGATAACTTCCCTCAACGCCGGGAGACTCTTCGGTCTGGGCCTCACCGACCAGAATGCCCGCATCGCCTACCGGATCAGGAATTCACTTTACTTGAACATAACCAATCGCTGTTCAAACCGCTGCTCCTTCTGCGCAAAGTTCGAGGATTTTACGGTCAAGGGGCACTTGCTCCGGCTCGACCACGAACCGGACGCCGCCGAGGTGCTCACAGCGATCGGCGACCCGGCAGGCTTCGACGAGATCGTGTTCTGCGGTTACGGCGAACCGCTCCTCCGTCTCGACCTTGTCAGGGAAGTGGCAACGGCGCTGAAAAAAAAGGGGTGCAGGATCAGGATCAATACCGACGGCCAGGCCAACCTCGTTCATGGCCGCAACATCCTGCCGGAACTTGCAGGGCTGGTCGACTCCATCTCGGTAAGCCTCAATGCCGCGGATCCCGAGACGTATGAATTGCTCTGTCACACGCCGTTCGGCAAGGCCGGATTCCACGGCGTCTGCAAATTCCTCAAGGATGCGCCCCTTTCTATTCCGGAGGTAGTCGCTACCGCGGTGACCGTACCGGGGATCGACGTCACTGCGGTGCGAAAGCTCGCGGAAAGCCTGGGGGTGAAATTCCGCGAGAGAGAGTACGCGGAAGTGGGATAAAGGAACGTAAAAGGTGGATAAAGGAACGTAAAAGGTGAGAGGTGAGAAGTGAATGGTGAATGGTGAGGCGGACGAGATGGTCGCCTTTTGTTTATTTTGCCTGTACGTAATAAATTCTCAGCCAGAAGTTACCCCCCTTTGAAAAAGGGGACCCACGGCGGGCCTAAAGGGCCGGGGGGGATTTCCTAACGGCAATCAAAGGCAAATCCTCCTAAATCCCTCTTTGCCAAAGGGGGACTTGTTCACCATTCACATCTTTTCAATCGATATGCTTCCCGATAGTACCCCATCTCACCCGTCGCCGATCCGGGTCCCACGACCAGTATTTGAGGAATGCCTCCCCCTTGATACTGCCGTAGCTCACACAACCCCAGAAGCGGCTGTCAAAGGAACGGTCCCGGTTATCACCCATGACAAATAGAGCATTATTCGGTACTTTCACCGGCCCGAAATTATCGCGGGGGTTCTGTTCCCGCGGGATGATCTCCTCTTCCGTGTGTAACTCACGGGCGTTTTCGGAGAGTTGACCGTTCACGTAAACTTTCTTGTCACTCCCGGCAACTTCGTCTCCGGGAATACCGACTACCCGCATGACCAAATCCTTGCCCGGGTCCTCGGGGTACTCGAAAATGATGACATCACCACGGCGCGGCTCGCGTATTTTGAATAAACGGCGGTCGGAATAAGGTATTTTCCTGCCATAGATAAACTTGTTGACGAGGAAGTAGTCGCCGACGACAAGGGTGTCCGCCATGTAGTGAGTCGTCGATTTATACGACTGCAGTACGTAAATCCGGAGCAGGCATGCCCCGAAAATAATGAAAAACACTACGATCACTCTTTTCTTCACAAACATGACTATCCATGCCCAAGCATTCGATCAGTGAATTACTTTGGCAATTCTGTCCCAGCGAACACGATTTTTTTCCGAATCCCATGACCAGTACAGGATAAATGCCAGCCCCTTGATATTCTCTTTCGGCACAAAGCCCCAGAATCGACTGTCGTGAGAACGGTCGCGGTTGTCTCCCATGCAGAAATAGTCTCCTGCGGGGACAACCCGTTCCGGGAAATTGTAAATTTCCGGTGGCCCCATGGCTGTGCCTTTATGAATCTCCTGCGGGATTTTGTAGGGCTTGTCATTCACGTAGACAACCTGGTTGGCCATCATGACCCTGTCTCCCGGCACACCAATGACCCGCTTGATAAAATCCTTTTTCTGCCAGAATTTGAGGGCCGGGTTTTTCGTATCTTCAGGATATTCAAAAACGATAACATCGCCCCGCTTCGGTTCCCGCACGGGCACGATCCATTTTTCGGTGAAAGGGATTTTTGTCCCGTAAATAAACTTGGTCACCAGAAGATGGTCGCCGACCAGCAGGGTGTCCTCCATGGAACCTGAGGGGATCTTGAATGCCTGCACCATGAAAGTCCTGATCACCAGCGCCAGGAGAGCAGCTATGATGATCGATTCGGCATATTCCCTGACAATGTGTTTCTTCCGGGGGGCCTCACTGGTCGAAGAGGTGCGCACTTCCTTGCCCGCTTCCGGCTGTATGTTTTTGTTTTCTTCCATTTCTCACGGTTCCTTTGTAATTTTGATCAAACCCAGATTCAATCCAGACCAGACAGCAAAGTAAAAAGCTCAAGATGCAAGGCGCGCAAGTCCTTAGGAACGAGGCGTACATCAGTACGCCGCAGTGACGAAGGACGCAGTGCAACGCCGCAGATTGACTTTTTACGAAGCTGTTGTCATTATTCAACCTTCAGGATGGCAAGGAAAGCCTCCTGCGGAAGCTCCACATTCCCCACGTTTTTCATCCGTTTTTTCCCTTCCTTCTGTTTCTCCAGAAGTTTCCGCTTCCTCGTAATATCACCGCCGTAACATTTGGCAAGGACGTCCTTGCGCATGGCCTTGACTGTCTCGCGGGCAATCACCTTGTTGCCGATCGCGGCCTGGATGGCTACTTCGAACATCTGGCGGGGGATAAGCTCTTTCATTTTCGACACCAGGTCGCGGCCGCGGTAGTAGGCCTTGTCGTGGTGGATAATGAGGGAGAGGGCATCGACCACTTCGCCGTTGATGAGGATGTTCATCCGCACCAGCTCGCTCTGCCGGTAGTCGAGGTGTTCATAATCGAGGGAAGCATACCCCTTGCTGATCGACTTCAGGCGATCGTAAAAGTCGAGCACGACTTCGTTGAGTGGAAGTTCGTAGATGATCATCACCCGGGTGGGGGTGAGATACTTGATTTCCCGCTGGACCCCGCGCTTCTCTTCGCAGAGGGCGAGGATGGCCCCGACAAATTCGTTCGGCACATGGATGGAGGCGAGAATAAACGGCTCTTCCAGGTAGTCGATCTCCTGTACGGGGGGGAGCAGGTTGGCGCTCTCGATGGTGATCACCTCGCCCCCCACCTTGTGTATCCGGTAGACGACTGTCGGTGCGGTGGTGATCAACTCCAGGTTGAATTCCCGCTCCAGCCGCTCCTGGATGATTTCCATGTGCAGCAGGCCGAGAAAGCCGCAACGGAAGCCGAAGCCGAGAGCCAGGGAGGTTTCCGGCTCGTAGGAGAAGGAGGCATCGTTGAGTTTGAGCTTGGCAAGGGCATCGCGCAGCTGCTCATACTGGACGGTATCGATCGGGTAGAGGCCGGAAAAGACCATCGGCTTCACTTCCTTGAAGCCGGCCAGCGGGGCGGCACAGGGGTTGTGGAGGAGGGTCACGGTGTCGCCGACCTTGGCATCCTTGACCTCCTTGATCCCGGCGATGACAAAGCCCACCTCCCCTGCGGAGAGCGACGCCACCTCGGTCATCACGGGGGCGAACACCCCTATTTTGAGGGTCTCGTAGGAACTGCCGTTTATCATGAGGAGAATTTTGTCCCCTTTTTTCAGCACACCGTCGATGATCCGGACGAGAATGATCACCCCCTGGTACTGGTCGTACCACGAGTCGAAGAGGAGCGCCTTCAAAGGCTTGGCCGGGTCTCCCTGGGGGGGGGGGATTTTTTTAACGATCTGTTCCAGGATTTCCCGGGTGCCGATCCCTTCCTTTGCGCTGGCAAAGACCGCATCGTGGGCGTCGATCCCGATAATCTCCTCGATCTCGTGCATCACCCGCTCCGGTTCGGCCGCCGGGAGGTCGATCTTGTTCAACACCGGGAAGACTTCCAGGTTGTTGTCGAGGGCAAGGTAGACGTTGGCAAGGGTCTGGGCCTCGACCCCCTGGGAAGCGTCCACCACCAGCAACCCTCCCTCGCAGGCAGCCAGAGAGCGCGACACTTCGTAGGTGAAGTCGACATGACCGGGGGTATCGATGAGGTTGAGGATATAGTCCCGGCCGTCGCCGGCCCGGTAATTGAGCCGTACGGTCTGGGCCTTGATGGTAATTCCCCGCTCCCGCTCCAGATCCATCTTGTCCAGGAACTGGTCCTGTTTTTCCCGGTCGGAAAGTGCCCCGGTATACTCCAGGAGACGGTCCGCCAGGGTAGATTTGCCGTGGTCGATATGGGCGATAATCGAAAAATTTCTGATATTCTCTATAAGCATAGATTCCTTTTCCGCCTGAGCGTAACCGATGAATCATATATCAGAACTGGCCGGATTGTAAAGTGAAAACAGGGGCGCAGCGCGGTCGGGGGATTTTAAGACATTGCCTTATCCCCCTGCGCGTGCTATATCTTCAGCTTATCTAGATTAAACAATTTCTCGGGAAAGAGAGCGGCTACTTCATGCTGAACGGAAAACAGAAACGGTTTCTCAGGGGACTGGGACACGGCCTCAAGCCGGTCATCATGGTGGGCAAGGGGGAGGTCAACGAGGCGCTCGTAAAAGAAACTGCCGATGCCGTTGCCTGTCACGAGCTGGTCAAGGTTAAAATCCTGGAAAGCTGCGCCATGGACCGCTTCGAAGTCGCGGAAGGGCTTGCCCTGGCCTGCGATGCCGAGGTGGCGCAGGTGCTCGGCCGCACCTTCCTCCTCTATAAAAAGGCCAAGGAACCTAAAATAGAGCTGCCGAAGGCAAAGTAGGCCCGTTCTTCAATCGCCAATAGCTCAACATACCTCATAATTTCCATGCACGGTATTGATCAGGCATACATATGGAACATGGCCTGAATCCGGCAGCCTTGGCGGTCTCCTCATCTTTAAAGAACAGGCGATGCTGTACATAGTGGCCACCAGCAATCCATCGCAGAGCATTCGGGCAATTCAACTGTCCGTATATCTTGCGTCGTTTGTATCCTCCGAGCAGACCTGGTGTAGCACTCTCATAAAATTTCCCATCAGGACCGACTAACGTATATATGTTCTTTTGCATCCAGTACTCCAAGTCATTCCCCAGTTTCTTCCCATTTATTCCCAATTGCATCAAGGCATCCTGAAAATGGCCTTCTCCAGACTTATGTTCCCAGCAATGACCCTACATATTCAAACAATTCTTTATAATCACAAGGCTTATGATATATTTTCGTAAAATTATCTTTAACAAGAGCTATCTCTGTTGGAGAGAATGCCGTCAAAGCTATGATAGGAACTGTGTTGCCATCCATTTTCATGATTTCCGAAGCTGATGCTCCATTCAGATTTGCCATCTTCAAATCGGTGATAATTAGATCAAACCGTTCGTTAGCTTTAGTAGTCAATAGATCAACTCCATCAGTGACAACGACAACATCATATCCGTGCCTCTTTGCAAATGTGGTTATAATCTCTCTGTCTCTTGGATCATCTTCTGCGATAAGAATTCGTTTTGGCATTAGGTACCATCCCTGTTTAATGTTTCCTGTTATTTGGATAATGTTCTAATATATACCATTCCTGTTAAACTTAGCACTCGGATTATAGCTTTCCGCATACGGTAGTCAATTAAATATCAACCTCCAAAAGTATTTCTTCGCTCCACAATTGAGCATATGCCAAACGGCCGGGTCTAATGTTATATTTATCCCTTAGCTGAGAATGGTTTGCTTGAAGGGTATGGATATTCTTCCTTTATTCCGTATTTCCAACTGAAGTCCCTTGTGTTGAGGGACAGGCT
>JBGPCQ010000066.1:0-15091 GCA_041481895.1 Geobacteraceae bacterium | reverse complement strand
TGATATTTACCTGGGTGAATATGAAGACTGGTACTGCACCCCCTGTGAGACATTCTGGACCGAAACCCAGCTTATCGACTTCAAATGCCCCGACTGCAACCGCCCCACCGAAAAACTCAAGGAAGAGTCCTACTTCTTCCGAATGAGCAAATACCAGGAGGCGCTCCTGACGCATATCGAGGCACATCCCGATTTCATCCAGCCCAAATCCAAGCGGAACGAGATCCTCTCCTTTGTCAAGGAAGGGCTGCGCGACCTATCCGTCTCCCGCACCACCTTCAACTGGGGAATTCCGGTGCCCGGGAACGACCTGCATATCATTTATGTCTGGTTCGACGCCCTGGCCAATTACATCACAGCCCTCGGCTACCCCGACGAAGATGGTAACTACAGCAAATTCTGGCCGGTCGATGTTCACCTCATCGGCAAGGATATCCTCCGCTTCCATACCGTTTACTGGCCCACCTTTCTCATGGCCGCCGGCCTGCCGCTCCCGAAAAAAGTGTTCGCCCACGGCTGGTGGACCGTTGAAGGGCAGAAAATGAGCAAGAGCCTGCAAAACGTGGTCGAGCCGAACATGCTGATCGATAAATACGGAGTGGACGCAGTCCGCTATTTTCTTCTGCGGGAAGTCCCCTTCGGACTGGACGGCGATTTCTCCCATGCCGCTTTGGTGCACCGGATCAATTCCGACTTGGCCAATGACCTGGGGAACCTCCTCAACCGCTCAACCGCCATGATCAACAAATATTTCGAAGGGACCGTTCAGGAACAGGGAGAGACAACCGACATCGACCGGGCATATCGAATGAAAACCGAAGAGATGGTGCGGCAGGTTGATGCCCATATGGAGGATCTAGCTTTCAGCAAGGCACTCCAGGCCATTTGGGAGGTCGTATCTGCCGGCAACAAGTACATCGATGAAACCGCCCCCTGGACCCTGGCAAAAGATCCCGCACTGAAGATGAGACTCGCCACCGTCATCTACCATATGCTGGAGTCTCAAAGGATCGTCTACATGCTCCTCTCGGCGTTCATGCCGAAGACGTCGGCGAAAGGGCTCGGCTATCTCGGTTTTGAGGGGACTGCGTCGGAGGAAGGTCTCTCCTGGGGAGGACTCAAAGCGGGAACGCGGGTCACGAAGGCTGAACCGCTTTTCCCGCGGATCGAGGCTGAGGGGGAGTAGTTTTTTTCTTTTTCATCAAGTCAAAATCAGCGGCTAGAACCCACCGATCTTCCCCGGCCGCAGCTCGCTTGGCGCGAAGAGAAAGAAGAAACGGAACATGCAGTACTTGTAGAACTCGCTGAACAGGAGACGGAAACTGCCGCCGTGGCTCCACCATTCCTCCTTCAGGTTCCTGCTGTCCACCGGGTGAGGATAGATGGTTATCTCAGCAGGCAAGGTATTGCGAAATATCAGGGTGGCCCGTTTCATATGGTAGCGGGACGTGATCAGCCTGATGGAGCTGATATCCTTCTTATTCAGGATCATTTCCCGGGCATAAAGGGCATTTTCCAGGGTGTTGCGGGAAATATTTTCAAGGAACACCCCTTCATCCTCCCCCTCGCCTTTCCGTTCCTTGAAAAGCTCGCTTTTCCTGACCATTGGCCCGACCCCGATCAGGAAGAGATAGCGGGCCTGGTGCTCCCGGTAGAGCCTGACACCTTCCTCTATCCGGCCCCGGCCACCGGTCAGCACCACGATGGCATCGGTTTTTGCACTCTTCTGGCTTACGGAAAAAGTCTTGAAGGCAAAATCGATAAAGAGCACGGCCAGCGCTATCAGTATAATTAAAAATAATGATGATATTCCTTTAACAATAGACATAGGTCCGGTTTATCCTCTGGCAGACTGCCGGTATTTTTTTCTTGCGTCCCTGACTCCATTATGCTATAAAATTAAGCTTTAGACTATTCAGGAGGATTAATTCTCATGTCCAAGATATGCGAAATATGCGGTAAAGGCCCGAGCTTCGGGAATAACGTGAGCCACGCCAACAATAAAACCAGCAGAACCTGGCTCCCAAATCTTCAGAAGATAAAGGCCGTCAGAAACGGCTCTGTCAAGACCATCAAGGTCTGCACCCGCTGCATCCGCTCCGGTCACGTCACCAAAGCGCTCTAAAAACAGTTTCGAGTTACAAGTTTCGAGTTTTTAACTTTAACCCGACAAATTCAAGTTCCAGGAAAGCCGCATTGCTTTGCAACTGCGGTTTTTTTGTCTCTCCATCCAACTCGGAACTCAAAACTCGAAACCCGAAACCGTCAGCCAGCCAGCGCAATGACTTCGATCTCCACTCGGGCGCCCTTCGGCAACCCTTTCACTTCCACTGTGGAGCGGGCCGGAGGGCTCTCGGAGAACCGCCTCCCGTAGACCTCATTAACAACTGCGAAATCTGCCAGATCAGTCAGATATATCGTACTCTTAACGACATCTCTGAAGGTAAGGCCCGCAGCAGCCAGTACTGCGGCGATGTTATTCATAACCCGTTCGGTCTGGTCGCTGATAGTAGCACCGGTCAGCTCACCGGTCGCCGGATCGAGGGGTATCTGCCCGGAGCAGAAAACGAACCCGCCCCCCCGTATCGCCTGCGAATAGGGGCCAATGGACTTGGGCGCCTTGTCGGTAGCGATTGTCTCTTTGCTCATAATTTTCCACCCCTTTCCTTCTGAAACGCGATTTTTTCGCAAGGTCAAGGCGCTCAAGGGACTGCGCGGAGGCGTGGCAGCGCCACGCCGCACAAGGAGTCCCGCAGAGCAACGCCGAGATTGTGGAAAAGGCGCGTTTCATCCCTTGAGGCACGGACGGTACGTTGAGTGCCACGTGACGGAGCGTAACGCCGCAGATGGACTTTTGGCGAAGTCGTCAGCCTTTCAGGCGTTCAACCTTAATAACCCCCTCCACCTTCTTGACATTGTTCATCACCCTGGTGAGATGGTCCAGATCAGTTATTTCAACCTCAAAGGTATTGATACCACGCTTGTCCACGGTGCTCTGGACGCTCGCCTTGGAAATATTGGCTTCGCAGTTGGTTATGGCCTGGGTGATGTTGGCGAGAATCCCCTTCTGGTCATGACAGTAAACCTTTATATTGACCGGCAATGCGGTCTTCCTTGCCTTGTTCCAGGCGACTTCGATGCGCCGGTCAGGGTCGCTTTCAAGAGCCAGGACACAATCCGACGTATGAACGGTGACTCCGCGGCCCCGTGTAATGAATCCCACGATGTCATCGCCGGGAACCGGATTGCAGCACTTGCCGAAGCGGACCATCACGTCTTCCACTCCGCTGATCTGGATGGCGCTGGATGATTTGCGGGTCAGCTTGTCGATGACCTTGCTGACACGGCTTTCTTTTCGCTCTTTGTGCTCTTCAAGCTTCTCTGCGGGGATGAGCTTGCCGATGATCTGGTTGCACGAGAGCTTGCCGTAGCCGACCGCCGCCATCAGGTCATCATCACCGACAAAACCGAACTCGACGGCCACTTTTCTGATCTCACCGCTTTTCTGGAGCTTGGCGAAATTAAGGGAGTAACGCCGGAATTCCTTGTCGACAATCTCGCGGCCGAGGGTGATGCTCCGCATCCGCTCTTCGGTCTTGATCCAGGCCCGGATCTTGTTCCGCGCCCGCGAACTTTTAACCAGTTTCAACCAGTCCTTGCTCGGGGTATGATGGGGTGAGGTGATTACCTCGATGATGTCGCCGGTCTTGAGCTCGTGTTTCAGGGGCACCAGCCTGCTGTTCACCTTGGCCCCGACACAACGGTGCCCCACGTCGGTATGGACGCTGTAGGCGAAATCAATGGGGGTGGAACCCTTGGGAAAGGCTTTTACGTCGCCTTTCGGGGTAAAAACGTAGACCTCCTCGGGGAAAAGTTCCACCTTGACGGTATCCATGAATTCCCGGGAATCCTGCAACTCCTTCTGCCATTCGAGGAGTTGTCTGAGCCAGGCGAAACGCTTGACATCCTTTTCGTCGTACCCTTTCCCTTCCTTGTACTTCCAGTGAGCCGCAATGCCAGCTTCGGCAACACGATGCATCTCCGACGTCCTGATCTGCACCTCCATCCGTTCGCCAAAGGGACCAATGACCGTAGTGTGCAGGGATTGGTACATATTCCCCTTGGGCATGGCGATATAGTCCTTGAAGCGCCCGGGAATAGGCTTCCATGTTGAATGGACGATACCGAGCACTTCATAGCATTCCCGGATGTCCTGGACGAGGACCCGGATGGCGATCAGATCGTAAATCTGATCGATGTCAACGTTGCGGCTCTCCATCTTGCGATAGATGGAGTAGAGGTGTTTGCTCCGTCCTGACACCTCCCCCTTGATATCATGTTCGACGAGCTTCTCGGTAATGATCCTGGCAACTTCCTCGACATCGGCTTCCCGCTCCTTCTTTTTCTTGGTGACCTTGGAAGCGAGATCATAATAAACCTGCTGATCCAGGTAGCGGAACGAGAGGTCCTCAAGTTCGCCCTTGACCCAGGAAATCCCCAGGCGGTTGGCAATGGGCGCGTATATATCCAGGGTTTCCTTGGCGACGCTACGCTGCTTGGGCTCCGGCTGGTACTGGAGAGTCCGCATATTGTGGAGGCGGTCCGCCAGCTTGACAAGAATGACCCGGATATCATTGGACATGGCCAGAAGCATCTTGCGGAAATTTTCCGCCTGGCTCTCCTCTTTGGTCTTGAAGTATATTTTGCCGATCTTGGTGACACCGTCAACGAGATTGGCGACCTCTGTGCCGAAAACAGTTTCCAGTTCTTCGTGGGTGGCGAGAGTATCCTCCACCGTGTCATGAAGGAGACCGGTTACCACCGTTGCCACGTCTAGCCTGAGATCCGCCAGTATCCCCGCGACCTCCATGGGATGGATCAGGTAAGGTTCTCCGGAGAGGCGGGTCTGCCCCTGATGGACTTTGGCGCAGAAGACGTATGCCTTGCGGATCAAGTCCAGATCGGCTGTGGAATTATAGGAGGAAACCTTTTCCAGAATGTCGTTGAGCCTGATCATAGGTAAATGAGTGCCAAAAGGCTAAAGTAGTGAGGAGTGTCACCTCGCCCCTCTCGCCTTTAGCCCTTTGCCTGGTACGGTGTAGAGACAAAAAAAAGGGCGGAAGCACACCGGCTTCAGCCCCTGTAAACGATGAATTAGCGGCTTTTTCGGGAAGTCAGATCATAGCCGGTTTTGCCTGCCGCAATCTCCCGCAGTGCAAGTACCACGTTTTTATTGTCGGCCTTGTTCTCAATAAGGGGCTTGGCCCCCTTGTAAAGCTGCTTCACTCTCTTCGCTGCCAACATGACGAGCAAAAATCTGTTATCCACTCTTTCAAGACAATCTTCAACAGTAACCCTTGCCATAGATGCTCCTCTCAGTTGCAGGACAAAGGGCCAAGGGCGAAGGGCAAAAGGAAAACCTTTAGCCTTTAGCCTTTAGCCTTTAGCCTTTAGCCCAATTTATATTTCGAAAATCTCCGTGACCGTTTCCAGCACCCTTGATGTTTTGCACCGTTCTGCGCTAATCACGGACTTGAGTTCTTGAACTGCCTTGCTGAACAGATCGTTAATTATAATGTAATCGTACCAGCGGGATTCCTTTATTTCCGAAGCTGCGCATTCAATACGGCGGGCTATCACGTCAGCACTGTCGGAGTCGCGTGAATCGAGCCTGCGCCGCAACTCATTATAGCTTGGCGGCAGGATTAAAATGAACACACCCCCCTCGAAACGGGCCTTTAACAGATGGGCACCCTGGCAATCAATGTCGAGTATGACATCAATGCCCCTGCCGCAATTTTCTTCAAGGGTTTTTAGCGCCGTCCCGTAGAGGTTGCCGTGTACTTCCGCCCATTCGGCGAATTCACCGGCTGCGGCCATCCGCTCGAATTCTTCCGTCTGGACGAAATAGTAGTCACGGCCATGCTCTTCACCGGGCCGAGCCTGGCGGGTTGTATAGCTTACAGAATGCCGCAAGTCGGGGTAAATGTCAATTACTTCCTTGCAGAGCGTGGTTTTGCCGGCACCCGACGGCGCAGAAATTATAAAGAGAATACCTTTACGTTTCATGTACGTTTCCTCTGGAAACAGTAAGAAGTGAAGTCTTTACGTCCCACGTCTCACTCGATATTCTGTATCTGTTCCCGAATCTTTTCCAGTTCAGCCTTTAACTGGACCACGCAGAAGGTTATATCGGCATCGTTTGCCTTCGAGCCAATGGTATTGACCTCCCGGTTCAGCTCCTGGAGCAGGAAATCAAGCTTTCTTCCCACCGGCTCATCCATCAGAAGTGTCTCGTCGAACTGCATGAGATGACTGCCGAATCTGACCAGTTCCTCGGTAATATCGCAGCGGTCGGCCATGAAGGCAATCTCTTGGGCGATGCGTGCTTCGTCCAGACCACTGTCGCCCGCCAGCTGCCCCACCCTCTCCGTCAATTTTTTCGCTGTATCGGCTACCATCCGGGGAGCACGTTCAGCCACCTGGGCAATGAGGGCTGACAGGGTATCGCGGCGGGCCGCCAGGTCCTCCATAAGCGCCACCCCCTCCCGCAACCGCATGGTATCAAGATTGTCAACCGCGCCTTTTACGGCAGCGAAAAGTTCTCCTTGAAAGGCTTCGGTTGCCTCCTCGCTTTCCCCCATGATCAGGACACCTTTCTGGGCAGCGATAAGAGAAAGCGTTACTGGTTCATGGAGTCCCAGGGCCTCCTTCAACTTCACGAACGCATCATGATAAACCTTGGCCAACTGCAGGTCTACCTCCGGCAGAGCCCCCGCGCCGGCAACCCCTTCCATCTGAACGAAGACCTCTATTTTTCCCCTTTTCAGCCGACCGGCAACGCGCTTGCGCACCTCGTTCTCGAACGGCATGAGGGGACGGGGAATCTTCACGTAGATCTCACCATAGCGATGGTTCACCGACCGGATCTCCACGGTTATCCGTCCGGTTTCTACTGTGGCTTCGGCTTTGCCGTAACCGGTCATGCTCTTTAGCATCGGAACTCCCTCACAGAATATTATACCAATTCGCAATCAAACGATTACGTTGTTGGCATCGTCGGGTGCTCCTCAACGTACTGTTCATGTACGCATTCGTCGCCCCTCTTCGCCGCCTAGTACTCATTCTTGTTGCATCTCGGTATTAGCTGTAACTTTTCAATATCTTCTCAATTATGTTCGTGGTCGATTTGCCGTCGACGAATTCGACCAACTCCACCCTTCCGCCGTATGACTCCACCACGTCCTTCCCGACGACCCCGTCAGGTGAATAGTCCCCCCCCTTGACGAGCACCAGCGGCTTTAAACTTTCGATCAGCTGCAGAGGGGTATCCTCGTCGAAGAGTACCACGTAATCAACGCAATCGAGGGCGGCAAGGAGATGGGCCCGCTCCTCCTCTCCGATAAGCGGGCGCTTGTCGCCTTTGAGACGCCGTACCGATGCGTCACTGTTGAGCCCCAATATCAGCAGATCACCGAAAGCCCTCGCTTTCTGAAGATACTTCACATGTCCGACATGGAGGAGATCGAAACAGCCGTTGGTGAATACCACCCGTTTCCCCTTTATTCTCTCCTCGGTAATGATTGCTGCCAGCACATCCCGATTCTTGATCTTGGCGTCGCTGTCCCGGTGGTCCCGGCCCACTTCGTTGATGATTTCTGCGGGGGAGACGGTGGACGTACCGAGCTTGCCGACAGCAATCCCCGCCGCCACGTTGGCAAGCCGGGCGGCCTGCTCGAAGCCGCCACCGCACGCGAGCACGAGCCCGATGACAGCGAGCACCGTGTCTCCAGCCCCGGTCACGTCGTAGACCTCGCGGGCCACCGTGGGGATATGGACCGTGTGTCCGGCGGCCTGAAACAGCGACATCCCTTCCTCGCTCCTCGTGATAAGGAGGGCCGACAGCTCCCCTTTGTGCAAAAGAGCCCCGGCAGCCATTGAGAGGCTTTCCTCGTCGAAGATACTGACCCCTGACGCCAGTTCCGCTTCCTTCCTGTTGGGAGTGATGATAGTGGCTCCCCGGTACTTCCCGTAATCGCTCCCCTTCGGGTCGATCACCACCGGTATGCCATGTTTTCTGCCGGTCCCGGTTATCTCTGCAAGAACACCTTCCGTCAGAACCCCCTTGAGGTAGTCGGAGACAAGGATGACATCGTATTCAGCCGCCCGCTCGGCAACGAACCCGGTTATTTTCTCCTCGAATTCAGCTCGCAGCGGCTCCCTGCTCTCCCGGTCGATACGGACGATCTGCTGATGCGCCGCCACAACCCTGCTCTTTTTGCTCGTCCGGCGCATCGGATCCTCGAATATGCCCGATACATCCACCCCTTTGCCGGTAAAGACATGCCGGAGGATAGTGCCGTTGTCGTCGCCGCCGATTACGCTGCAGACCGTGACCCCGCACCCGAGGGCTACCAGGTTGTGTGCCACATTCCCCGCTCCGCCGAGCCGCAACTCTTCCCTGACTACGTCGACGATCTGCACCGGCGCCTCAGGGGAGATCCGCTCCGCTTTGCCCCAGAGGTATTCATCGATCATCAGGTCACCGATGATGAGCGCCCTTACCTCTTGAGCCCTCGTGAACAGCGACTCCACATCCTTGCGTTCCATAACTTCCATCTCCCTTTACGTGAGAAGCCGGGAAATTTCTGCCATCAGGGTTTCTACCCTTATACTCTGCCGGCACTCATCATCTTTGTCGCAATGGGTGCGGAAACATGCGGTACAGTGGAGGGGCGCTTGAATAACCGAGTGCAAACCTCCGCGCGGACCGCTCCGCTTCCCGTCCGAAGCCCTGTAGAAGGATACCGTGGGGGTGCCGACAGCCGCAGCAATGTGAACCGGGCCGGTATCGCCGCCAACCACGAGGTCCACCTTTTTTAGCAGAGCAGCCAGCCCCTTCAATGAATAGCGTTCGATGACCCGTGAGCCTTCCCCGATTGCCGCGGCAATGGCGATGGCTTCTCCCCTTTCAGACTCGCTGCCCCATGACAGGAGGATGGAAGATTCAGGATATTTGTCACGCAACGCCTTGCCCAAAGCCACCCATCCGTCCTTATACCACAACTTGGTAGACCAGGTTGTGCCGCAATGGAAAAAAAATGCCAGCCCGTTGGCCAGAGTGGCAAGAAGGGTGGAGGCAACGGCATCATCTTCCTGTGAAGTATAAATATCCGCACAGAGCTGCATTTCCCTGAAATCTTTACCGAACGGCACACTCACCACCCGCAGGTACTGATCGGTGATATGTCGATCCTGCCGGCGAAGCGGGGCCTGGCGGGTAGTAAAGAGCAGATTGACCGATTCCTGCAGTCCCTCCCGGGCAAAACCGATCCTGTCCCTGACACCGGAAAGCATGCAGACCAGGCCGCTCTTCAGGTTTCCCTGGATATCGTAAAGAAGATCGTACTCCTTATCCCGCAGGTTTCTTTTCAAGGTGCCGACCTCTCTGAGCGTCTTCAGAGACAGGGGATTTTTGCGCCACACCTTGGTGTGCACGGTATGTATCCTGCTGATGAGCGGGTTGCCTTCCAACACCTCACGGAACGGCTCTTCCACCACCCAGTCTATCTCGATGCCGGGTGAGACTTTATGCAGATAGTCCAGGACAGGCAGGGCGTGGATGATATCTCCCATGGCGCTCATTTTCACTATCAGTACCCTCAATATCACCCCTCGTTATCCGGAAGCATTAAGGCACAGGCTTGGTATACTTCATCGACCGTAATTCTCTCCATGCATTCGAGGTATCTGCTGCCGGAACAGTGGCGGCTCCGGCAGGGAACGCAGCTTATACCTTCAGCCTGGATGACCCGGTGTCCTTCTCCGACCGGCCCGGTTCGTGCGGGATCAGCCGCCCCGAACAGGGCGACGACCGGGGTTCCGACAGCGGTCGCCATGTGCATCGGGCCGGTATCGCCGGTAACGAGAAGGTTGCATCGTTTCAGGATTGCCCCGAGTTGGAGCAGGGTCGTCGTACCGGCCAGGTTTACAGGCCGTATCGAGGCCTGGCCGGTTATCTCTCCGGCAAGTGCAATATCTTCCTGCCCACCGATAATCAGAACCCTGGCTGCATTTTCTGCAGCCAGCCTGTCCGCGAGACGGGCAAAATTCATGGGGTTCCAGCGGTTGACAGGATGGTTCGCCCCGGGATTGAGGGCGACTACTTTCTTTCCGGAAAAGCCCAGGGAACAAAACAAGTTATCTGCATAGGCTTCGGCATCCTCGCCAACATTAAACACCAGGCGTTTGTCTGCGGCAACCGGGTCAATGCCGAGCGGGGCAACTGTTTCGAGATGGTTCCTCACAGCATGGACCGCTCTACCCGTGGCCTTGTGGTACACGAGGACCCGCGCGGGAAGAGCAGCCGCAACAAGGAGCCAGGCCTTGAAGTTGCTGCGCTGAAAGTTCAGCACCAGGTCGAATCGCTCGGCACGGATCCTGCGCCAGAGCTTCCAAAACATCGCTAAACGCCGGTGGTCGCCCCGCTTGTCAAAAACAATGCACTCGTGGACATCGGCATTATAACGGAAGAGCTCGACTGAAATCCTGCTTGCTACAAGCAGTGTTATGCGCGCGTCGGGAATCAGCAGCCTGATTGCGCGTATTACCGGCGTCATCTGGAGCAGGTCGCCGATTGCTCCCGGCTTGATGATGAGTATATTTTGGTAATGTGCCATGAGTTTGCGTCAGCATGATGCCAGCTGGTAGAGTAGTGTCCATCAGGAAACTCCGGATGTGACACTCTTGGTTTCCAATTCGGAAACTAGAGTATATCCTAATCGAACCTGTAATGTGAAAATATTGCTGCCGATGCCTTCCAGCTCCAGTGTGAATCATCCGGATAGAAAACGTCCTTCTCCCCTTTGCGCAGTTCCTGCTGCAGTATCTCCTTGGTGTCGATGAGAACATATCGCTTCGGCAGTTTACGCAGTTTTTCGAAGAAAACGCTTTTCGGAAATTTGTTATTCACTATGTAGTCACTGTACACATTGTACTTATCAGCGCAGGGCATGAAATAAAAACGTATTCCCTTGCGGGCAAGCAAGTCCGCCATTCTGTTCATGTTGTCGTTGAGCGTCCGTACATTGTCGTCAGTCGCCCCCTTTATGCTCCGCACATCGTTTTTGTAGAAGAGGAGTGTATTCGAGTTCCTGACGCTGAAAAAATCCTGCGACAGCTTCACCTTGTAGGTATTGCTGAACACTGCATTGGGGGAAAAATAATAGAGCAGGCTGTACATGAGATAGTTGAGATTGCCGGTATTGATGAATTGGATGCTCTGTTGCCCGCCTGCGTAATGGATTCGCTTGTAGGTAAGCAACTCGTTAAGGGGAATGTTTTTATCCAGAGCCGCAGGGAGTTTGAACCGGTCCATGCAGAGTTTTTCCGAGGACGACACTATTACGTGCCGCGGCTTCACCCGGTCAAAATATCCGTTATTGCTCAGTACGGCCAGCGCGGTCAGAAAATTCAGTTCCGCAAAGGGGCGGACGTTCTCCACCTCCAGCCCGTTCAATGATGCGATGTAATCCTGGTAGTACCTGTTTTTACCGCCTCCGCCGAAGTTCGCGAAAGAATCGCCCAGCGTGATTACATCGACCTTGCTGAAATTCTTGTTGTCTTCGATCTCGATGTGCTGGCGCGGTAGTTCGTTATGATTATTGCGAAAGAGTTTTGAATCTACGGCATAACCCATCCGGGCAAGATCGCCGCCGTCGTATTTGCCGGTGAGGAGCACTTCGGTTACGCTCTTCCAGATCAGGTAGTGCCCGGCAATAAAGGGTACCAGAATCAGAATGAATATCGTACACAGTTTTTTGTAGCTGCTTCTCATAGGTTGCCTTTAACGATGAGTACCTTGCCAGGATTAATCATTGTTGCGTCAGAACTGGAAATAGAGGAATTCACTTACATGCCCCATTTCCATGATGGCCCAGAAAAAGGCGCCGCAGATAAAGAGAAAACTCTTCCAATCCGCCCTGATGCGCGCCATGATCTGGTTGGAATTGATTGCCAGGGTGGTTATCAGCAACGCTGCCAGAGCCATGCCGTATGCCCTGTCCGTACCCCGTATGCCGTTAAGCCAGTCCCCGAACGTGATCCCCAGGCTCCCCAACTTGGACAGGATCGGGTTGCGGCCGATAGAATAATGGAGCATGACCCCGTTTGCCCCGGACATCCCCTTCAGCACTTTCCCCGCATCGGTCAAGCTCTTCGCCCGGAAAAACACGAAGGCAAAATTGACGAAGTTGAACGTGATCAACCATCCCAGTAATTTCGGCATCCGGTACTTCCGTTTTTTCCAGAGGTGATTGATGACCAGTGCGCTGCCATGCAAAGAGCCCCATACGATGAAGCCCCAACCGGCTCCGTGCCAGAAGCCGGAAATCAGCATGGCGAGAAAGATTGCCGCCATTGAGTTGCTGAAGGTAATCGACTCGAAAGAGCGCAATATCGGGGTATAGAGATAGGTGGTGATAAAATTTGACAGGGTAATGTGCCAGCGTTTCCAGAAATCAATGATATTGACGGCTTTATAGGGACTCTGGAAATTGATCGGGAGGAGGATATTGAACATGAGGCCGATCCCGATCGCCATATCACTGTAGCCGCTGAAATCGAAATAGAGCTGAAAAGTATAGCTGAGGCTGGCCAGCCAGCCTTCCACGAACCTGAGCGATTTTGACACGTCGAAGCCTGCCGTAGCCCACTGCGAGAACTGGTCGGCGATGACGACCTTTTTGAACAGGCCGACGGAAAAGAGGCAAAGTCCGGCGTAGACGTTTCTGTAATTGATCAGTTTATTCCTGAGGCGGGAAAACTGGGGCATCATTTCTTTGTGATGCAGAATCGGCCCTGCCAGCAGGTGGGGGAAAAACGTGACGAACTGGGCATAGTCGAGCAGGTTTCTTTCTTCTACCAATCCTTCGAAGCTGTCGACGAGATAGGCGATCTGGGTAATCGTGAAAAAACTTATTCCCAGTGGCAGAATGATATGCTGGAGTTCAAACGATGCACCGCTCACCCGGTTGAGGTTTGCAATAAAAAAGTCCGTATATTTAAAATAGCCGAGCAGAAGAAGGTTACAGCCGAGCCCGACGATAAGTATCGTTTTCTTTGAAACGGGCTTTTTCCGCAACAAGTCGTAGTCTGTCAATAGGTTGCCGACAGTATAGTTGAAAAGGATGGAAACGAGCAGCAGCGGCAAATATTTAATATTCCACCAGGAATAGAAAAAGAGAGAGGCGCACAAAAGCCAGGCATTGGCAGCCAGCAGCAGACGCTTTCCGTTCAGGAAAAAGTAGACACAGAAGGTTGCCGGCAGGAAGAGAAAAAGAAATTCATACGAATTGAACAGCATGTTGTTACCCTTTACATAATTTCATGCATGAATACGCGTATATAACGGCATTCGCGTCATCCTGGCCAAAGCCCTCGAAATATGTCTCTGCGGGCGAATTAAGGCCATGGGGCCGCACTATGATCCGCAGACGTACCCGCGCGTCAGCCACTACCGCTTTCATGGCCGTTCGCTGGTCGGAATAACAGGGCATTTTTCAAAAAACAGACAAAGTATCGTGCGATACTTTGTCTGCAAACAACCGGAACCGGGCCGTTCACTGCCGCCGAGCTCGGCAGAAACCCCTATTTCTTGATTTTCTTTTCTACCAGATCGAACATATCGCCAACATTCCTGAGCGTCTGCAATTCCCCCAGGGCAAAGCGAATCTTGAATTTTGCCTCGACAGCCACAACGAGGTTCATATGCGTCAGCGAATCCCACTCCTCAATATCATTGGCGGTTGATTCACGCGTAACGACAATCGCGTCATCGTCAAAAACCTGCCTGAATATTTCGTTCAGAATCTCCATTGTGCTCATTTATTCCTCCTCCATGGTTGATGTATCACCTGCATCGATGCCTAGATAACGGGCCTTGAGAACACGTCTCAAAATTTTTCCACTCTTGTTCTTAGGGATCTTGTCGACCACGACGATATCCTGCGGGGTGGCAATCGATGAGACCTTGTTCGCAATATGGAGCCGTATTTTCAGCTCGAGGTCTATGGAATAGACGCAGCGTTCGTGCAGATTGACAAAGGCAACGACCTTTTCGAACAAAAGATCGTCAGGGGCGCCGATGACACCCGATTCGGCAACTTCCTCGATCTCCAGAAGGGCGCTCTCCACTTCAAAAGGACTGATCAGGTGGCCCGCAGTGTTGATGACATCGTCGCTGCGCCCCATGAACCAGAAATACCCGTCCCCGTCCCGGTAGGCAGTATCGCCCGTGTAGTAATACCCGTCACGGAACTTGCTGTTGTACGAACTTTCATTGTTCAGGTAGGTCTTGAACATCGAAGGCCAGCCTGCCTTGACGCAGAGATTCCCCTGCGTTCCGTCCGGCACCTGGGTGCCGTCATCGCCGAGAATCGCCGCCACGATCCCGTCGACAGGCTTTCCCATCGAGCCCGGCTTAATGTCAATGCCGGGACGGTTGCTGATCATAATCGCTCCTGTTTCCGTCTGGAACCAGTTGTCAAATACATCCTTGTCCAGGACCCGCCGAGCCCAGTGGATCACCTCCGGGTTGAGCGGTTCGCCGACGCTGAAGATATGGCGGAGCCTGGCAAGGGAATAATTCGCAAAGAGCGATTCTTCTTCCCTCATCAGCATCCTCAGGGCAGTCGGCGCTGAATACCAGACGGTGACCCCCTGGCTTTCCAGCAATGAAAACCACTGATCCGGATTATACGCCCCGGAAAAATGGACCTGGGTTACCCCCATGCTCCAGGGGCCGATGATTCCGTACGATGTACCGGTAACCCATCCCTGGTCGGCCGTGCACCAGAAAATATCATCATCTCGCAGACCGAGCACCTGGCGCGTGGTGAAATTCTGGGAAAGGACCGATCTATGGCAGTGGAGCGCCCCTTTTGGCTTGCCGGTCGACCCCGAGGTATAGTGCAGCACGGATGGCGTTTCAGGTGAGGTAAGGGGAGCCGAGAAAACATCGCTGGCCGTCTCCATCAATTTCCGGTAGCTGAGCACGTTCGGCGCAAGGTCATCATCGATATCCACCAGAATG
>JBGPCQ010000065.1:0-15180 GCA_041481895.1 Geobacteraceae bacterium | reverse complement strand
TGTTGAGAACCTGGCCGGAAGGGGCAGGATACTGGAACTCCCGTACCTGCTTGGGGAGACAATCTTCGGATACGGTTTTACCCCCGAGAACAAGACATCTTTCCACTAAATTCTCAAGTTCCCGGACATTGCCCGGGAAATGGTACGAAATAAGCGTCTTGAGCGCATCAGCAGTTACAATTTCGTTACTGTAGGGAGGTTTGACGAATTTTTTGTAAAAATGCTCTACCAAGAGGAGAATATCTTCGGGCCGTTCCCTGAGGGAAGGCATCTTGATCTGCACGACATTGATGCGATAAAAGAGATCTTCACGGAATGAGCCTTCCTTGACCTGTTCCTCAACGTCTTTATTGGAGGCGGCGATAATCCGGACGTCGGTCTTCATATCCTTGGTCCCGCCCACCCTCCTGAACTCGCGTTCTTGAAGAACGCGCAGCAGTTTAGCCTGGAGGAGAAGCGGCACTTCGCCTATCTCATCCAGAAAAAGGGTCCCGCCGTTCGCCTGTTCGAAAAGCCCGGGCCGGTCTGCAACTGCTCCCGTGAATGACCCTTTGTTGTGGCCGAAAAACTCGCTCTCCATCAAAGTCGCAGGGATGGCTCCGCAGTTCACCGCTACGAAAGAATTGTCACGTCGTGGACTGTTATAATGGATCGCCTTTGCCGCCAATTCTTTGCCCGTACCGCTTTCACCTAGAATAAGGACATTCGCCATGCTCGCTGAAAGTTTTTCAATGAGAGAGTAGATATCCCGCATTTTCTTGCTTTTTCCTACCAGACCGCTGAAACCGTAACGTTCGATGATCTCTTTCTTAAGGCGGAGATTCTCCCTCTCCAGGTCGCGCTTTTCAAGCGCATTTCGTACCAGTACCTTTATCTCCTCGACCTTGAATGGCTTGGCGATATAATCGTAGGCGCCAAGCTTCATGGCTTCGATGGCCTGTTCCGAAGTCGAGAACGCCGTAACAAGCAATACTGCGGTTTCAGGAGAAACTTTTTTTATCATTTTCAAAAGATCAAGTCCATTGAGCCCCGGCATATTAACATCTGATATGATGAGATCATAAAAAGCGGATTCAAATATTTCAAGGGCTGATTCCGCGCTGTCGACCTGATCTGTAACATATCCTTCCCTCTCGAGAAGAATCGACAGAAACTGCCTCATACTGAGTTCGTCATCGACGATAAGAATCCTGGTCTGCATATGTCCTCACACCATTTTGAAAGTAATTACAGCATGCGCGGTTTACCGTTGAGGCAACGGCAGATAGAAAGTAAATGTCGTCCCTTTATCGATTGAGCTGTCGACGACGATTACACCTGAGTGGGACTCGATGATCCGGTACACCGTGGCAAGACCGAGACCTGTTCCCCCCTGTTTCGTGGTAAAGAAAGGCTCGAAAACTTTTTTCAGATCTTCTTGCGACATCCCCCTCCCGTTATCAGTTACCGTAATTTTTGCCGCGTCTCCGGGATACGCCCCTGCTGACTCTCCAACCAGCATCTCTGCTTGTATAGCTACCCTGCCGCCGCCAGGCATCGCTTCCGCAGCATTGACCAGAAGGTTCCAGAACACCTGCTGAAACTGGTCCCGGTCCATTTCGATAACCAGATCGTCCGGGCAGTCATTCATGATCAGCACATTTTCAAAACGCGGGTCAGTGCGCAATAAGGCAGCCATATCGGCCAGAAACTGTTTGAGAGAAATCGGAATTTTCAGGGGATTGCTGGGTCGGGCATATTCGAGAAAATCGCTGATAAGCTCGTTCAATCTGTTGGTCTCCCGCAACACGATATCGAGCAGATTTTTGTCATGAACGTCGATTTTTTCTCCCTGGGCAATAAGCTGTACCGAGCCGCTTATTGAAGCAAGGGGGTTCCTTATTTCATGGGCAATTCGAGCTGAAAGTTCACCAATTGCTGCCAGTCTGTCGGCCTTTTTCAGTTCGGTTTCCATGGTTTTAATCCTGGTAGTATCCTGTAAAGCCACGATTATTCCTGCACGACCCCCTTCTTTATCCGGGAAGGGGACTGTTTTAAACCCCAGAATCATTTTACCGCCAAGGGTTGACTGATATTCTATTTCGCCTCTTTGGAGGTCGACATCATCTTCCCGCAGCTGGCTGAATCCCGGTATAACCTCGACAAGCAATCTGTCGTAGGCCTCCTCCTGGGTTATTCCGGTCAATTCGGCCAGATAGCGATTGAAAACCCTGATTCTCCCCTTGTTGTTTATGGTGAGAAGGCCGCTGTCCAGATTGAACACGATTGAACTGTTCAACATCTCAAGTTCTTCGTAATCAATTTCTTTTTCGTGGAGGGCATCTTCACTTTTTTTGGCCTTTTCCGCAAGATAACCGGTGAGAAAGGCAGTTAAATAGTACGCCAGTATATTGACGAACATCGTGTAGAATATAAAGTGTGCCCCGTACTGCAGCGAAGGTACCTGGCTCAGGCCGAAAAAACCGAGCTTGCCGTAAAACTGCAGATCGAGAATTGCCCCATAGAGAATTGCGCATAACGAGGCGGTATAAATAGCCTCCTTGCGGGAAAGCAGAACACTCGCATTGATAATGGAAAGCATGTAGAGAAATGAAAAAGGAGAAGTTATCCCGCCGGTTAATAGAAAAAGGATTGTTATCAGGGCAAGATCCCAGATTATCTGGGCATAGGTGAAGGTCTGCTGGAAATTTTTCGAATGCCTGGCGTATCGTAATACGACGAGGGAGATTATCGAAAACAGGTAGGTGGCGACAATGAGCTGGATGAGGCCTGAAAGAGCATAATCACCGAAACTGTCAGGCTCCTTGACGTTGAGAATGGCGGTAGATACCAAAAAAACGGAAACTACCATCACCCTGAGAAAAATAAACCATACAAGACGCTTTTTTTCGTTCATCGACTATCCGCCGACTGCGCCTGCCAATTTGAATATCGGCAGATACATGGCGACGACGAGACCGCCCACCGTGGTGCCGAGAAAGACCATCAGCAGCGGTTCCATCATGGAAGTCAGGGCTCCGACCGCATCGTCCACTTCATCGTCATAGAAATCGGCAACCTTGTTAAGCATGGAGTCCATTGCGCCGGTTGCTTCACCGACTGCAATCATCTGTACGACCATCGGCGGGAAAACACCGCTCGCGGCAAGCGGTTCGGCAATAGTTTTACCCTCTGATATTGCTTGGCGAACTTTAAAAATGGCTTCCTCAACGACCTTGTTGCCGGCTGTTTTTGCCACTATTTCAAGACCGTCCATTATCGGCACACCGCTGCTGATCATGGTGCCGAGGGTCCTCGTAAACTTGGCCACCGCAACCTTCCTGATCAATGGCCCGACTATCGGGAGTTTAAGTGCAAATGTATCAATCGCCTTGCGGCCTTTCGCTGTCCCGTAATATTTCCGGATACCGACATTAATGGCAACAAATGCGCCGATTATCAACAGGATATAGCGTGTAATGAAATTACTGATGGCAATGACGATTCTTGTGGGTACCGGAAGTTCGCTGCCGAAGTCGGCAAACATTTTTGCAAATGTGGGGATGACAAAAACAAGGATAACACCGACTACTATGACGGCGATCGCCATGATGGTGGCCGGATAAACCATGGCGCCTTTTACCTTCTTCTTCAGCTTCATGGCTTTTTCGATATATGCGGCAAGACGGTTGAGAATAGTGTCGAGTATGCCGCCGACCTCGCCTGCCGCCACCAGGTTAACGTAAAGTTCGTCGAATGCCTTCGGATGCTTTGCGAGGGCATCCGCAAAAGTAGAGCCGCTCTCCACATCCTCTTTAACTTTGTAGAGTATGTCTTTAAATGTTCTGTTGTCCTGCTGGCTGGCAAGAATATCGAGACACTGCACGAGCGGAAGGCCCGAATCGATCATTGTGGCGAACTGCCGGGTGAAAACAACAAGAGCTTTTGTTTCGACTTTATTCCCGCCAAACCCGGGTATCTTCAGAGCAGTCCGCTTTTTTTCCTCTTTTATGGTTATGCCGGTAAATCCGTATCTCTTGAGCTGAGCCTCCACCATAGCTGTGCCGGAAGCTTCCATGACCCCTTTTTGCACTGAGCCGGCTTTGCTTTTGGCTTCCCATATAAATTTTGGCATGATATCTCCCTAAAACTGATGTTACTTACCGGGCAGGTCTTCTCGGCGCGGCGGGCATACTGCCGGCCCCCATCATCTGCCTGAATTCGTCAGGGTCCGGAGTTCGCCCCATAGCATCCTCCAGCGAAATGAGGCGCCGTGAGAAGAGACTGAAAAGACACTGATTCATGGTCTGCATTCCGAACCTGTCCTGACCTACCTGCATCTGGGAATAAATCTGGTGTAACTTGTCCTCCCGTATAAGGTTGCGGATTGCCGGATTCGGAACCATGACCTCAAGGGCCAGCACCCTGCCCTTACCGCTGGCCCGGGGGACCAGGGTCTGGGAAAGGACCCCTTCAAGAACAAAGGAAAGCTGGGTCCTTACCTGAGTTTGCTGGTAGGGTGGGAATACATCTATGATACGGTTTATAGTCTGAACGCATGAATTGGTATGAAGAGTGGCGAAACAAAGATGCCCCGTCTCCGCAAGTGTAAGCGAAGCCTCAATAGTTTCAAGATCGCGAAGCTCACCTATAAGAACAACATCAGGGTCCTGACGCAAAATATATTTCAGCGAACTTTTAAAACTCTTAGTGTCGGAACCGACTTCACGCTGGTTCACCAGACAGCCTTTATGGGGATGAAGGTATTCTATCGGGTCTTCGACTGTAATAATATGTTCATGCCGCTCATTATTGATCCTGTCTATTATCGAAGCGAGGGTTGTCGATTTACCGCTGCCGGTAGGTCCCGTTACCAGAATAAGTCCTCTCGGTTTCTCGGTCAGGTCCTTGACCACCGGCGGCAGTCCCAATTCATCAAAAGAAAGAATCTTGTACGGGATAACCCTGAATACACCGGCAACCGCACCCCGCTGGATAAATACGTTCCCCCTGAAACGGGACAATCCTTTGACGCCGAAGGAAAGATCGAGATCGTTTTCTTCTTCAAATTTATGTTTTTGAGCGTCGGTCAGGACACTGTAACATAATTGCTTGGTTTCTACAGACGTGAGCGGAGGCTCATTCATCGGCGTCAACTTGCCGTCAATGCGGATCTGCGGTGGACTATTAGTGGTGATATGGAGGTCAGATCCGCCCCGTTCGACTAGTTCCTTCAACATCTGGTGCAAATTAGCCATTTTTATATTTCTCCAGTTATCTGCCGGTCCCGAAGCGCACACCATGCATCATTGTGCAAGTAAATCCCTGTTGTCTACAGAGAACAGACCAGCGTACCGAGCAGTCAGTTCGCCGCACGGAGGACTAATCATCAGCAACGGTCACACGCAACACTTCTTCAAACGAGGTTACTCCCTCCTGGAGCTTGGTCAACCCCGACTGACGCATTGTTTTGATCCCCAGTCGCATTGATTCCCTTTTTATTTCGGCAGTGTTCGCACCATTAAGGATGAGTTCGCGAATTTCTTCCAGCATTGGCATGACCTGATAGAAACCGACGCGACCCTTGTATCCGGTATTGTTGCATTTGGTGCAGCCAGTCCCCCGGTAACAGGCACACCCAGGTGCCTCATCAGGAGGGACACCTGCATCTATGAGGGCCTGGACCGGGATTTCATCAATAACCTTGCAATCCGGGCATATCCTTCGAGCCAGACGTTGAGCGGTAATGAGATTGACCGCCGAAGAAACAAGGAAAGGTTCGATCCCCATGTTGAGGAGACGGTTTATGGTGGCAGGGGCATCGTTCGTATGGAGTGTCGAGAGAACCATGTGACCGGTCAGAGCAGCTTTGACGGCAATTTCTGCGGTCTCGAAATCACGGATCTCTCCGATCATGATGATGTCAGGGTCCTGGCGGAGAAAGGAGCGCAAAGCGGCGGCAAAATTAAGACCGATATCTTCATGCATTTGGACCTGATTGATTCCAGCAAAGTTGAACTCGACCGGATCTTCTGCCGTGGATATGTTTTCACTGGTTTTATTAAGTTCGGAAAGCGCTGAATAGAGCGAAACTGTCTTGCCGCTACCGGTGGGACCCGTAACGAGGACCATCCCGAAAGGTTTATGGATTTCCTTTTTGAAATGCTCCAAAGCCGCAGGCTCATAACCCAGCTTTGTCATATCGAGCTGGAGGCTGGATTTGTCAAGGAGTCGCAATACTACTTTTTCTCCAAAAAGGGTTGGCAGGACTGATACCCGGAAATCCATATCCTTGCCGCCACCGAGTTTGATCTTGATTCTGCCGTCCTGAGGAAGTCTTCGTTCGGCGATATCCAGTTCAGCCATTATTTTTAACCTGGAAGTAATGGCATTTTTCAGCTTCAGGGGAGGTTTCATGACTTCGTACAAGATTCCGTCGATGCGGTAACGCACCCTGAACACCCTTTCATAAGGTTCTATATGGATGTCACTCGCTTTTTTCTTTATCGCATCAGTCAGGATAAGGTTGACCAGTTTAACGACCGGAGCGTCTTCCGTGGCCCGTTCGAGGGAGGAAACATCGACTTCCTCCTCATCGCCGATCACCTCGAGATCTTCCATATCGAGGTCGCTCATGACATCAGCGAGTGAAGCGGATTGATCGTAATATTTATCAATGGATGTCTTAACCGCGGTTTCGGAAGCTACCACCACCTCAACATTGTAGCCGGTCATGAACTTGATGTCGTCGATGGCAAAAATATTTGAAGGGTCACTCATGGCGACAATGAGCGTGGCACCTGCCCTGTTCACCGGAATAATCTGATATTTCTGGCTTATTTCAGATGGGATAATCTTGATAACGGCTGGATCGACGTCAAAGTCGGCCAGGTTGATGGAAGGGACTCCATACTGCTTGGAAAGAAATGAGGTGAGATCCGGTTCGCTTATGACACCGTCTTTGATGAGAATAGTACCCAGACGCAACTGCCCGCCGGAGTCCTTCTGTTCATCCAGCGCTCTGGTGAGTTGTTCTTTGGTAATCAGATTGTTTTTGACCAGGAGGTCTCCCAGCCTGCTTGTCTGCATAAGAACCTCTAGTTAGTTTCCGGATGGACACCAGTTATGCCGGGAGTTACGCTGTAAATAGTATTTTGGATACAGGGTAAAGTCAAGTATTACTTGGAAATATGCCAAACAGCACGGATGGCTACGAGACTTAGCCCGATATCCGGAACCCGGGCGGGTTGACGACCATTTTGCAGCCCAGGGAAAGGCCGGCAGATATTCGGGAGCCCTTCGAAGCCGGTGAAGCCTACTGTGAATCAACCAGTCCCCTTCCACTGAGGATCTGGTGAATCTGGCCACGCAAATCTGGTGTTATTGATTCTGCGATCCTCAGCTCAGCAAGTCCCTCACCTCTCCTGCCAAGTTTCAGAAGGGTCTCTCCAGACTCCATGTGGCTGTTAGCATAAATCATTATTGCCTTGGAAGTGTCGAGGTCTCTGAAAAACATTTCGCCACCCAACCCCCTCAAAACATACAGACTCCAGACCGAAAGATCAGGCGGGTAGACTGCGGGACTTCCCGTCGCCAACTGGTAGCATATTCCCCTCTGAATCATCCCGTACTCGTCAAGCGAAACAGAGTACCGGGTAGAAAAATCGACAAATACCGGCCTGCGCCCGATCAATTCGGTAAGAGAGAGTTTCAGGGCATAGTCAGGCAACAGATTTTCATCCGGCACTCTTCTCAGCATGCTGTCCCGGAAAAGTCCGGGAAAGGAATCAAGATACCATGTAAACACAAGGTGCGGGGTGTGGAGCAGGTCAAGGTCCTGCCGCATCTTTTCAACTCCCTGCAGATACCATAGCGGGAAGGCGCCGCTGTCTCCCCACGTATACAGGACTGCATCCTGGGGAAGGGAGCGCAGGGAGTTGCTCGCATAATCATACGCCACATAATTTTCGTGCTGATCGTTTTCTCCATAGTGCAAGGCACATACGGTCACGGGCAGAGCAATCAGGATGAATCCGGCAAGTAGTTTGATCGGTAATTTGCCAGTGTGCTTCAACGTGACATCACGTGCTGTTTTCTTTAGTGCGTAAAACAGGCCAAGGCCGATAAATACCGAGGAGAGGAGATAGAGGGGGGTAAAGAATTCTTCAGTGAGAAAGATCATGTCACCTGGAGTATTGAAAACACCGATGATTACCAGAAAAAAGAAAAGCAGCCCGATGAGATAAGCCAAAACCTCATCCCGCCGTTTCTTAAAGAAGGCTATTAGGCCGACAAGCAGGATACAGAGGCCGACATAGGTAAATTCATGGGGAATATTGAAGGCATTCAGTTGGGCCCAGAAGAGATCCCATCCCCTCACGGGCTTTTCTGCCGGATACCCTTTTCTCAGTAGATGCCACATGAATTGCCCGTAAGAATCGGGAGCTCCCCAGTTCAGCAGAGGATTGCGGGTAGCCCTGATCGGCAGATGGAGGTGTATGGAGAAACCGAGGAAGGCAAAAGCAGACGCCAGTATAATTTCCTTGATGCGCATGATGAGACGCCAGTCCAGGGACAGGATGAGAAAAGCGTAAGCGGGCAGAAGCAGTACGATGGTCTGGTGAGCGCCAAAAGTCATCCCGCAGAGAAATGCGCCGAGGTAGACGTATGCAGGGCGCTCCTCTCCCTGACGGTAATGTTCACGCCAGAGGAACAACAGGTAAAATATAATCGCCGCCAGAAAAGCCACCAGAGGATAGGGCTTATCGTGGTTGGACTGGAGCCAGAGCCTGGCGGAGAATGCAAAAGTCAACGCGGCAGAGAGCGCCGTCATTTTTTTGCAGAACCGGGAGAAATCCGCATCATCTGCCAGGTCCTCCCTCTCCAGTAAGGAGGTAACCAGGAGATACACTGCATAACAGGCGAGGGCAGCGGAAAATGCGGTGGCGATATTGACGCGAAAGGCAATACTCCCGAACGGCAGATAGGTAAAAAGTTTTGCATAATTTATAAAGGTAGGATACCCGGGCGAATGGGCTGAACCGAGGGAATAGATGGCAGTGATAAACTCGCCACTGTCAAAAAAGGTGACCGAAGGTGCCAGGGTCAGGAGGTATACCGAAAAAGGGATGATGACGGCAAGAACGCCCCATGGGTCGATACGGTGGACATAATTCCCGTTATTCACTCGATCCCCCCTGCCGGGAAGATTTTACCCGAACGTCCTTAAGTGAGAGTTTGTCACGCCAGAGATACCAGAAGCCGAGCAAAATTACCGGGAAGAAATTGACGCCATGAATAATCAGTGCAATACTTAGTGCCTTTTCCATCTGTACATTGAACGCCATAAGCCCGTAAACACACGCTGCATGATACGTTCCCACATATCCCGGCGAGGCAGGAACCATGACCGCGAAAACCAGGAAGACCATGATGAACATCGAAGCGCTTATTGGAAGGAACATACCGAAGGAGCAAAGAACCATATCCAGAGCGTAGACCGCGAATGCCCAGATGACAAACGATGAACTGAAAAGGAGAAAAAGGTCAGATGGCCGTGCGGAAAGACGCAGTCCATGTATGAACGAACCGAGGACTGGTATGATTTTTTCCGCTGTTTTCGCAGGGAAGGGTTTCAAAAGTCTGGCGGTAAGGCTGAGGGTCCGCGCTGTCTGTTTTTTCAGGATGATTATGAAGAGAATTACAGCGACATAAAAACCGAGGGTAACATACCCTCCTACCACCAGACCGTGTTGCTCTTTCTCCATCCCGGGAGGAAGCTTGACGGTAAAAAAAGTAACAACAAGGATAAAAATAACGGTAAAGCCGTCAAAAAGGCGGTCAAGGACAAGAGTGGCAAAAACTGCGCTGGTGTCGAGCTTTTCCTTTTCTCCCAGAATATAGGCCCGGATGAATTCCCCCAGACGGGCGGGAAGCAGATTGTTTGCCATGTAACCGATTACAGTAGCAGGAAAAAGGTTGCGCATGGCAGTCTTTTTCATCGGCAACAGGAGATATCGCCAGCGCACTGCACGGAAATAATAACTGATAAAGGTAAAAAGCACCGCAGGCAGAAGATAGCGGTAATCCATTGTGCCCAACGCGGCATACAGCTTGCTGAAATCTATTTTGCGGAAGAGCAGGAAAAGAAAGAATAAGCTTATTCCGATTCCGATCCAGAGCTTTTTGTCAGGCTTTTTTATCATTATCGGCGTTCTTCTCCTGAGGTTCGTGATATTCGATGATGGACGTATGCTCCAGAATCTCCCTGCACTTTATCACATCATGTTTAATCGCCTTCTGTAATGTGGCAGCATCCGGGAATTTCCGTTCGTCGCGAATCCTCTCGACAAAAAAGAGCCGGAGGTCACGGCCATACAGTTCACCGTTAAAATCGAAAATGAACACCTCTATTGAGGTTATTTCATCCTCGAACGTCGGATTTGAGCCAATGTTGCAGGCGCCGTCGAACAGAGTTCCATCGACGTTTACCTTAACCGCATAAACGCCATTCTTGGGGATCAGTTCATTTCCTGTTACCAGGTTTGCTGTCGGGAAACCAAGCCCTTTGCCGCGATGATGACCATGAATAACTGTTCCATTAAACGAGAAATGTCGCCCGAGCAAAGTCACTACACCCCGCACATCCCCCTGCGCGATCAGCTCCCTGATGCCGGTACTGCTGTAAACACTATCTCCATTGCCTATCGGCTCCAGCACCTCAACGCTGAATCCAAGATCGTTCCCCAATCGGCTCAGAAGCGCCACATTACCTTCTCTGCTGCGGCCAAAAGCATAATCGTAGCCGATGATCAGCTTTTTCATCCCGACCAGTCCGACAAGGACACGACGTACAAAATCAGCAGCTGTTATTGAGGCAAATTCCTCAGTGAAAGGGATGATAACAAGATAATCTACCCCCGATGCAGCAATGAGGGACTCTTTCTCGGTGTAGGGGGTAATGAGCCGCAGGCTCCTGGTGGACGGAAGGAGCTTGAGCGGGTGCGGAATAAAAGAGATGACAACCGAGACAGAAGCGAGATCGTCCGCTGCTTTCCGGACACGGCGGAAAATTTCGCGATGACCCAGATGCACACCGTCAAAATTGCCGATTGTCACGACGGTATCGGTGAGTTTACCTTGAATTTCATCCAGATTTCTGAAAATTATCATGTCAGGAAGAACTTTCCATGAGCATCAGCAACTTTTTGTCAGTCAGGGGATGGAATTGCTGCCGGCTTTTTTTTCCCAAAAATCAGCGCTATCCAGACACTCACTTCGTACATAAGGTAAAGAGGAACCATGATTACGAACATGGTGATCAGATCTGCATGAAAAGCGGCGATTATGGCGCTTGCCAGGAGCGCATATTTCCGGTTTCTGGCAAGGAGTCCATAATTTACAATTCCGAGCCTGGCAAGCAACAGGGAAATGATGGGAAGCTCGAAAATGAGGCCGAAAATGAGAATCAGTCGGAGGCAGAAATTGACGTATGCACTCAGATTGAACCAGCTCCTGAGCCCTTCGGTCTCATAGGAGAGGGAAAAGTTGATGATGACCGGCCAGATGATCAGGAGAAAGAACATCGCGCCGATGCAGAAACTTACGGAACTGACAGTGACAAAAGGAACAACGAGGCGCTTTTCCTTCCTCGTCAGGCCGGGCGCGATGAACAGCCAGACCTGGTGAAAAACCACCGGCAAAACAAGGATGAAGCCGGCAATGATTGAAATTTTGCACTGGATGAAAAATGGCTCCAACGGTGCGCTGTAATTCAACTGCCTGTCCTTGACCGGAGGATTGACGTCCTTATCGAGCTTGTACCGCACATATATTGCCGGATAGCGTTCCTTCACCTTCCCGTAAAACGATTTTTTCAGCTCAGTCAGATAAGTCTTGCCGGTCAGCGGCTTTTCCACGAAACTCAGCAGTATATTGGAAAAATTCCATGCTACTCCCATCCCGATAACAATTGCCACAACGCATACAATCAACCGTTTTCTCAGTTCGACGAGATGTTCAATGAACGGCAGCACTCTTTCGTTGGTCATACCATGGGTTCCTTCACCAGAAGTCTTGGCATAAATTTGAATAGTAACACAGCATCCGTTCGGTCCGCAACTGCTTTCACCTTCTCCTGCCGGTCCTGCCGCTTCCCGTTTGCTTGCCAGCCTTCTCGACATCGGACTTCGGGCGTTTTCCCCGTACTGGAATCTTCGGATACTCTTCCGGCGTCCGCCGCATAGCACCGGATGCAGTAAGGGCGCTCTCCGCCAGCACAAAATCAATCTGCTTTCTTTCGGTGCTTACCCGGGCGACCCTGACCCTGGTCCTGTCTCCTATCCGGAAAGTCCTTCTGCCATGCTCTCCGGCCAGAGTATGCTGTTTTTCCAGATACCGGTAATAATCGTCCGAAAGCGTGGTAACATGGACCATCCCTTCAACAAAGAGCTCTACCAGTTCTACGAAGAAGCCGTGCGGAGTCACACCGGTTATGAAACCGTCGAACTCTTCCCCGACCTTATCCCGCATGAACTGGATCTTCTTGAGCAGGATGATTTCCCGCTCGGCTTCCATCGCCAGCCGTTCCCGCTTACTCGCCTGCAGGGCAGTTTCCGGAAGGGTTGCGGCAAGTCGTGCCAGCTCCTTTTCTTTCAGCTTCCCGGCACGCACCCTTTTAAGAATCCGGTGCACCACCAGGTCCGGATAACGGCGGATGGGCGAAGTAAAGTGCGTGTAACACGGCGCCGCGAGACCGAAATGACCCAGGTTTTCGGCGGCATAGCGGGCCTGCTTCATGGAACGGAGAAGCATTTCATTGATCAACCGTTCCTCAGGTTTGCCCGAAGCCTCGTCCAGAAGCCTCTGAAATTGTCCCGGTTCGACATTGTCGCCGGATATCTTGAATTCATAACCGAAGCCATGGATAAATTCGCTGAAGTCGGTGAGCTTGGCCAGATCGGGCGGTTCATGAACGCGATAGAGCGAAGGGACCGCGTGTTCCTCGATGTAACCGGCCACAGCTTCGTTTGCCGCCAGCATGAATTCCTCGATGATCTTGTGAGCCAGCGTCCGTTCAGCACGGACAATTGACTCTGTCTGTCCCTGCAGGTCTAGGAGAACCTCCGGTTCAGGGAGATCAAAATCAATACTCCCCCTCATCTTTCTTTTCGTCATGAGCCTTACTGCCAGGTCTTCCATGATCGTCAAATCGTCGACAAGATGGGTATAGCAGCATGACGTTTCCTGGTCCTTATCAACCAGTATCCGCTTTACAGCAGTATAGGTGAGACGGGCGGCGCTCCTGATGATGCTCGGATAGAAAGATGTCTGCACGGGATTGGCTGATGCATCGAAGAGGATTTCGGCCGTTATCGTCAAGCGATCGACTCCCGGATTCAGGGAGCAGATACCGTTAGAGAGCTCTTCCGGCAGCATGGGAATGCAGCGGTCGGGGAAATAGACCGAGGTGCCGCGCAGATAGGCTTCGGCGTCCAGGGCCGAATCGGCCTGTACATAGTGGGAAACATCGGCGATGGAGACCCGGAGGCGAAAACAACCTCCCGGCTCTCTGCGTATGGATACTGCGTCATCGAAGTCACGGGCGGTCTCGCCGTCAATAGTGACGGTCTGATGATCCCGCAGGTCCACCCGCCCTTCCCTGTCGGCATCCGTTACGTCCTGTGAAAATGCCCGGGCGGCAACCAGGACCTCGGGTGGGAAATTCTGCGGGAGGTCGTATTTACGTATAATGGTCTGGGCTTCCACTTCGGGATCGTCCGGCCATCCCAGCACTTCAACGACCCTCCCTTCGGCCGGCCGGTGGGAGGTCGGATAAACCGTGATTTCAGCGACCACAACCTGGCCGTTCTCGGCCGTGCCCGCTGCTCCGGGTGGGATGAAGAGGTTACTCGTGATGCGCTGTTCATCGGGAATTACATAACCTAATTTCTCCTTTATCTCGAAACGGCCGACGATCCTCGTGTAAGCGCGTTCCAGCGTTCGCACGATCCGCCCTTCGTTCTTCCCGTCACGGTTCCGGGCAACGACCTTCACTTCGACACGGTCACCGTGGATATTTTCCCGGAGATACCGGGCCGGAATAAAGATATCGTCTCCTTCTCCCTCGGGAGTGACGAATCCATAGCCGTCACGGTGTGTTGAAAGCCGGCCGGTAATACGACTCGTATCGGCTGCTTGTGCATACTGATTACCCTTGAGTTTCCGGATCATTCCCTCGGCGGCCAGGCTGTCCATGGTGGCCTTGAATTGGGAGCGCCCAGCCTTGCTCACGCCGAACAGTCGCATAAGCTCCCTGAACTCTACAGCACCTCCGCTGTTCTCCTGAAAAAACTTCACAACTACTTCTTTCTTGATCTTCATGTCTCTCCCTGTCCGTTCTACTTTACTGAATATCTTTATAATATCTATGAGTTTTCAAACAGTTTACCCTGTTTGCAAATAAAAAACTTTGATTTTTTTTCATTGTTCCGCTTACTATAGAAAAATCACTGATTCACACCAGGGAGCAACGATGCTTCTCCGCTTAACGATCATATGCATTCTGCTTTCACTCTCCATGCCGGTTCGGTCGGCAAACCTCTACCCGCTCCCTGATGGGCAACTAACCGCTGCGGCCCTGAAATTCAAAGAGAAAAATTACACGGGAGCCCGTGAAGCCGCTTTAGCGGCTCCCCAGAGCGGGACAAAGGATTTCCTTGTCGGCAGTGCAGCGTACAAGCTGCAGAATTGGCAGGAAGCGGCCGACAATTTTTCCCGGGCCGCCGTCACTTTTCCACTGCTGGCCGATTATGCGCTCTATAACGAGGCCTATGCCCTGTACCGTCTCGACAGGTTCACAGCAGCGCTTGCTTCTCTGCAACGGATTTCCAGGGATTTCCCCGCCTCCCCCCTCACCCGCTCCACCCTGATTCTCACTGCCGACATCCTCTTCGACAGCAAAGACTTCAAGGGAGCGCATGCAGAGTATCAGAAATTCGTCGAGAAATATCCTTCGGGAGCAGAATCGTTGTCCGCCATCTACAAATCCGCCCTCTGCCTGGAACAACTGGGCGAGAGAGCCGGGGCCGCAGCGGCACTGAGAACCGCATGGCTGAAATATCCCTCCTCGGCCATTGCCGTTAAGGCGGAAAATGATCTGCGCCGGCTCTCCTTGCAGGGGATCAAGGTGGAGCCCTACAG
>JBGPCQ010000064.1:0-15340 GCA_041481895.1 Geobacteraceae bacterium | reverse complement strand
GGACCTTTCATCACGGTGAATTGCGGCGCGTTGCCGGAAAACCTGATCGACAGCGAGCTCTTCGGTCATGAGAGAGGGGCTTTTACAGGGGCGGTGACCGAGAGCCGGGGGCGCTTCGAGCGGGCCGATGGCGGGACCATCTTCCTGGATGAAATCGGTGAGCTCCCGCCGAACGCGCAGGTACGGCTTCTCCGGGTGCTGCAAAACCGCGAAGTGGAGAGAGTAGGCGGGAAGCGCCCGATCCCAGTCGACATACGGGTGATCGCGGCAACACACCGTAACCTGCAAAGTATGGTGGTAGAAGGAAGCTTCCGCGAGGATCTCTGGTACCGTTTGAGCGGCTTTCCCATCATGGTGCCGCCGGTACGGCAGAGAAAGGAGGACGTACCGGCCCTTACCCGCCACCTCGTGACGGTCAGGAGCAGGGACCTCGGAATCGGGGTACCCCCGTCAATCGCACCGGGGGCACTGCAGCGGCTCATGGAATACGACTGGCCCGGCAACGTCCGGGAGCTGGAGAACCTGGTCGAGCGTGAGCTCATCCTCCATCGTGGCGGGCCGTTAACCTTCAGCACAATTCTGCCGGGCCCGGAACAAAAGAACATGCCGCCGGTCGCCGGTAACGGCCGTTCACTCTACCCGCTCAACCTGGACGAGGCAAACGCAGTGCATATCACCGAGGTACTTACATTGGCCAAGGGGAAGATCGATGGTCCCGGAGGTGCGGCTGAGATGTTGGGGATCAACCCAAGCACGCTACGTTCGCGCCTGGGCAAGCTCGGCATCAGCTATCGCCGTCGGGGTCGGGAAAATAAGGAATAAAAACCTTTCAATATTATACGCTTAGCAAAGAATAAGCCCCATGAGCGCGCCTTGCTTGTGGGGCTTTCCTGCGATGAGTGCAGTTTTCCCGCTCACTGTCTCCCCTAAAACTGGTCCAGATATTGGGGAGACGGTCTGGTGACATGACGACAATTGTAGGGTATGCTTGTGAGAAGTTGCAGTTTTGACACAGGGTAGGACTCGTGCACGTTCACCACTTTATTTCAAATCGACTTGGAATGCGCCGCTTAGCGGAAAGATGTTTCCACCTTTCCATTATGGGGCTGCTCTCAATTGTTCTCCTTGCCGGTGAAGCTGGATCAGCTGACCTTCCAGTGCAAGGTGTGCACCAGACTATTGTCGTCGGTGGTGACCGGGATTATCCCCCCTATGAGTTCATCGACAAGAACGGCCAACCGGCAGGATTTAACGTCGAACTTACCAAGGCCATTGCCGAGATCATGGGGATGAAGGTCGAGTTCAGGCTCGGCGGCTGGTCAGAGATGCGTTCCGCTTTGCAGGGTGGTCAGGTTGATGTTCTGGAAGGAATGTCATTTTCGGAAGAACGAGCCAAAGAAGTCGAATTTTCCCTGCCTCATGCCATGGTCAACCATGCAGTATTCGCCCGTCGTGACTCACCAATGGTAAACTCTCTCGGTGAATTGGCTGGGAAATCGGTTGCCGTTCACCGGGGCGGGATCATGCACGACATGCTGATACGGGAAGGTTTTACCGGTAGACTCCAGCTTACGCCAACTCCGGCGGATGCCCTGCGTCTCTTGGCTTCAGGGAAAACTGATTATGCCATCGTCGCCATCGTGCCGGGGATGTACATCATTCGCGAACTGAAGCTGAACAACCTCTTTCCGGCCGTGCGGAATGTGGCGACCCTACGCTACTGCTATGCCGTAAAGAAAGGGAACGCTGAACTGCTGTCCCGGTTCAACGAGGGCCTGGCCATTCTCAGGAAGACCGGCCAGTATGATCTGATTTACAACAAATGGCTCGGCGTGTTGGAGCCGGAGCATGTCAATTGGCGAACCATTGCCAAGTACGGTGCAGTAGTGGTTGTCCCGCTGGTGGCGCTGCTGGGAGGATTTGCCCTCTGGTCACGCACACTGCACCGGCAGGTTGCCGTGCGTACTGCCGATCTGACGCGCGAGGTCGCCGAACGCAAACATGCCGAAGAGGAGTTGCGCCTTAACCAACAACAGCTGGTCCAGGCCGATAAGTTAGCCGCATTGGGAGTCCTGGTTTCAGGAGTTGCCCACGAAATCAACAACCCGACCGGTTTGATCCTTCTTGACGTGCCGATCCTGAAAAGGGCCCACAGCGATACGGAGCGCATCCTCGAAGAGTATTACGCAACGCATGGTGATTTCACCATAGGCGGAATCCCTTATAACGAAATGCGCGATGAGATCCCCAGAATCCTGGACGAGATGCAGGATGGGGCGAAGCGTATCAAGCGGATTGTCAACGATCTGAAAGATTTTGCCCGGCGAGATGATGTGGCCGACAAAGAGCACATTGATCTCAATACGGTTGTCCAGACGGCGCTGCGCCTTGCTGATCCGACGATCCGCAAGGCGACAAACCGTCTGCACGTCGATTATGGCGAGGGGATACCGCCTGTTCGGGGCAACAGCCAGCGGATCGAGCAAGTGGTGGTAAACCTTATTCTCAACGCCTGTCAGGCCCTGCCGAATGCGAACAGTGGGATTTCGATCAGCACCCGGTACAATCGCACTACCGCGAGCGTCATCCTCGTGGTCCGAGACGAAGGGGTCGGCATTGCCCCCGAGAATCTGTCACGCCTGACGGATCCCTTTTTCACCACCAAGCGGGAGAGCGGAGGGACCGGTCTTGGTTTGTCGGTATCCGACGGTATAATCAAAGAGCATGGCGGCCATCTTTACTTTGACTCGATCACTGGCTCCGGCACAACCGTTACCCTGGCGATACCCGTAATCAAAGAGGAGCAGATGACGTGAACCAGCAAGACTATCCAGCCTTTGGCATTCTACTGGTCGATGATGAGCCGGCTTGGCTGAAATCGCTCTCTCTTACCCTGAGAAGCTGCGCAGGACTGAACAATGTCAGAACCTGTCAGGACAGCCGGGAGGTAATGGGACTGCTTGTTCAAGGGGGCATTGGCCTTGTCATTCTCGATCTCACCATGCCGTACGTGTCGGGGGAAGAACTCCTCAAACAAATAGGTGAGCAGTACCCTGAAATTACCGCCATTGTCGTCAGCGGGCTCAATCAGCTGGAGACTGCGGTTCGCTGTATGAAACTCGGTGCGTTCGACTATTTCATCAAAACCGACGAAGAAGACAGGATTATGGGCGGAGTGTTGCGGGCCGTCCGGATGAAGGAGATGCAACGTGATTATCTGGAGATGTCGACTCGACTTGCCTCCGGTGAGTTGCGTCATCCGGAAGCATTTGCCGCCATCGTCACGGGCGACCGGGCAATGCTGAACGTCTTTGCCTATGTGGAGGCGGTGGCGAAGAGCCCTCAGCCGCTGCTGATCACCGGGGAAAGCGGGGTAGGTAAAGAGCTCGTCGCGCAGGCTGTCCATCGACTGAGCGGTTGCCGGGGCAAGCTGGTGACGGTCAATGTCGCTGGCCTTGACGACACGGTTTTTGCCGACACCCTTTTTGGTCACGTCCGGGGAGCCTTCACGGGTGCCGACCAGCTCCGGCGCGGTATGGTCGAGGAGGCGGCTGACGGCACACTGTTCCTCGACGAAATTGGTGATTTGAGTATTGCTTCTCAGGTCAAACTGTTGCGGCTGCTGCAGGAGGGGGAATTTTTCCCGCTCGGCAGTGATCAGCCTAAGCGACTCAAGGCACGCATCATCGTTGCCACCCACCAGAACCTGACGGCAAAGGAGGCAGCGGGATGTTTCCGCCGCGATCTCTTCTACCGCCTCCGTACTCACCAGGTACACGTCCCGCCATTACGGGAACGGCCGGGAGACATCCCCCTGTTGCTGGATCATTTCCTGGGAGAAGCAGCCCGAACCCTGGATAAGAAGAAACCGACCCCTCCCCGGGAACTGGCTCAGTTTTTAGCGACATACAGCTTTCCCGGCAATGTCCGCGAACTCAAGGCAATGGTCTATGATGCCGTCAGTGTGCATCGTGACCGGATGCTTTCGATGGACTCATTTGTCAAGACCGTCGGACAGGCCCAGCCGGTTGAAGAAGCTGTCTCCCACCCCAAGCGGAATCCCTTTGCCGGTTTTGTCGACCTCCCAACGTTCAGCGACGCGGCCGGCTTTCTTGTTGCCGAAGCCATGCAACGAGCCAATGGCAATCAGACCATGGCTGCGCGACTGCTCGGCATTTCCCAGCCGGCCCTGAACAAACGGCTGAAGATGATGCGTGCCTGAACCGGTATAACCGGACGTTATAATCATAACCTTTGGTTATCAGGGTCTCAACATATTGATATAATTGCGTATATCAGTTAATGTGGCCCAGCCGGCATAGCCTCAAGTTATAACGGTTAGTATCAGCAATTCCGGGCTTATGCGGATATTGTTTAATAGAATTAGCTAGATAAGCACTTTAGCAGTTTTGGCACTCTCCATGCTTTTTAATGGGTAGATACGAAAGGGAGCCGTCCGGCTCACTCAATATTTCGCCCAAAATGGAGGTGTCTCATGGCAATGTTCTGGATTCAATTCGTGATGGTACTTGGCGCCATTCTCCTCGGTATCCGCAGAGGGGGCGTGGCCCTCGGCCTGATCGGCGGTCTCGGTGTCTCCCTGCTGGTGCTGGGCTTCCGCAATTCTCCTTCCGAGCCGCCAATCGCCGTCATGCTGATCATTCTGGCGGTGGTGACCGCCGCGGCAACCCTCCAGGTCGCCGGCGGCCTCGATTACCTCGTGCAACTCACCGAACGGATGCTGCGCGCCCACCCGAAGTACGTGACCATCCTGGCCCCGCTCAGCACCTTCTTCCTGACCGTCTGCGTCGGCACCGGCCATGCGGTGTATGCGCTGCTGCCGGTCATTTCCGACGTGGCGATCAAGACCGGTATCCGGCCTGAACGGCCAATGGCCATTTCCAGCGTCGCCTCCCAAATGGGGATCACCGCCAGCCCCGTGGCTGCCGCCGTAACCTTTTTTCTCGGCTTTGCCGCAAAAACGGGACATCCGGTAACACTTATCGAAATACTTTCGGTAACCATGCCTGCCGGAGTAATCGGCGTGCTGGCCGCCGCCGCCTGGAGTTTCAACCGCGGCAAGGACCTCGACAAGGACCCCGAGTTTCAGGCCCGCCTCCAGGACCCCGACTTCCGTAAGTCCCTGGACGCCGATGTCACCACCCTTGACAAGAAGATCAGCACCACCGCCAAGATTTCCGTCGCCCTCTTCTTCACCGGTGTGGCTACCATCATTCTCTTTGCCGTCTACCCCAACCTGCTGCCGCTTAATGGCGAAAACAAGCCAGTGCAGATGACCACGGTCGTACAGTTCGTCATGCTCGCCTATGGCGCCTTCATTATGTTCGCTGCTGATGTCAAAGCCAAGGATATCGCCCATTCGAGCGTGTTCATTGCCGGGATGATCGCCGTCGTCTCCATCTTCGGTATTGCCTGGATGAGTGATACCTTCATTACCGCCAACAAGAAGTTCCTTGTGGACAACATCGGCATAATGGTAAAGCTTGCCCCTTGGACCTTTGCCATCGCCACCTTCTGCATATCCGCCTTTGTCAAGAGCCAGGCCGCCACCCTGGCCATCACCCTGCCACTCGGCGTTGCCCTCGGGCTGCCGATCCCCTTGTTGCTGGGTCTCGTGCCGGCCAGTTATGCATACTTTTTCTTTGCCTTCTATCCCAGTGACCTGGCTGCCATCAACTTTGACCGTACCGGCACAACCCGAATAGGCAAATACCTTCTCAATCACAGTTTCATGATCCCGGGTCTCATCGGGGTAGGGGTATCAACGGTGTCGGCATATCTGATCTCGCGCGTCGTACTGTAATGAACAAGAATGCCATGCATACGAGAAGAGGCCGCACGGTGACTGTGCAGCCTCTTTCTTTGTTAATCGGCGTTTACCAATAAAGCAGGCGAGTTGTTTCAACCGAT
Organism: Geobacteraceae bacterium; assembly: GCA_041481895.1. Classification (GTDB taxonomy): domain Bacteria; phylum Desulfobacterota; class Desulfuromonadia; order Geobacterales; family Geobacteraceae; genus JAMPXD01. The sequence continues at coordinate 9,409 of JBGPCQ010000064.1, read as the reverse complement.
TGTATAACCGTTGGACTTTGCAATATTTCTTATTCAGTTGCTTGTTGGGCAATTATTAGTAGTTGATGCGATGATTGACCGCTTGTGCTTCGCACGGAGTCGGCCTGTGCAATGCAGAAAGCCTTGAAAGGCAAGGGCTGGACGATAGTGGTCGGATGAGCCGAGAGGTTCACGTCCGGTTCTGTGAGAGCGTGGGGTGAGACCCCTCTGCGCTACTCGACTGAGAGGACTGCGGGGGGGACCCCGCCTCCTACCCGATTGCACCAGCTAATCAAAGAATCACCGTAAGACCGCTTTGTTCGCGCTTCCGCGGCGGTGGTTTTGTTCAGAAAAGAACTGTTTTTTGAACGCCTTGAAGAGAACGGCAAGTAATTAGTTTGCCGTTATTTTCTCCGGTTGACCTTTCCAATCTTCAAGAAAACTCGTCCCCCATGAACATAAACACCTCAATGGTGAGACAGAGGTGGGATTCAGGTTGCTTATCCAACTGGGTTTTGCAATTGATTTGCTGAGAAATTATAGAAAAGATAAATGACTGAATTATGCTTGCCTAACAAGCCCTTCTTATGGTAAACAAAGAATTCGCTTTAAATGGCCACTTGATTCCTTTGTGGTATTTTTTGTGGTATCAACATTCAGGCGGCCTACCGGTTTTTATAAAAATCAGTAGGTTGAGTTCGAAGTTCGATGGACTCTCTCGCCATTATAAAACTTAGCCGGGATAGCTGTCCTGCCGACGCCTCGAAAATATCCCGCTTGTATTTGTGGATTCAACTGATAGCTGGGTCCCGCGCAATGGAAGGTTATGAACCCCGTCAGGTCCGGAAGGAAGCAGCGGCAGTAACCGGCTCCGTGTGCCGCGGGGGAGCCCAGCTATCAGTTGTTTCCGCAAATCTCCCCACATTCCGCACCTTCTTGATGAAACCCTTTAACTGCAGGAACTGACTGGATTGAGGTTATATCCCCGTGTCGTACCTCGTCTTAGCTCGAAAATGGCGTCCCCAGACTTTTCGCGACCTGATAGGCCAGGAGCATGTCAGCCAGACCCTGAAAAACGCCATCGATTCCGGCAGGGTCGCCCATGCCTTCCTGTTTACCGGGGGGAGGGTGGTAGGGAAGACCAGCGCGGCCAGGATACTGGCAAAGGCGCTGAACTGCGAACAGGGGCCGGCGCCCGAGCCGTGCAATACCTGCAGCGCCTGTGAGGAGATAACGGCCGGCAACTCGGTGGATGTTTTCGAGATCGACGGCGCATCCAACACCGGCGTGGATGATATCCGGGAACTGCGGGAGACGGTAAAATATCTCCCTTCCCGATGCCGCTACAAGATTTTCATAATAGATGAAGTACACATGCTCACCACCAACGCTTTCAACGCCCTGCTGAAAACTCTGGAAGAGCCCCCTCCCCATGTAAAATTCATTTTTGCCACCACGGAGCCCCACAAGGTCCCGATTACCATTCTGTCCCGCTGCCAGCGCTTTGATTTCAGGAGAATTTCCCTGCCGATGATCGTGGCGCGCCTGCGCTACATCCTCGACCAGGAACGGATCGCCATTTCCGACGCCGCCCTGGCCATGATTGCCCGCAAGGGTGACGGGAGCATGCGGGACTCTCTTTCCACGCTGGACCAGGTGCTCGCATTTTGCGGCGATCAGGTTGGCGATGAAGAGGTGGTTACCCTACTGGGGGTCGTCGACCGGCGCCTTCTGCTCGCTGCGGCACGGGCCGTATTCGACCGCGCCTGTCCGGCGTGCCTTGATATTGTCAAACGGGTTGACGCCTTCGGACACAACATGCGTCATTTCTGCCAGGAATTGATCGATTATTTCAGGAACATGACCATTTTGAAAGCGGTGGGCGCGGATGCCGACCTGCCGGATCTCCCCGATGGAGAGTTGGCGGAAATGGCTGATCTGACGGCTTCTGTTACCCTTCCCGACCTGCAGCGCCATCTCTCGATTCTTCTCAAGGCGGAGAGTGAAATGGCCCATTCCGCCTTCTCCCGCCTCATTCTGGAAATGGCGCTGTTAAAAATGGCCACCGTTGCCCCGGTTGTGCCGGTCGATCAGATCCTGGCAAAGATTAAAGCCCTCGAGGGACGAACGGACCCCGGCGTAATCGCTTCATCGCCCCCCTTATGGGACCCTTCGGATCGCCGGGGAGCTTCTGCTCCACGGCAGGCCGGCTCCGACACCGTGCCCAATAAAGGGCCGCATCCTCAGCCGCAACAGGGGTCACCCGCCGGCCATAAAAGCCCTCGTTCGGAAAAGCCTCCTGCCGCTTCCATGGAAGCCGCCGCAACAGGGGGAGACGATCCCTGGTCCGGTTTTGTCGCGTACGTGAAAGGTAAAAAGCCGATGTTGGCTTCTTTCCTGGCGCACGGGCATCCTTTGAAAGTGTCGCCGACCCTTCTGGAACTCGGGTTTTCCGCCGGCTCCTTCCAGCTCAGCCGGCTGCGCGATCCCGATGCTACGGCCGAGCTGCAGAGTCTGGCAAAAGCTTATTTCCAGGCGGATACCGGCGTCAGGTTCGTATCCCTGACCGCTGAGAGCGCAGCCCCCCCATCGATCGTTGAAAAAAAAAGCCATGAGGATGCCGGAAGGCGGCAAAAAATGAAAGAGCTTGCGGAGAGTCACCCGATGGTTGTTGCAGCGCTCGATATTTTCGGGGGTGAAATCGGTGAAGTGGTTGATACGGATAAGAGCGAGGTACCATAACCCTATTAACATGATATGAGGAAATAACTGTTAATTGAGGATAAAAACACCAGGTAACAGGAGGAATGTAATGTCGAAAGGTTTAGCGCAGATTATGAAACAGGCCCAGATGATGCAGCAAAAGATGGCCAAACTGCAGGAAGAGGCTGCGGAACAGACTGCGGAAGCGACGGCTGGCGGGGGCGCGGTGCTGGCGGTGGTCAACGGAAAAAACCAGCTCCTTTCCCTGACTATAAAAAAAGAGGCAGTTGACCCGGAAGATGTCGAAATGCTTCAGGATATGGTTGTCGCCGCAGTCAATGAAGCCCTTGCCAAGGTCCATACCGAAATGGCCGAGCAAATGGGCAAAATAACCGGCGGCCTTAATATCCCTGGACTCTTTTAAAACACTCTAAAATGTGACACATCCGACTCTCACCTCGTGCTATTAGTGGATCCGTACAGGTCTGAGTGGTTTTAGCCGGAATGAATTTTTTTTATTAATTGTATAACAATCAAAAATTGTTTTATCTTTTTTGGAAAATATGCTACATACGTCTAAATCATTGACAAAGCTTCTTGGGGAACTGAAGAAGTTGCCGGGAGTCGGGGAAAAGACCGCATTACGACTCGCTTTTAATCTCCTTAAATCCCCCGCCAATGTGAGTGCGCTGGCTGATAGCCTCATGGAGGTGAACGCACGAGTGCGTTTTTGCTCCGTCTGCTTCGGCATTACCGAAGACGATCCCTGCTCCATCTGTTCCGGCAACAGGGACGATTCGATAATCTGCGTCGTGGAGGAGCCCCAGGATTTGCTGGCTATAGAGCGGAGCCATGCTTTCAGGGGGCGATATCATGTACTGATGGGAGCTCTCTCGCCGTTAAACGGCGTAACCCCGGCCCAGTTGAGGATAACCGAGCTTGTCCGGCGTCTCGACGGAGGCGGTGTCACGGAAGTGGTGCTTGCCACTAATTTTTCAGTGGAGGGAGAGGCCACCGCGCTTTACCTGACCCGTTTGCTCAAGCCCCTGGGGCTGAGGGTCACGAGGCTTGCCCATGGGATACCGACGGGCCGTGATCTTGAATACATTGATGCAATGACGATGCAGCGGGCAGTGGAAGGCCGCTCAGAGCTTTAACCTGCACTGACGATTTTATGAATGTACTAATGGCAGATTCAACTCAGATACGCAGTTACAAAGAAACCAAGAACAGGAGGAGTTTATGAGTCGCAAAATGGTAACAATTGACGGCAATACCGCAGCCGCACACGTGGCCCACGCCACCAACGAGGTAATTGCCATCTATCCGATCACCCCGTCGTCCGTCATGGGTGAGATCTCCGACGAGAAGAGCGCCGCCGGGGTGAAAAACATCTGGGGGACTGTTCCGACCGTCGCCGAGATGCAGTCCGAAGGAGGTGCTGCCGGCGCCGTCCACGGTGCTCTCCAGGCCGGCGCTCTCACGACGACCTTCACCGCCAGCCAGGGTCTTTTGCTGATGATCCCGAACATGTTCAAGATCGCCGGCGAGCTGACTTCGACCGTGTTCCACGTCTCCGCCCGGGCCATTGCCGCCCAGGCCCTCTCCATCTTCGGCGACCATTCGGATGTCATGGCCTGCCGTTCCACCGGCTGGGCCATGCTCTGTTCCAACAACGTCCAGGAGGTTATGGACTTTGCTCTCATTTCCCAGGCGGCGACCTTGAGGGCGCGGGTGCCGTTCCTCCATTTCTTCGACGGCTTCCGTACCTCCCATGAAGTGCAGAAAGTGGAAGAGCTCACCTTTGATGATATGCGGGCCATGATCGATGACGATCTGGTCGCCGCCCACAAGGCACGGGCGCTCACTCCCGACCGTCCGGTGATGCGCGGCACCGCCCAGAACCCGGACGTCTATTTCCAGGGCCGGGAGACAGTCAATTCCTATTATCCCCCCTGCATCGACATCGTCCAGGAAGAGATGGACAAGTTTGCCGGGATTGCCGGCCGTCAGTACAAGCTGGTTGACTACGTCGGTGCTCCCGATGCCGAACGGATCATCATCATCATGGGTTCCGGCGCGGACACAATCGAAGAGACCGTGGAAAACCTGGTTGCCAAGGGGGAAAAGGTCGGCCTCATCAAGATCCGCCTCTACCGGCCGTTCCCGATTGATGCCTTTGCCGCTGCCCTGCCGGCGACAGCGACGAAAATCGCCGTCCTCGACCGCACCAAGGAGCCGGGCTCCATCGGCGAGCCGCTCTATCTGGACGTGCGCACCGCCATCGGCGAGGCGATGGCCGACAAGAAGGTCAGCTTCTCCGGCTACCCGGCCATCGTCGGCGGCCGTTACGGCCTCGGCTCCAAGGAGTTCACCCCCAATAACGTCAAGGCGGTGTTCGACAACCTCAAGGACGACCGGCCGAAGAACCACTTTGTTGTTGGCATCGAGGAGGATGTGACCAAGTCGAGCCTGGCGATCGATCCGAACTTCAAGAACTCCACGGAAGGGATCTACTCCGCCATGTTCTTCGGCCTCGGTTCCGACGGCACCGTCGGCGCCAACAAGAACTCCATCAAGATCATCGGCGAGCGGACCGACAACAATGCCCAGGCCTACTTCGTCTATGACTCCAAGAAGGCGGGGACCATCACCATTTCCCACCTCCGTTTCGGCAAGAAGACGATCCGCTCACCTTATCTTATCGACCAGGCCGATTTCGTCGCCTGTCACAACTTCTCCTTCCTCGAGAAGTACGACATGCTTGCCAAGGCGAAGGAAGGGGCCACGTTCCTCCTCTGCTCCCCGTTCGAAAAGGACGAGGTCTGGGACCGGATGCCGGTCGAGGTGCAGCAGCAGATCATCAGCAAGAAGCTCAGGTTCTACGTAATCAATGCCATCAAGCTAGGCGAAGAGCTCGGCCTCGGCGCCCGCATCAACGTCATCATGCAGACTGCGTTCTTCAAAATATCCAGCATCATACCGTTGGAGACCGCCATCGACTCCATCAAGGATGCCATCAAGAAGTCTTACGGCAAAGCCGGCGAGAAGGTGGTGGAGATGAACAACAAGGCGGTCGATGCCGCTCTCGAAAACATCTTCGAAGTCAAGGTTCCGGCAACGGCTACCAGCATCCTCAAGAAGCCGCCCGTCGTTTCCGCTAACGCCCCTGCTTTCGTCCAGGACGTGACCGCCACGATCATCGCGGGTAACGGGGACGATGTACCGGTTTCCAAAATGCCGGCCGACGGTACCTTCCCGACCGCCACTTCCCAGTACGAGAAGCGTAATATCGCCGTGGATATCCCGGTGTGGGACGAAAAGATCTGTATCCAGTGCGGTATCTGCTCTTTCGTCTGTCCCCATGCAACGATCCGGATGAAAATCTATGATCCGGCCGGCCTGGCGAAAGCCCCGGCGGCTTTCAAGGCGGTTGACGCAACCGGCAAGGATTTTGCCGGCAAGAAATTCTCCCTACAGGTGGCGCCGGAAGACTGCACCGGCTGCGGCGCCTGTGTATTCAGCTGTCCGGCCAAGAGCAAGGAAGACCCCAACCACAAGGCGATCAACATGCAGTTCCAGGCGCCGCTCCGTGGACAGGAAGCGAAAAACTGGGATTTCTTCCTGTCGCTCCCGGAAACCGACCTCAATCTCCTCAAGCTCGACTCCCTCAAGGGGAGCCAGCTTGTCAGGCCGCTCTTCGAGTTCTCCGGCGCCTGCGCCGGCTGCGGCGAAACGCCGTACCTCAAGCTCCTCTCCCAGCTGTTCGGCGACCGGGCCCTCATCGCCAATGCTACCGGCTGCACGTCGATCTACGGCGGCAATCTTCCCACCACGCCATGGGCCAAGCGGGGCGATGGCCGCGGACCGGCATGGTCCAACTCCCTCTTCGAGGACAATGCCGAGTTCGGCTTCGGCATGCGTCTTACCGTCGACAAGTTCAGCGAGCAGGCGGGCGAAATCCTCGACGAGCTCATGAACTGCGGCTGCAAGGCGTGCGAAGGGATGAAGGGGCTCATGGCCGAAATCAGGAGCGCTGACCAGTCGACCCAACAGGGGATCGAGGCCCAGCGGGAGCGGGTTGCGCAACTGAAGAAAGGACTGGTTGCCTGCACCGAACCGTCCGCCAAGCGGCTCCTTTCCCTGGCGGACTATCTGGTGAAGAAGTCGGTCTGGTGTGTCGGCGGCGACGGCTGGGCCTATGATATCGGCTACGGCGGCCTCGACCATGTTATCGCGTCAGGCAAGAACGTCAACCTCCTCGTCCTCGATACCGAAGTTTACTCCAACACCGGCGGCCAGGCCTCAAAGTCGACCCCGCTCGGCGCTGTGGCCCAGTTCGCCGCCGGCGGCAAGCCGGTGCCGAAGAAAGACCTCGGCATGTTAGCTATGGCCTACGGCACGGTTTACGTGGCGCGGGTCGCCCTCTCCAACCCGGCCCAGTGCATCAAGGCATTCCTCGAGGCAGAGGCTTTCGACGGCCCCTCCCTTATCATTGCCTATTCCCACTGCATCGCCCACGGCATCAACATGACGTGCGGCGTCGACGAAAACCGCAAGGCTGTCGCCTCCGGTTACTGGACCCTGTTCCGCTACAACCCGGACCTGGCCTGCACAGGGGGGAACCCGCTCCAGCTCGACAGTAAGACGCCCACCATTTCGTTCGAAGAGTATGCTATGGGCGAGAACCGCTACCGGGTGCTCAAGAAGTCGAACCCGAAGGCGGCTGCGGCCCTCATGCAGCAGGCAACCGACTGGAGTGCCCGTCGGTTCGATCTCTACGAGAAGATGGCGGCCATGAGCTTCTCGGTCTGTCCGACCGATAAAAAGTGAGTTCAGCCTTCCATGCCCTGAAAAAAACTCCGGCAGAACTCTGCCGGAGTTTTTTTCTTTGCAGGGGGATGTCTTTAAAATAGTTGAATAAACGTTAGAATTTTGCTATAAACAAGCCGCAGCTCATTAAATTGTCGCACAGCACAAGGGGTGCTCCATGGCGAATCCTCAGATGGTGATGTATGATGAGGAATTCAAACAGATAAACGTGGTAATCGAAAAGCTGCTCAGGGAAGCCAACGCCAAGGTCATTTTTCTGGTGGACAAGAATGGCCAGTTGATCTCCGGGGTCGGCGACACCGAACGGTTCGACACCACTTCGCTGGCCTCGCTTACTGCCGGGAATATTGCTGCAACCGGTGGTATGGCAAAACTGATAGGAGAAAAGGAGTTTTCCATCCTCTTTCATGAAGGGGAAAAAGATAATCTTCATATATCCATAGTCGGGGGGAGGGTGATTCTCGTCGTTCTTTTCGATAACCGTTCTTCCCTCGGGCTGGTTCGCCTGCGGGTCAAAAAGGCGTCGGACGAACTGACCACCATCTTCGACAGGCTTATGCAAAAGGCAGAGGCAAAGGAAAAGAGTGGAGATACCGAATTCCCCTTTGCAGAGATAACCGACGACGATATTGATAATCTGTTCAGCTAATGGAAACGGTTCTTGTGCGCAACCTCGGCGTCAATCTTCATAATCCCTTGTGCGGCGTGGCGCTGCCATGCCTCCATGGAATTTCTCGATTTCCTTGACCTTGCGAAAAACTCCTCGTTTCCTTTTTGGGAAAAGATGAGAAGGAGTAAGTACGATGTCCTTCATCAACTACGCATCACGCGAAATAAATTGTAAAATAGTTTATTACGGCCCCGGCCTGTGCGGCAAAACTACCAATCTGCAGTTCGTATATCAGAAAACAGCTCCCGAAGCCAAAGGCAAGATGATCAGCCTGGCAACCGAAACCGAGCGAACTCTTTTCTTTGATTTTCTGCCACTCGCCCTGGGCGAGATTCGAGGCTTCAAAACCCGCTTCCATCTCTATACCGTACCGGGTCAGGTTTTTTATGACGCCTCCCGGAAGCTCATCCTGAAAGGGGTGGATGGTGTGGTATTCGTCGCCGACTCCCAGGAAGAGCGTATGGATGCCAATATCGAGTCGCTGGAGAACCTCCGTTTTAATCTTGAGGAACAGGGGTACGATCTGGACAAGCTTCCCTACGTGGTTCAGTACAACAAGCGTGACCTGCCGTATATTGTTGCCATTGAAGAACTCCGCGCAGAGTTGAATCCCACGGCAGTTCCCGAATACGAGGCCTGCGCCACGACCGGCGAAGGGGTGTTCGAAACCCTCAAGTCGGTTGCCAAGCTGATTCTGATCGACCTCAAGAAGGGGCGCTAGAGCTTTCTACGGAAACTGGACGCAAAAAGGCCGGGGAACACTCCCCGGCCTTTTTTTATACTTTGCACGGCAGCATCAGCGCATCAACGGGCAGGGTGACCCGGATGCTGGAAATTACCTCCCACCAGGGTTGCGGTGACACTGCCGATCATCACTTTTGTCTTCATTTTTACAGGGATGCGCCGCGCATCATCGGTCAGCCAGATGAAGATTTCCCCTTTCCTCTCAAATATTCCTTCGGATTTGATGAGGGGCTTGATCAGGATGGTAGTGACTTCACCGAATATCGTGTTCAATTTTTCCTTTTTCAGGACCTGCACTTCCACGTCCCACAATTCGTTATTGTCCAGAATCGAAACATACACGGATTTACCGACTTCAAGTGGCAAGGTCCGCACGTAGTAGAAGCTCGAATAGATATCGTAGGTGTTCTCCTTGATGGCAACTTCGACTTTTCCTTTGCCGATGTGGTCGATATACTGCGCCTTTTTCTTGTCGTGGTC
>JBGPCQ010000063.1:0-15812 GCA_041481895.1 Geobacteraceae bacterium | reverse complement strand
TTCTTGTTGAGATACTCCACGAAGGAGACGATCCCCCCTTCGTAGAAGAACTCATGGACCTTCTCGGCCCGTTCATCGGTAATCTTGATCCGCACCCCGGCGTTCAGGAAAGCCATCTCACGCAGCCGCTGGGAGAGGACATCATACGAAAACTCGGTGGTCTCGAAGATCTCGCCGTCAGGAAAGAAGGTGATCTTCGTCCCCCGCTTCCTGGTCTCGCCGACCACGGCCAGCGGGCTCTCAGGCACCCCGCGGCGGTAAGTCTGGCGGAAGACCTTGCCATCCCGCCTTATCTCCAGTTCAAGTCTTTCGGAGAGGGCATTCACTACCGACACCCCGACGCCATGGAGACCACCCGACACCTTGTAGGAGGTATTGTCAAATTTCCCGCCGGCGTGGAGGACGGTAAGCACCACTTCTGCTGCCGATATTCCTTCGGTCGGATGGATGTCGGTGGGGATGCCGCGGCCGTTGTCCACCACGGTGACCGAGCCGTCCACGTTGATGCTGATCGAGATGTCGTCGCAGTAGCCCGCCAGCGCCTCGTCTATGGAGTTGTCGACGATCTCGTAGACCAGGTGGTGAAGCCCCTGGGCAGAGGTGGAGCCGATGTACATGGCCGGCCTTTTCCGTACCGCCGAAAGTCCCTCCAGCACCTTGATCTGGCCAGCGCCGTACTCGTTTTGAAGTTCTTCAGTCATCGTTACCTCTATTCTCGGAAAGTACCCTTCCTGCCTCGATGCGGAAGGTACGGTGATTATCTGCCCCGTGCAGCATGACGTTCTGCAGGGCCGTGGTGGTTATGAACACCTGCATCCGCCGTGTTTCCAGAAATTCCATCAAGTTACGGTTCCGTTCACGGTCCAGTTCGGAGGTCATGTCATCCAGGAGGAGGATGGGCGGACTGTCGAACTTGTTTTCCAGATACCTTATCTCCGCCATCTTCAACGCCAGCACGAAGCTCCGTTGCTGGCCCTGGGAGGCGTGGCGCTTGAGCGTCATGCCGTTCAGGAGAAATTCCATATCGTCACGGTGGGGCCCTACCAGCGTGGTGCCCCTGCGCCGCTCTTCAGCCGCGCTCCGTGCCAGGGCCTCCAGCAACTGGCGGCTCCCTCCTGCACCGGCCGGGTCACCGGCAGGAGAATGGGGATGATAGCAGAGCGACGCCTCTTCACTCCCGCCGGCAATTGCAGCATAAGATTCCCGCACCAGCGGCTCGATCTCGCCCAGATAGGCGATTCTTTTGGCAATAAGCCTGGCTCCGGCTTCCGCGAGCTTTTCACTCCAGACGTCCAGGCTGCCCGTATCTCCGTTTTTCAGCAGGACATTACGGTTCTTCAGTATCCGGTAATAGTCGTGGTGGAGGTGGAGATAGTCGGCATCACCGCTGAATATGGCCCGGTCCAGGTATCTTCTCCGGCTGTCCGGCATCCCTTTCACCATGGCCATCTCTTCCGGCGAGAAGATCACTACGTTGAGGCTGCCGAAAAAGTCGGAAATTTTTATCACCGACTTCCGGTCCACCAGCGCCTTTTTACAATCCTTTTCCAGAAGGAGGGATATCTCCCGTGTCACCCCGTCCTTTTCCACCCACCCCTTCAGCAATCCGTGGGGGGCACCCCACTGGATGAGTTCGCTGTTCCGGGCCTGCCGGAACGACTTCATGGTGCCGAGCAGGTAGATGGATTCCAGGATATTGGTCTTCCCCTGGGCGTTATTTCCGAAAAAAATGTTGAGCCTGTCGCCGAACGACAGGTCGGTCTGCTCCAGATTCCTGAACGCGCTAGTATATAATTTTTTCAGTATCATGGGAATACTTATTCATTAAAAAGGCCGCTCGTCGGGAGAGGCCTTTTTCCAAGCCTGAACGTATCGACGGCACGGTATGTTCTAAAGCCGCATCGGCATGATGACGGCGAGAAACCCCTCGGCGTCGGCCGGTTTCATTATCGCCGGCGAAAGTTCGTCCTTGAAGAGGAGTTCGATTCCCGTCTCATTCAGTACCGAGAGGACATCGATCATGTAGCGGGCATTGAAGCGAGCTGTCAGCGGTTCGCCGGTGTAGTCGATCTCGAGTTCCTCGCGCGCCTCGCCCAGTTCCGGGTTGCTGGAGGATATTTCCATGAGCCCCGGTTTGATGTCGAATTTTATCCCTTTGAATTTTTCGCTGGAAAGGATGGCCATTCTTCTCAGGGAGTGGAGGAGCATCTCCCTGCTGACGCGCACGGACCTGGTGTTATTGGCCGGCACAACCTTGGTGTAATCGGGAAATTCACCGTCCACCAGCCGCATTACGACGACCGTATTCCCTTTCTTGATGACGGCATTGTTGTCCATGAAACCGAGGAGGATGTCCTCGTCCTCTTCCTCAGTCATTTTTTTCAGTTCGAATATCCCTTTTTTGGGGAAGATGATACCTTTTGCCAGTTCCCGGGAGATAGTGCCGGACAGTTCCTTTTCGGCAATGGAGAGGCGGTGGCCGTCGGTCGCCACCATCCTGAGGATCCCCCGGCCGTTTTCCTCCAGGGCCTTCACCAGTACGCCGTTCAAGTTGTACTTGGTCTCATCGTGACAGATGGCATAGGAAGTCTTCTCTATCATTTCCCGGAGAATGGCGCTGCCCAGTTTGATGAAGCTGTCGTCGTTCACTTTGGGAAAATAAGGGAACTCTTCGGAGGAAAGCCCTACGATATTGAAAAGGGCCTTGCCGCAGCGTATCTCCACCCAGTCGTTCTCCTTGGTGGAGAAGAGGATTTTCTCGTCGGAAAGCTCCTTGATTATTTCATAAACTTTCTTGGCGGAAACCGTGATTTTCCCTTCCTTGACGACTTCGGTCGGGTAGGAGCTTTTCATCCCTACTTCCAGGTCGGTCGCCGTTATGTACAGCCGGTCCGGAGATGCCTCGATGAGTACATTGGAAAGGATGGGCATGGTGTTTCTGCGTTCAACAATCCCCTGGACTTTCTGCAGGGCCTTCAAAAAGGTGTCCTTGTCAATTCTGAATTCCATTCCCCCTCCTTTTGCACACAGTCTCAAGACTATATAAATATTAATAAATTAAATAGTAGTAGTAGATAGATGTCTGTGGATAAGTTTAAAAGTTCGTTAGTTGCTTGAATAATTATCTTTTTACTTCGAATCACCAAGTTTGTCGTGCCGATTTTATGAGAATGAATGAACAGCCGGCAATCTTATCCACATATGCGGGCTTTTATGCACAGTTTTATACTGCTCAGGTCAACAGGCTCCTCCTCAGATTTTCTACTGTTCCTTTCATCTCCAGATTCTGGACTACAAGGGCGTCTATTTTCTTGACCGAGTGGATGATGGTGGAGTGGTCTTTGCCGCCGAATTTGTCGCCGATCTCGGGATATGAGGCCTTGGTGAGTTCACGGCAGAGGTAGATGGCTATCTGGCGGGGTACCACGAGGGCCTTCAGCCTTTTCTCCGACTTGAGTTCAGAAACCTTGATCTTGAAGTGATCGGCCACATGTTTCTGAATGATTTCGATCGTCAGTTCCCTGGTTTTGTCCACGATGATGTCTTTCAGGACTTCACGGGCCATTTTCAGGGTAATTTCATTGCCGGTCAGGCTGGAGAAGGCGCCGAGCCGGATCAGCATTCCTTCGAGCTCCCTGACGTTGGTGGTTGAGCTGGTGGCGAGAAACAGCGCAACATCATCCATGAGATTGATATTGTCCAGTCCGGCTTTTTTCTTGAGAATGGCAACTTTAGTTTCGATGTCGGGAGGCTGAATGTCGGCGATGAGCCCCCATTCGAAGCGCGACCTGAGCCGCTCCTCCAGACCCGGTATGTCTTTGGGGAATTTATCCGACGTTACGACGATCTGCTTGTGTGATTCATAGAGGGAATTGAACGTATGGAAAAATTCCTCCTGGGTCCGTTCCTTGCCGGCGATGAACTGTACGTCGTCGATGAGGAGAATGTCCATGTTTCTGAACTTGTTCCTGAACTGCTCCATTTTGTTGTAGCGGAGACAGTTGATGAGCTCGTTCATGAATTTTTCCGAGGTGTAATAACTTATCTTGGCCTTTTTGTTTTTTGCCTGAATCTGGTTGCCGATGGCGGTAAGGAGGTGGGTCTTGCCGAGTCCGACGCCGCCATAGATGAAGAGAGGGTTGTAGTTGGTGGCAGGATTGCTGGCGACGGCCTGGGAGGCGGCATGGGCAAACTGGTTGCTCGCGCCGCAGACAAAGGTTTCGAAGGTATACTTTGGATTCAGGTTGGAGACGAGTTCACCCGGTTTTGTTTTCTCCCTGGGGGGCGGTTCATCATGGGGGATTGCCATTACCGCGGCGCTCCCGGATTTTTCACCCTGGGCCTTGTCGCTGACCTTGAATTCAACCTGGAACTTGACGCCGGTGAGGGTTGATATCGCTTCCTGGATCATGGAAAGGTATTTTTCTTCGACCCATTCTTTGACGAACTTGTTGGGAACTTCCAGAAATATCTGATTGGTTTTGAGCGCGAAAAAACTGATCGGCTTGATCCAGGTATCAAATGACTGGGGGGTGAGGACTTTTGAAATATTTGACTGTGCTTCAAGCCAAATGTTTTCCATAACAAAACCTTTTGCGTGGTCGGCAGCGTAAAAGAATATTTTTGCACAGGATTATCAACAGCTGTTGATAAAATTAAATCAGTACACAATCAGCACGTTAGAGAAAAAATGACGGGTGGTTCGGACCGGCTCCGTCGAGAGAGGAAGACTACCAGAGGAACCGCCAATTTGCAAGGCCAATCTTTGTTGCCGGGATAAAATATTGCTTGACAATTTCAGCATGTTATGGTTATAAATCCTCTTTACGTCGAAAAATACGCTCATCATTTGAATAGAGGAGTTTGCAGCCATGAAAAGAACCTTTCAGCCAAGCAATACGTCACGGAAAAGAACCCACGGTTTTCTGGTCCGCATGTCAACCAAGAACGGACGGCTCGTCATCAAAAGAAGGCGTGCCAAAGGTCGCAGAAGGCTGGCGGTCACCATCGCTGCCAAATAGGGAGCGTGTACGTGTACGGCTTCCCCAGGCAGGAACGGCTCCTGAAAAGAAAGGAATTTTTGAGGATTTCCGGGCAGGGGAACAAAATTCACACGTCCAATTTTATCCTGATCTGGACAGCGTCTCCCGTTTCTGCCGTACGGATAGGAATAACCGTGAGCAGCAAGGTAGGCAACGCAGTATGCCGAAATCGCCTTAAGAGGCTGATCCGGGAATTTTACCGGCTTAGTAAAGGTCTATTCGGTCCGGCGGATTACAGCATCATTGCCCGGAAGGGCGCTGCCCGCCTGGAATTCAGCCAAGTATGCCAGGAACTGGGCCGGGCTTTGCGCCGCCTCCCTGCACAGCAATGCTGACACGTATCTTAATTTCCGGTATCGGCATATATCAAAAATGCCTGTCTCCCTTTTTGGGGAGGTCCTGTCGGTTCTATCCCTCCTGCTCACATTATTCCGCACAGTCGCTGCAAAAATACGGTCTTGTCAAGGGTGTCCGTCTGACGTTCGTCCGGCTTGCCAAGTGTCACCCCTTTCATCCGGGCGGGTATGACCCTGTCACCTAACATACGGGAGTTCTGATGGAAAAGAGAGTTATCATAGCCGTTATCCTGTCGATCGCCGTTCTCTACGGCTATTCGTATCTGATGCCTCCCCCTCCGAAAAAGGTCGAAGAGGCCAAGCCGGCGCCGCAACAGGCCGCGGCGCCCCTGGCTCCGGCTGCGCCGGGAAAAGTCGTCGAACTGGGGAAAGCAGGGGCAGTCATTGCCCCGGCACGGGATATCACAGTCGAAACCGATCTCTTCCAGGCGGTCTTCAGCACCCGTGGCGGCAGCCTCAAGAAATTCGTCCTGAAGAAATACCGTGAGGCGGAGGGTCCGGGCGGCAAACAGGTTACCCTGATCACCGAAACATCACCGGAGTTCTTTACCCTGAAAAGCGAGGCGCAGGGATTTTCCGTCGATCCTGCCGCTGCCTGCAGCGCCAGCACCGACGGTTTCACGGTAGGGAAGGGGGACAAAAAGGACCTCGAGTTCGTCTGTTCCTCTCCCCAGGGTACGATGCTTAAAAAGGCCTACACCATTCGGGGCGACAGCTACGCCATCGACCTGAACCAGCAGCTTGTCAATACCAGCGCCGCCAAACAGGACGGTGTCCTCCGCCTTGTACTCTACCACCATCTGGACCCCGCGGCAAAAGAGAGCCGGTTCGAGGAACATGGTCCGGTAACCCTGGCGGGCAAGGATATTAACGCCCTGAAGGTGAAGGACCTGGAAAAGGGGGCCAAGCCTTACGACAAAGAGGTCTACTGGACCGGCTATGCCGACAAGTATTTCCTGAGTGCGGTCATTGCAGGCACCGGCACTCTCGGAGGGGTCAACGTCAGGGCAGACAAAGGCTACGTGGAGAATTCCATCTCGTCGGCCAGAATATCCCTCAACCCGGGCGAGGCTTTTTCGCTCCCCTACAAACTCTATTTCGGCCCGAAGGACCTGGATATTCTCGAGGCCCAAGGGAGCCGGCTGGAGAAGGTGATCGACCTCGGCTGGTTTTCGGTGGTGGCGAAGCCGCTTCTCTACAGCATGAAGTTCCTCTACAGGTATGTCCATAACTACGGGATCGCCATAATCATCATCACCGTGATCATCAAGATCCTGTTTTACCCCCTGACATACAAGAGCTACAAGTCAATGAAGGACATGCAGAAGCTGCAGCCGCAGATGGCCAAGCTGAAGGAAAAGTACAAGAACGACCGGGACGCCATGAACAAGGCCGTCATGGAGCTCTACCAGACCCACAAGGTCAACCCCCTTGGCGGCTGCCTCCCGATGCTGGTCCAGTTCCCGATATTCGTTGCCCTTTATCGCGCCCTCATGTCATCTATCGAGCTTCGCCATGCGCCGTTCATGCTCTGGATCCAGGACCTTGCAGCCAAAGATCCTTACTACGTCACCCCGATCATCATGGGGGCGACCATGTTTATCCAGCAGAAAATGACCCCCTCGACCGGTATGGACCCGACCCAGGCCAAGATGATGCTGGCCCTGCCGGTAGTTTTCACCGTCATGTTCATCAATATGCCGGCGGGCCTCGTTCTCTACTGGCTGGTCAACAACATCCTCACTATTGCCCAGCAGATGTACATCAACAAGCTGCTGAAAGCGAAGGAATAGGGGAGGGGCGTGTACATTCAGGACACCATTGCCGCCATCAGCACCCCCCTCGGTGAGGGGGGGATCGGCGTCATAAGGGTGAGCGGACCCGAAGCGGGTCGGATAGCTGCGGACATTTTCAGACGAACACGAAACGGTGGCCTTGCGGGCCACCGTTTTTATTACGGCGCCATTATCGACCCGGCCAGTGGAGATTTACTCGACGAGGCGATGGTCGTCCTCATGCGGGCGCCCCGTTCCTACACCCGGGAGGACGTCCTCGAAATCCAGTGCCACGGCGGCAGCCTGGTCGTTCAGCGGATCCTTGCCCTGGTCCTCCGCCGGGGCGCCCGTCTCGCCGAACCGGGTGAGTTCACCAAGCGTGCTTTTCTCAACGGCAGGATCGACCTGGTCCAGGCCGAGGCGATCATTGACGTCATTCGCAGTAAAACCGATGCGGCTCTCAACCTTGCCCAGCACCAGCGTGAAGGTCTCCTCTCCCGGCGAATCGCCGCCGTCCGGACGCGGCTGGTTAACGCCCTGGCCCTCATCGAGGCCCACATTGATTTCCCCGAAGATGAGATCGGCGCTCCCGCAACAGCCGAGATCGAGCGGCTGGTTGGGGAGTCAGGCGCAGAGATCGGGAACCTTATGGCCGGATTCACTGGAGGAAAGGTCCTTCGCGAGGGGGTTTCGGTGATCATTGCCGGCAAGCCTAATGTCGGCAAATCGAGCCTGCTCAATACCCTGCTGCGCGAAAAACGCGCCATTGTAACGTCTTTTCCCGGTACTACCCGTGACATCATTGAGGAAATTGTCAATATTGGCGGACTGCCGGTCAGGATGCTTGATACGGCGGGGGTCAGGCTGACCGACGATCCTATCGAACAGGAGGGGGTCAACCTCACGCTGGAGAGGATCCCCCAGGCTGACCTGGTTCTCTTCATGGTGGACGGAGCGCGTCCCTTCGATGACGAAGACGGGATGCTCCTGGCCGTACTCGGCAGCTGCACGGTCATCGTCGTGAAAAACAAGAGCGATCTCCCTGCCGTGGCGCAATTGCCGCCGGATCTTGCCGGCAGACAGGTCGTGAGCATCTCGACCCGGACCGGCCAGGGCATTGACGACCTCCGGGCGATGATTCACGATGCCTTCCTGCGCGGCACGGCAACCGACAGCAGGGAGTATGTCGCCCTTTCCCGGGCCAGGCACCGCGACTCCCTCGGGAAAGCACTAAACGCTCTCGCCCGTTTCAGCGCAAGTCTCGGATCCGGGGCTGCACTGGAACTGCTCGCCTGGGAGATCCGGGAGGCGCTCGCCGCGGTCGGCGAGGTGACGGGTGAGACCACCCCGGACGAAGTGCTCGACTTGATATTTATGAAGTTCTGTATCGGAAAATAGCAAATGTTTCACGTGAAACAATCGTTCCGAGGTCTTGTCGGCACTGGCTTTACAGGTGGGATGCAGTATACTTGGGATGGCTGTGTGAAACAGGCCTGCGGATCTGCGCGGATGCCCGGATGATAGAGTACGATAAAAAATACCAGGTGATTGTGGTGGGGGCCGGGCATGCCGGCTGCGAGGCTGCGCTGGCCGCCAGCCGTATGGGGTGCAGCACGCTCATGGTGACCATCAACCTGGACGCCATTGCCCTCATGTCGTGCAATCCGGCCATCGGCGGCCTGGCCAAGGGGCACCTGGTAAAGGAGATCGACGCTCTCGGCGGCGAGATGGCGCGCACTATCGACGCCACCGGCATCCAGTTCCGCATCCTCAATATGCGGAAAGGGCCCGCAGTGCGGGCCTCCCGCGCCCAGGCCGACAAGCAGCAGTACCGGCTCAGGATGAAGATGGTCCTGGAGAACCAGGCGAACCTCGACCTCAAGCAGGCCGAGGTGACCGGGCTCCATCTGGAAGAAGGGGCCGTCTGCGGCGTCGATACCAAGGCGGGGGTCCGCTACTCCGGGGAAACGGTCATCCTCACCACCGGCACCTTCATGCGCGGCCTCATCCACATCGGTCTCACCCATTATCCGGGCGGCCGGGCCGGGGACCTTCCTTCCATCGGTCTCTCCGATCATCTGAAGAACCTCGGCTTTGACGTCGGCCGGCTCAAGACCGGCACTCCGGCCCGGCTCGACGGCCGCACCATCGATTTCGACCGTCTGGAGCCCCAGTTCGGCGACGACCCGCCTTTGCCGTTTTCCTTCAGCACCCTCCGTATCGACCAGCCCCAGGTTCCGTGCCACATTGCCTATACCAACGAGCGAAGTCACGACATCATCCGCTCCGGACTCGACCGGTCGCCGCTCTATTCGGGAATCATCGAGGGGGTCGGACCGCGCTATTGCCCCTCCATCGAGGACAAGGTGGTCCGCTTCCCGGACAAGACCCGGCACCAGACCTTCATAGAACCGGAGGGGCGGGACACGGTGGAGGTTTACCCCTCCGGGCTCTCCACCTCGCTCCCCATCGATATCCAGTGGGCTTTTTACCGCAGCATCTCCGGGCTGGAGCGCGTGGAGATCATGCGGCCGGCCTACGCCATCGAGTACGACTATGTCGATCCGGTCCAGCTCCATGCCTCGCTCGAAACCAAGCTCGTCCGCAATCTCTTCCACGCCGGGCAGATCAACGGCACCTCTGGATATGAAGAAGCGGCAGGGCAGGGGCTCATGGCGGGAATCAACGCGGCGTTGCGGGCCAGGGGGAAGGAGCCGCTCGTCCTCGGCCGGAGCGAGGCCTACATCGGTGTCATGATCGACGACCTGGTCACCATGGGGACGAAGGAGCCGTACCGGATGTTCACTTCGCGGGCCGAGTACCGCCTCCTGCTCAGGGAGGACAACGCCGACCTTCGCCTGCGCGAGCAAGGGCATGCCGTGGGGCTGGTGCCGGACGATGTCTATGCACGGTTTCTGGAGAAGCGGGAGATGATCGGCGTGGAGCTGGAACGGGTACGTGCCAATAAAATCGTTCCGTCCGAGGCCGCCCCGGACTTCCTCGCGGATTTCGGCCTGACCGGCATGCAGAATGCCATGACCTACGAACAGCTCCTGCGGCGGCCGGACGTTACCTACGCGGAACTTGCCCGGATCGACGACCAATGCCGGAATGTCCGCGTAGATGTGGCGGAACAGGTGGAGATCCAGGTCAAGTACCAGGGGTACATCGACCGCCAGCAGGAGCAGGTCGAGCGCTCGCGCAAGCTGGAAACGGCGTGCATTCCGGAAGGCTTCGATTATCTGGAGATACCGGGTCTGACCGCCGAGGTGCGGGAGAAACTGCACAAGTTCCGCCCGGACACCCTCGGCCAGGCATCGCGCATCCCCGGCGTCACACCCGCGGCCATCACCGTCATCTCCATTGCCCTCAAGGCGCGGGGCGGGCGGTGAACGAGCGGGCGAAGGAGAGCCTTGCACGGGGCGCGGCAGAACTCGGGCTGCACCTCACTACGGCCGAACTGGGGAGGTTTTACGCGTTTGCCGCAGAGTTGAAGAAATGGAGCCGCAAGATCAACCTGACCGCGATCACCGCCGATGAGGAGATCGCAGTCAAGCATTTCCTCGACTCCCTCACCCTCCTCAAAATTGTCGGCCGCACGGGGCGACTCCTCGACGTCGGCTCCGGCGGCGGCTTCCCCGCCATCCCCCTGAAAATTGCCTGTCATGACCTCCATGTCACGTCGGTCGACGCGGTGGAAAAGAAGATCATCTTCCAGCGCCACGCGTCGCGGCTCCTCGGGCTGCACGGTTTCGAGGCGCTCCATGCCCGGGGGGAGGAACTGGCTGCGCACCACGCCGGCAGCTTCGACTGGGTGGTCTCCCGCGCCTTTTCCGACATCCCCGCCTTCGTCCGGATTGCCCTGCCGCTCACCAAGAGCGGAGGAAAGATGGTCGCCATGAAGGGGAGGGGAGGGGGCGAGGAGGCACGGACGGTTTCCGCCGCTCTGGCCGACCTGAAGGTGCAGGTGACCGGAATCTTTGAGTTCCGCCTCCCGATCTCCGGCGACGCCCGTTCGCTCATTGTCATGGAGCGGGGCTGATCCGCTGCTGTCGGTATTAGAATATTATTATATATATTTAATTATGTTTAATTAATAATATTCGTGGTGAAAAGCTTCCGGTCTTTCTTCTGTTAGTGTCCCGAAGTTCCCCCTCGCCTGGTCCAAAAATCGGTTAGCCCCATACGTCCTGACGCCATACTCTCTCCGAGAAACGCTTTTTCCTGTGGATAACTCAAATCAGCGCGTGATTACGCCAAATTTTGCTTCTGGAGCGCTCCGGGGTATTTGAAAAGCCGCAAGCCGTTTATTGTCACAAAAAAGCCGCAGAGGCTAAATTTGGAGCATCACCTGTAATTCTAAGTCCGGTGCGGGTTTGCAGGGAATTGCGGTCGGGGGAGATGGGGAGAGGTGAAAATTGTATCTCAGCGTGCCGGAATCAGGTTTTCGATTTTTATCCAGAAGGTAAAGAAATATCCCTTGCCTTGAATCCCGGTTTTCCATAAAGTAATTACACTTAATTGTGCGATAGGGACATGCCGGATTCGAAGATTGATATTTTGGGACGTACGACCTGGCGGGTGGCAGTGCCACGTGTAGAGAGTGCGCACAAAGAACAGGATCAAGCCCCGGCATGGCGGGCGTCAGATTACGGGCAACAGAGGCTGCAAGGAGTCATATGCGAATTCTGGTAGGCATTTTCCTGCTCTTCTTCTCTATGGTGGGTCAGTCCATCGGTGAAAATCGACCAAATAAAGGACAAAACCCCCCTTCGGCAGCGGTCCCGGCCAAACCTACCGCCATGCAGGTTGAAGTTGAAGCATTGTCCGGTTTTGCCGGAGATATCTATGATCTGGCTAAAGTGAATAAGTGGAACAAAATCAGGAAAAAACTGGATGAACTTAAGAAATCTGAAAAGTCTCTCAAATTAATACGGAATGAAGAAAACGACTTTTTTTCACAACGGCTGAGAAAAAAAATTGAAGATCTGGAACAAGCCATTTCCGCAAAAAACCGAAAGGACACATTGCGCTTTGCCAACAATATTACCCTTCTGGAGGTTGCAATGGTTGGGCAATTCAAGCCGCGTGTCCCGACGAATGTTACGCTTCTGGGTTATTGCGGACGCGAGCTGGAAATATTCTCTGAAGAGAAAGATATCGATAAGCTGTCCAACTTTGTTATCAGAATGCACTTGATATGGCAGAATCTTATTCCGCAGCTGATCCAGATAGGTGAAACGAAAGAAATAAAAAATTTTTCTGAAATAATGAAGCGTCTTGAGATTGCTGAGACGCCTGAAGAATACAGTCGCCTGGCGAAGCAGGTGCTTGACGAAGTCGATAATCTCGAAAAAGTTTTTAAAAAATAGGTTCATGCTTAAAAATTTTTAAAAGCTTTTGTGCCTCGGGATTACCTCGCGATTACTCGGATTTAGAACCAAAAACATTCTTGAATTGAGAATAATCTTGAAGTAATCGTGAAGCTGAAACCGCTTTTTATTTTGTTTGTGCGCTCTGCCAGGCAATAGCGTTCAATGTAAACGCGAAAGAGCCATAGAATAACAGAATTGAGTCGCATCTGCACCTTAACATATCAAGGTACATGGACACAAAAAAAGCCTGCTCGCTGCAGGCTTTTTGCTGTTGGTCATGCCTCATCTCCGGCAGTTCGGGAGGTTAGACGGCCGAATTATATTCACTCAACTCATAAGGATCGCTGTCTGATACGTCAAATCGGCGAGTGCTTTTTATCTCTTCCGTTAAGTGAGATATTGCCTGAATTGCCGTGAGGATGAGGGAACCGGTATGCGAGTCCTGACTCTGCTCGTAAGCTTCTTCCAGGGCTTGCAGGGCTGTAGTGGCGTAAGAGCGTGGATCGGGATAAGAACCAGGCATGTTTCACCTCCAGTTTAATGGTTGGACAGAGACCATACGTTTGTCGCGCGAACTCCCCGAAGTGCTGGAAACATTCCGTTGCCTGTATGCACGTACTAGCGTTTCGTACCGGGGGATTGGTCTAATCGAACGATTGTTTTATTAAACTATACCCCCGTTGCCGGTTGTTTGCAACTAAATTGTTAACAAATTCAAATTTAATGGCACGTTTTGAGACAGGGTGAATCCATTGACAGTGTTGCCGCCTCAGCTATAGTTACTTAGTCAGTTTCCATCAGGTTTTGATTCGGCCTGCGGTCTCACCCTGCGGGGGCCTTCGCTGTCCAATTCTCAGGCGGATTGTCCGCCCTGGCGTATCAGGCAAAGGCGGAGGAGAATTTCAAACCTGCTTGGATGGAGCAGGGTTGAACGCCGGCAATCATAAAAAAAGAATCTGCTTATGCACTTGCTCCAGTAGCTAGAGTGTGGCCGGTGCCAAACCATAAAATCAGTTTCACCACCCGTTCGCTTCGCTCACTTGAGACACGGAGAGCACGGAGAAAATATACTGTTTTTGAATTCCTCCGTGTCTCCGTGGTGAAGACTTTGACTCACGATAGGTTATCACCTTGAGTTAAGTGGATAACCAGGAAAAAGAATTAGGGATGACCATGGTCGAACTTTACCGGGATGCGGGACTCGATATCTACGAGAAGGTCCACTATGCCCGTGGCGAGCATGGTGCTGAAGTTGAGCAGATCCTGTCATGGTACAAACGCACCGGCAGCAGGGTCCTTGATATCGGATGCAGCGCCGGACTGCACGCTCTGGAGTTTGCCGGGAGAGGCCATCAGGTCACCGGGATCGATAGAGAACCGTCGGCTGTGAGACTGGCACAAAAAAGAAATCGGGAGCGGCATCTTTACGCGCGGTTTCAGGCGCTTGACCTCGAACATGACAGCCTGGCGCGCCTCGGCACCTTTGATTTGATCTACAGCATCGGCAACGTAATTTCGCATGTAAAGAAAGAATGCATCCGTCCGGTCCTGCAGAAAATCAGGAGATGCTGTGCCGATGGCGGAATATTTCTCTTTGACATTTTCATAACCGGCCCGGGATTCCGAGAAGAGTTCCGTGAAGACGGGCTCGGCATTGTCTGGAAGAGAAAGCTGGACGCCGCAACCGGCAAAATAGATCTGCAGGGGGATTTTACCGGTTTTGCCGTTACCCAGGACTTTCAGGTCTGGGGCTATACGGTCGAAGAAGCCGTGACTCTTCTGCAGCAGACCGGGTTCACCGCCATAGAGTATGCCGACAGACTCGATTTTTCGCACAGGGGTATAACAGCCGGAAATCCCGTCTGCCTGCGATTCAGGGCAGAGGGATAAGGAGGAGCGCGTGAAACTTTTCAATATCAGGGATCTGTACAAGGAAAAGTACCGGGAGTACATCGTAGGCTCGGCAGACACGGGCAAGCACAGTGTCTACCTTGTGTACGGCGAGGTGTCCGGTAGCGAAAAAAGGAACATGACACCGGATGGACACGATGAAATATTATTGCTCCTCTCGGGCGATGCTCTCCTGGAAAACAGCGGGCAGAGCATTACGCTCAGGCAGGAACAGGCGGTGTCCATGGAGCCGGATGAATCCTTCACCTTCACGGCGCTGTCAGATTGCCGGTATGTTGTGGCAGGCACCCACACCGTACCGCATGAGCATTGAACCGGAGAGTAACGGGGATGTTGAAATTACGTAACGGCACGCAAAGGGAGAACGGATGCACGAGACGATATTGATTACCGGCGCCGGTTCCGGTATTGGTCGCGGGGTTGCTTTCGAACTCGCGCGGCGGGGGCATAACGTGATTGCTTCCACGGAAAGCGCAGAACAGGCCGCCGAACTGAAAGCTTCCGCGCAGCAGGAAGGGATAAAGCTCAGGATTGAGAAACTTGATATCAGGGATGCAGAGGACCGCGCCCGTGCCGAGGAGTGGGATGTCGACGTGCTCGTCAATAATGCGGCAATAGCTCAATCCGGGCCGCTTGCCGAAATCCCGCTCGATCTGGTGCGCGCCAATTTCGAGACCAATGTTTTCGGAACAGTGGCACTCACCCAGGGCATTGTGAAAGGGATGATGAAAAAGGGTTCGGGTAAAATCATCATCGTTTCATCGGTTGCCGGCCGGATGACCGCCCCCTACCTCGGTGTTTACTGCATGACCAAACATGCGCTCGAAGCGGCAGCCGAAGTCCTGCATGCCGAACTGGGGCCGCACAATATCACGGTCGTTGTTGTCGAGCCCGGCCCCTATGCGACGGGGTTCAATGAACGGATGATGGAAACCAGGCACGCGTGGTATGGCAAAAACTCCCTGTTTGCAGGGGATGCAGAGGCGGTTAAAGGGGTCGAAACGTGGGTGCTGGGTAATCAGTACGATCCCGCCGAGGTGATCGAAACCCTGGCCGGGGTCGTGGAAGACCCTGCTCCGGAATTTCGGATTTGCATACCGAAAGAGTGGGAGGATAAAATTCACGGGATACTGTGCGGAGAAAAGTAGGAAAAGACTATCACATCATTGCAAATCCTTTCTGCGACCGGAGTCACCATGTCCAAGCTTTCGCTTCTCCTCTTCCTTTTTTTTACGCTCATCTGCTCCCCCCTGCGGGCAGAGGCCGACGACACCTCGTTCATCAGGGAAGCGGGGAGCGAATATTCCTTCCTGACCGGCTACGGTATCACCCACCGCGGCTTCGGCGACACCC
>JBGPCQ010000062.1:0-15815 GCA_041481895.1 Geobacteraceae bacterium | reverse complement strand
AGATGATGAAGAAGGAAACCGAGGCGTTCAAGGCGGAGCGGGACCGGCAAATAGCCCTCGATAAAGCCGCTGCGGACGTTGAACTTGCCAACCTCAAAGGCAAGTTCGATCAGGGGCTGATCTCCACGCGCGCTTATTATGAATCCGAAAAGAAGATAGCCGTTGATGCTGCAGCTGAAGAGTATAACGCTGCAGCAGAATTCCTGGATAAAGAGAAGAAACTTCTGGATTTCATAAGGTCGAAAAAGAAAGGGGAAAATAACCCGGAGTACCAAGAGGCACTGGCGAACAACAAGAAGGCCATCGAAACGATGGAGGTAGCAGAGAAGAAGCTCGACAAGACCATTATCGAGGGGACCAACAAGACCGTTTCAGCCCTGCGCGAATGCGAGCTGGCTTACCGTAAAATGCAGGAAGCCGCGCTCGACTCCGCCGGCGAATTCGAGGCGGCGGATAAATTACGGCAGGCTACCTACAGGAAAAGCACCGAGTATCTGAAGCTTGAAGCGGATGCGCTCAGTGGCAATGAAGACGCATGGCGGGCAATGATGGCTTTGGAGAAAAAAGAGGCTGAGGACAAGATCACGGCACAGAACAAGACGAAAGACGCCTACCGGGCCGCAGCCGAGGAAGTAACCAAAACGGCGGCCGAGATCCGCAAGCTCAACGGTGAAGATGCAGGCCTCCTCGATGCCGAGACAAAAGTGCGCGAAGGGCTGAAGACAGAGGCGGAGCTGCGGGACAAGCTGACTCTGGCTTGGGCAAGTGGTACCGCCACGGAAATCACGTCATTGTCGGCTAAAATCCAATACCAGGAGCGGTACAACCAGACCCTGGCCCGCGAACTCGAACTGAAACAGAGAGAGCAGCAGGCCGCCGTAATTACCGGGAAGATTGTCGGATACAATAACGGCGCGCCGATATACGCTACTGGCGCTCCCGAACCGGGCACAGGGCTTACTCCTATAGGGTGGAATGGAGATCAGCCTATATACCCCTACCAGTCGCCGGCTCCCAAGCCAAGCGACAACTATTGGAGCACCGGCAATTTGTCGCCTAATTATTGGGGAACCGAGAATCCCGGCATCAAGGTTAATGGTGGCATCAACATCACAGCCGGCTCTTTGTCTCTGGACTACGCGAAAACCGGTAATGTATCTATCTTGGGTAACGTTCAAGGGTCAAATTATAAAGCATTGTCTGCGGTATCGAACCCCTACAGTAATGTTGATTACTCCAAAACTGAATTTTTAACAAATGGAGGCCAAAAGTTCACGGACTTTAAAGATTCCTCTTACAATCTTATAGCTGAGCTTCCCGGCTGGTTACAAAGAATACCAGGGTACGCTGCCGGCATCGATTACGTCCCACATGACATGCTGGCACTGATCCACCAAGGGGAACGGGTCACCCCGGCCGCCCAGAACAAACCGGGAGCGTTAGGTAATACTATCACCTTCACCGGCGACATCCACTTCACCCTGCCAAATATTAGCGATAAATCAACCGCTGCCGACCTGGCCCGCGATATTCTGCCGGAACTACAGAAACTCCAGGCAAGGAGCCTTTGACACTCTCTCAGTGTCATCGATGTCTACGACCAAAGCGAATAAAAAGGGGGGCGAAAGCCCCCTTTTGTTATCCTGAAATCAAAATTGATTTGATGTGGTCAAGCATTTTTTCGCGGCGATTTATCGCATCTTCAAAGAAAATTTATCGCATCGCCGTTTATTATTGACGGAATAATTTATAGCTGAAATGACAGGAACAAAAATGGTTCGGTTCTTTTTCTTCCAGGGGAGGTGGAACCGTAGTGCAAAGGGGTTTTTCCGCGTATGGACAGCGCGTGTGAAACGGACAGCCGGTTGGAGGGTTTAGAGGGGATGGTATGTCACCCCGCAAGGTCGTACGATGAGTGCCGGTCCCCGGAATTATCCGGGGAATAGCTGCAATAAGGGCTTCCGTATAGGGGTGGAGAAAGCTTCCGAACACGGCTTCCCCTCCACCTATCTCGACGATTTTGCCGAGATACATGATGGCGATCCTGTCGCTCATATACCTGACGACCGACAGGTCATGGGCTATAAACAAAAAAGACAAACCAAATTCCTGCTTCAACTTCTGCAGCAGATTGATTATCTGGGCCTGTATGGAAAGATCGAGAGCGGAAACCGGTTCGTCGGCGATTATAATTTGGGGAGACACGGCCAGTGCCCTGGCAATGCCAATCCGCTGTCTTTGGCCACCGGAGAACTCATGAGGGTAGCGGGAAAGATGCTCCTCCGACAGGCCAACCTTGTTCATGAGATCCAGTATTCGGTCCCGTTTCGCGGTGCCGGAGGCAAGCCCATGTATTGCGAGGGGTTCTCCAATGATGTCACCGACCCGCATTCGAGGATTGAGAGAGGAAAAGGGATCCTGGAAGATCATCTGGACATCTTTTCTAAAGGCGAAACGTTCTTTGTTCCCCATTTCAGAGAAGGATTTGCCGCGGTAAGCGATCACTCCTTCGGAGGGAGGGATGAGTCCCATGAGGAGTCTTGCAAGGGTAGATTTGCCGCAGCCCGATTCTCCTGCGAGCCCAAGGGTTTCACCCGATTCGAGGGTCAGATTGATTCCTTCCACTGCCTTGAGAAGATAAACTTTTCCGAAGGCGGCCGATTTTACGGTGAAATTACGGCTGAGCGAACTGGTTTCAAGGAGGGGAGCGCTCATGCAAACTTCCAGCAACGGACCAGATGGCCTGCGACTGCCTCCATCATCTTCGGCTTTTCCTTATGGCAAATCCAGCTTTTTTCCGGACAGCGTTCACAGAAGCCGCATCCCGGCAACTCTGCGAGAAGGTTCGGGACCTGTCCCGGAATGGTCTGCAAAGGCCGACCCGGTTCGGCGGTCTGCGGTAGAGAGTTCAACAATCCTCTGGTGTAGGGGTGGAGAGGATTAAGGAAAATCTCGCCGGTTGGTGCATATTCAACGATCCTTCCTGCATACATGATCGCTGTTATCTCCGATCGTTCTGCCACGATACCGAGGTCGTGGGTGATGAGGATCAGCCCCATCCGGTTTTCCACCTTCAACCGGTCTATGAGTTCGAGTATCTGGGCCTGAATGGTTACATCCAGGGCAGTTGTCGGTTCGTCGGCGATAAGTATCCGGGGGCGGCAGGCAAGCGCGATGGCAATCATGACCCGTTGCCTCATCCCGCCGCTCATACGGTGCGGATAATCGTTGAATCTTTCGGCCGCAGAGGGGATGCCCACCTGACCCAGCAATTTAATGACTTCTTCGCGTGCGTCGGCACGGGACACCCGCCGGTGCAGCAGGAGTCCTTCCATAATCTGTTCGCCCACACGCAACACCGGATTAAGGGAAGTCATCGGTTCCTGGAAGATCATGGAAATACGGTTTCCGCGTACCTGGCGCATCTCTTCATCGGGGATTTTCAGGAGGTCGGTTGCGTTGAAAAGAATCTCTCCTGACACAATCATTCCCGGAGGCGAGACCAGACGCATGATGGAGTAAGCGGTAACACTCTTGCCGCACCCGGATTCACCGACCAGTGCCAGGGTCTGACCCTCGTCAAGAGAAAAATCAATCCCGTCTACGGCCTTCAGGAGCCCGGACGAAAGATGAAAGTGGGTAGCCAGATTTTTAACATCTAAAAGCTTAGGCAATTTAGTATTCCGAAATTTATGAATGTGCTGCAATGAACATTGTATCCAGGAAGAAGGTAGTGCCGGAGTTTACCGGTAAAATATATATCATGATTTGCGGGAAGGGGCAAACCCTTTGCTAGGTTGCGGAAAAGGACGGGAGTGAATCCGGAGGAGAATCGTTCACTCCCAGGAAGTCAAATGAGCCGTTTCTCAGGAGTGTAACGAAGTGGGGAACCATATGGGGATCAAACTGGGTTCCTGCGTTGTCGCAGAGCTCTTTGATGGCAACATCCAGGGGAAGAGCCTTGCGGTAGGGCCTGTCCGAGGTCATGGCGTCAAATGCATCCGCTATGGCAAGAATGCGCGATTCCATAAGGAGCTTGTCGGAGGAGACGTTGTTAGGATAGCCGTGACCGTCGTATCGTTCATGATGCTGACCGATGCAAAGCTTGACGTCATGGAGGAACTCGATCGGCTCCAGTATTTTCATACCGATGATGGGGTGCTGCTGAAGGGCGCTGACGTCGTCAGGGGAAAGCTTCCCTTCCTTGTGCAGCAGGCTTAGGTCTATGCCGATTTTCCCAATGTCGTGGAGTATTGCAGCCCTTTCGATTACCATCATACGCTCGGGTGAGAGGTCAAGCTTCCTGGCCAGCTCGAGGCAGTAACGGGTTACTCTTTCAGAATGACCGCGCGTATAGCTGTCGCTGGCTTCAATTGCCGAAACGAGGGCATGAATAGTGTTCATGTAGATTATTTGCTGTTCGCCATACAACGTAGCATTCTTGATGGCGATGCTGGCCTGAGCAGCAATGGTGTTGAGAAGATCGAGTTCTTCGGATGAATATACCGAATTGTCCAACTTGTTCACTGTTGTTATTGTGCCGATGATTTCATCTTTTATCTGGAGCGGAGCACAGATAAGGGTTTTTCGTTCATAGCCGATTGCGCTGTATCTGTCGAATTGCGGGGTTTCGTTGATATCTGAAATCAATAGGGGTTTCCGGTTCTGGATTACCCACGTGGAAACGCTCGACGGTTTCATTGGTATGAGGGTCCCGTTGGGTGACACAGAATCATAACCGAAGAGGGTAGTTACCCGAAGAGCGTCCAATTCCGGTTCATACATTATTATGTATCCGATTTCGGCCCGCAATGTGTCCATGGTGGTTTTCACGATAAGCGAGAAAAGGGTTTCTGTTTCCATGGTCGAGTTGATTGCCAAACCAACTTTGTAAAGAGTGGAAAGCCTGGCGACCGCTTTTTGCAGATTGGTGTTCTTGTCTTCCAGTTCGCCAGCCAGGTCGGAAATTTTATAATTTGCCTCTTCGATCTCTTCGATCCGTTCTTCAAGGCTGATATTCAAGGTTTCAATCTCTTTTATCTGCTCTTCGAGCTTTTCATTCATCATGTGAATTTCACGGTGATTAGTCAGCTTTTCCTGTGCTCTGGCCAACTCACGCTCATGGTTTATCGCAGTGTCCATTTGTGCCTTCAACCGCTCGACCATACGGTTATGATTGGCGGATAAATGCTTCATTTCAGTACTGCTGGTGATTATGGGTTTGGGCTCAAAATCACCGGTTTCAACCTGCTGCATGGAGTTGATCAGGAGATTTATCGGCTTGTCAACATAGTAGATCAGGAAGATGGACATGGTTATGATAATAAGGACAATCAGAAGAATTGTTGTGATGATGGAGTTATTTTTGAAATTGGCAAGGAAATGGTTTAGATAATCGAGGGAAATATTAATTTCCAGTATGCCGATAATTTCCTGGGAGGGTGCATGGCAGCCATGGCAGGCGGGGCTGTTATGGATTATTGAAAAGGTCGCAAAGGAATTTGGATCGGGATAGGGAGAATGTCTGTTGGATAGTCGGGACTGCAAAGCCGTCAATTCGTCCACGGAAACAATCCTGCCGACTTCGCCGCTGTCTGCAGACCGGATTATGGTGCCGGCAGCATCAATAACCCTTATCGACTGGAAATACTCCTGTTTTTTTGCCGTGAAAAGGATGTCACGGATTTCGTCAGTCCTGCCTGCTATCATTGCATTAGCAATGCTGTTTTTGATCGTATCAGCCAGCATCAGGGAATTATGCTCCATGACACTGTTGATCATCTGCTTCTGGAGTTGAAAATTTACAAAGGCGGCCACAAGTATAATAGCCACCACGATGAAGGTGATAAGGCCGAGAATTTTTACTTTAAGTGAATTCATAAAACACTTTTCGGGGCTAGTGATAATAGTGATAATAGGAACGACTTTACTTTATGTTGCGGCTATTTTCAAGCGTTTTACGTGGAAAGCATATTAGAATTAAATCATGCGGATTATTTTCACTCAGGAAGGATTTCGCATAATTATCCATCATTACAATCGATTAAAAAAATATCATGTGATGCGCAGGATACCAAGTTATAACCTGAAGGCTGAAAGACTTGACATTAACCCGGTCTGCACCTAAGATGACGTGGTGTCCAATCAAAAGGGTTGACTTTACGTGTCGATCTATGATTTCATCAAAAAGTTTTGTACCGGGATTGATTAGATTGAATCGATTGATAGCCTTTTTTCTGTTATGTCTTTGCGCTGTTCCCGGAACAGCGGGGACAGCAACTCTTCAACCAGAGATGATCAGGGTGGCACTCCTGAAAGGGGTGGAGAGCGTAAAGTTGGACGGCCAAGGTGTTATTGCAACCGATGAGGAAGGTAAGCTCCTTGGGCTCAATCTTCCCCTCCTCGTGAAAAGGAGCAGAATCGGGTTGTCGGTCAATGGCAGGTATGTGCGCAGTCTTGTCGCAACTGCACCCGATTTTGTGCTGATAAATGGTAAGAGGTATCGCGGGGTCATTGAGATAACCCTTGTTGACAAGGGCATCCTTGTGGTTGACGAGCTCCATCTTGAAGATTACCTGGTGGGCCTCATAAACTGCGAAATATCTTCTCAGTGGCCAATGGAGTCAATCAAGTCACAAGCAGTTATTGCCCGGTCCTATGCCATTTTCCAGAGGGATGCCCGGAGAAATGCTCCATACCACCTCGAATCCAGTGTAATGGACCAGGTTTACGACGGTTGCGATATTGAAGACAGCCGTGCCGCCAGGGGGGTAAGCGAAACAGCCGGTGAGGTTTTGACTTTTGATGGCAGGGTCATCCAGGCATTCTACCATTCCAACTGCGGAGGTCATACTGAAGCAGCGGAAAATGTCTGGGGATACTCGCTTCCTTACCTGCTGGGAGTTGACTGCAAATACTGCCTGAACGCCAGTTCGGGGAAATGGCAACAGACTATTCCGTTGAAAAAGATTGAATCACTGTTAAAAGGCGGAACGTACCAGGTTTATGGCCTCAGAGAGATAAGGGCCGGAGGCAGGAACAAGAGCGGCAGGCTGAGTGAACTGGTCCTCCTCACGGCAAAGGGGAGTATGACCATCCCGGCGGTCAGCTTCCGCAAGTTGATCGGTTACAGTGTAATCAAGAGCACCAATTTCGAGGTGAAATCGGTCGGTGACGACGCTTTCTTTGCCGGGGTCGGTTATGGCCACGGAGTGGGACTCTGCCAGTGGGGGGCAAAACAGAGGGCAGAGGATGGTTTCGACTACCGCGAGATTCTTTCCTATTACTATCCAGGCACCAGGCTGGTAAAAACTTATAGCGACCGGTAATGTTGTTAGACGATTTCGACTTTTTTCTTCCCCCTGAGCTTATAGCGCAGTATCCTTCGGAAAGAAGGGATTCCTCGCGACTGATGACCCTGGAGCGGGGATGCGGAACTGTCTCCGAAACGAGTTTCAGAGAAATTGCAGGTTTGTTCCGCAAAGGCGATCTGCTCGTCATCAATGATACGAAGGTAATCCCGGCACGGCTGATCGGCTTTAAAGAGAGTGGGGGTCGCGTTGAGGTCTTCCTGGTGAGAAGACTTGCTGCAGCGGGAGAGGTCTGGCACTGTCTGGTGAAGGCTTCAAAACCGCCGCAACCCGGCACGGTATTTCTGCTTCCCGAGGGGCTTGAGGCCAAGGTAGAGGAGAAAGTGGAGGGAGGAGTCTGGGTCATCTCGTTTTCTCCTGCTGAAGATTTTGATGATCGGCTCGAAAGGGGAGGCAACGTCCCCCTTCCCCCCTATATCCGGCGCCCGGTGGAATATGGCGACAGGGAAAGGTACCAGACGGTTTTTGCCCGGGTAAAGGGGGCCGTTGCCGCTCCTACCGCCGGCCTCCATATGACTCCCGAACTGCTGGAGGCGATACGGGGCCGGGGTGTTGAAATAGTTCCCCTTACACTGCATGTCGGGTTGGGGACCTTTATGCCGGTAAGGGTGGCAGACCTGAGCAAACACCGGATGCACCGTGAACAGTATTTTGTCCCCGAATTAACCGCAAGCAAGGTAAATGCGGGGAAAATTGCGGGGAGGCGGGTCGTGGCCCTCGGCACGACATCAGTGCGGGCGCTGGAACATGCGGCGTCAGATGAAGGCTTGCTGCGATCGGGTTATGGAGAAGCGGACATATTTATTAGTCCCGGCTACCGGTTCAAGATGGTGGATGCGCTGATCACCAATTTCCATCTTCCGAAATC
Organism: Geobacteraceae bacterium; assembly: GCA_041481895.1. Lineage (GTDB taxonomy): Bacteria > Desulfobacterota > Desulfuromonadia > Geobacterales > Geobacteraceae > JAMPXD01. Next base: position 7,577 of record JBGPCQ010000062.1, on the reverse strand, counting down.
GACACTGCTGATGCTGGTTGCCGCTTTTGCCGGCAAGGATTTCCTTCTCGGTGCCTATGCCGAAGCGGTACGGAGGGGATTCCGGTTTTACAGTTACGGCGATGCGATGTTCATATATTAGGCACGAGACGCTAGGTGCTGGGCACTAGGAAAAATTAAAAGTCGGATCTGGTTTTCCCAGCGCCTAGAGCCCAGGGCCTAGCGCCTTCAAAGGGTTATATTGTCATCCATAGAATTCAAGCTTATAAAGACGGACCGCGACTGCGCAGCCCGTCTCGGCTCTCTGACAACTCCACACGGCAGGATCGACACACCGATTTTCATGCCGGTAGGCACCCAGGCGACGGTCAAGGCCATGACTCCCGAAGAACTCGATGAGGCCGGAGCGCAGATCATCCTGGCCAATACCTATCACCTGTATATCCGCCCCGGACATGAACTTGTAGCGCGCATGGGAGGTTTGCACGATTTCATGCACTGGCATGGGCCGATCCTGACCGACAGTGGCGGGTTCCAGGTATTCAGCCTGGGCGATCTCCGCAAGATCACGGAAGAGGGGGTACGCTTCCAGTCCCACCTGGACGGCTCCTATCACTTCATCTCTCCCGAGACCTCCATTGGCATACAGGAGGCGCTTGGCGGAGACATCATCATGTGTTTCGATGAATGTCCTCCCTGTGATGCCGAATACTCATATGTACGCAGGTCTATGGAGATGACGAGCCGTTGGGCAGAGAGGTGCAAGGATGCGCACAAAAGGCCCGACCAGGCCCTCTTTGGGATCGTGCAGGGAGGGATGCACCGCGTTTTGAGGGAGCAGAGCATTACTGACCTCTGCAGACTCGGATTCGACGGTTACGCCCTCGGGGGCTTGTCGGTGGGGGAGGAAAAGTCGCAGATGTATGAGGTTATGGGATATTGCGCCCCCTTGCTCCCGAATGAAAAACCCCGCTATGTCATGGGGATCGGCACCCCGGAGGACCTGATCGAGGGGATACACGCGGGTTTCGACATGTTCGACTGCGTAATGCCGACGAGAAACGCGCGGAATGGAATGCTTTTCACCTCGTTTGGCAGACTCAATATCAAGGGGGCCGTCTATGCCGAGGATCGACTCCCTGTTGATCCGGAGTGCGACTGTTACGTCTGCAGAAATTACAGTCGCGCCTATCTGCGGCATCTCTTCCGTTCCGGAGAGATACTGGCGTCGCGGCTCAATACCTGGCATAACCTCCATTACTACCTGGCGCTCATGGCAGGTGCACGGCATGCCATCGCCGAGGACAGGTTTGTGCAGTTCAGGCGTGAGTTTTACGCCAAAAGACAGGGACCGGGGAGTGGGGATTAGGAACTGGTCATGGTTACAAAACTGAGAGCAGGAAGTCAAAAATAGTGGACGGGCCTGGGTAAGGGGTTGGTAAGGTTTAACCAGTCTCCGGTCCCTGGTCCCCGGTCCCGACAAACGGAGGTATTACATGTTAGGATTGGCATTTGCAATGGGCGCACCACCGGCCGGTGGGGGCGGAGGACAATCGGCTCTTATGAATCTGGTGCCGCTTGTTTTCATGTTCGGCATCTTCTATTTCCTGCTGATCCGGCCCCAGCAGAAAAAGGCCAAGGAACACAGGGCTCTTATAGATACCCTGAAAAAGGGAGACCCGGTGGTCACCGCTGCCGGCATTCACGGTAAGGTGACATCGGTCGACGAGAATATCGTTACCCTGGAAATAGCCCCCGGGATAAACATCAAAATCGGCAAGGGTTTTATCGCCAGCCTGAACAAACAGGACTAGCGCTCCGGGCTTATATATTCGCCGGTGTATTTTCGCAGCATGCCTCAATGGAGGTCTCGGCCCTCTTGAATCTGGGGGCCGGTTCACTGAATTGCAGTTTTATCAGTCCGCCATAGAGGATCGCACATATTGAAAGGAGCTTTACCCATGTCCAAGGGCCTTACCTGGCGCATTAGTCTGATTGTGCTGTTTCTGCTGCTATCTGCTCTTTATCTGACGCCGACGGTGGTCGGCAAGCTTCCCGCATGGTGGAAAGGGGTCCTTCCCAAGGACAAGATCCATTTGGGTCTGGACCTGCAGGGCGGATCCCACCTTGTAATGGAAGTGGAAACTCAGAAGGCGGTCGAAGGTTCGCTTGACCTGATCGCCACTGACCTGGAAGATTCTCTCAATGCCCAGAACACGAGGTTCAAACGGGTTGCCAGAATAGGTGCGGACCGGGTGCAGCTGATGTTGTACGACAAGGTTTCCGCCGAAACCGTGCAGAAATTCGTCAAGAAAAAATATCCTGAACTGGAGATACTTCCTGCTTTTGACGAGGGAGGCTTCGTCAATCTCCAGATCAGGATGAACGAAAAAGAAGCGGAGACCAGAAAGGACAGGTCAGTAGCGCAGGCCCTGGAAACTATCCGTAACAGAATCGACCAGTTCGGGGTGTCCGAGCCGGTGATTCAGAGGGAGGGGATCAATCATATCGTTGTCCAGCTTCCCGGGATCAAGGACCCGAAACGGGCCATCGAACTGATCGGCAAAACAGCACGACTCGAGTTCAAGCTCGTGGACGAGAATATCAATGCCGCCACTGCTACGACGTCCAGCGTACCCGAAGATGAAGAACTGCTTTCGGAAAAGAAAGTCGATGCCGCCACCGGCGCAGTTACGGAGATTCCGCTCGTCGTAAAGAAGAAGGCGATGATTACCGGTGAACTGTTGACCGATGCCCAGGTGCGTATCGACTCCCAGTACAACCAGCCGTATGTTGCGATTGAATTCAATGCGACCGGTGCCAGACTGTTCGACCAGGTGACCGCTGCCAATGTGGGCAAACGGTTTGCCATTGTTCTCGACAACACCATCTATTCCGCCCCCGTGATACGTGAGCGGATCTCCGGTGGAAGCGCCCAGATTACCGGCTCCTTTACCGACAAGGACGCTGCCGATCTCTCGATAGTGCTGCGGGCGGGGTCTCTTCCCGCCCCGGTCAAGATCATTCAGAACGTAACGGTCGGTCCGTCGCTCGGACAGGATTCCATTCACAAGGGGCTCCTGGCCGGCCTGGTCGGAGTCGCCCTGGTTGTCGTCTTCATGGCGATCTATTACAAACTGTCGGGACTTGTGGCCAATATGGGGATGGTCCTGAACATTATTTATCTCATGGGGGCTCTGGCTGCACTCGGTGCGACACTGACCCTCCCCGGCATTGCGGCAATAGTCCTCCTGATCGGCATGTCGGTTGATTCCAACGTTCTAGTCTTCGAGCGTATCAGGGAAGAGCTCAAGCTTGGCAAGACACCCAAGGCGGGAGTTGAAGCCGGGTATGACAAGGCGTTCCTGACCATCATGGACTCCCATGTCACAACACTCATAACTGCCGCGGTCCTCTTCCAGTTCGGCACCGGTCCGGTCAAGGGGTTCGCGGTGTCACTCAGTCTCGGCATCATCATCAATCTCTTCACTTCGCTGGTTGCCACCAGGGTGGTCTTCGACCTTGTTCTGCGTCGCAGCAGCGTGAAGAGAATAAGCATATAGGGGGAAGCAATGGAACTTATCGGCAAAACAACTATCGATTTTATCGGCAAAAGGAAAATTTCCTTCGTCGTATCGGGGATTATTGCGCTTGTCGGTATTATCGGCATAATTCAAATAGCCCGCGGAGCAGCCAACATGGGCATTGATTTCTCCGGCGGAACTGCGTTGCAGCTTAAATTTGCCCAGCCCGTCGTCATTGAACAAGCGCGCGACGCACTCGCCAGGCATAATATGAAAGAGGCAAACCTGCAGGAAATCAAGGAGGGGAACAAGCTTCTCATCAAGGTGGGTAAAGCTACTGTTGCGGTGGGAAAGGTTGCCGACACTATTGAAGAGGCCTTCAAGAAAGAGATGCCCGGCAACAGTTTCGTAGTGGAAAGCTCGACGGAAATTGGCCCCTCCATCGGCGAAAAACTCCGCAAGGACACCCTGATTGCCGTTGCTATCTCCCTGCTCGGCATCATCATCTACATTGCGTGGCGCTTTGATATTAAATTCGGAGTTGGCGCCATAGTTGCCACACTCCATGACGTGCTCGCCATGTTCGCGGTATTTTTTCTGTTCCACAGGGAGATCAATCTCCTGTTCATTACCGCGGTGCTGACCATAGCCGGTTATTCCCTGACGGACACGGTCGTGGTCTTCGACCGGATCAGGGAAAACATGCACAAGGACATGAAAGGGGCGATGCAGACCATATTCAACAGGAGCATCAACGAGGTTCTCTCCCGCACCATCGTCACGTCATTGACGGTGTTCATGGCTGCCCTGTCGCTTTTTTTCCTGGGTGGTGAAGTTATCCATGACTTTGCTCTGGCCCTTGTGGTAGGCGTTGCCGTCGGTACGTATTCATCGGTTTTCGTGGCAAGTCCCATTGTCGCATTATGGGAAAGCCAGCCTGGAAAGGCCAAATCTTAAGGGGGTATCTGCCTTGAACAAGGATAACATAGTCTTTGTCATCATAGCTCTCATCGTCGGCGTGTTGGGAGGTTATCTGATTTTCAGCATCAGCGGGCATAAAGAGGTAGTCCCCGCGGGTGGGGGAGTTCCCGTCGGGTCTGGTACTGCTGCCGACTACCAGCAGCGCATCATGACAGCGGAAAAGATCGTAGCCGGCAACCCGACTAACCGCCAGGCCTGGGTCCAGCTCGGGAACGACTACTTTGACACCGGGCAAACACAGAAAGCGATAAATGCCTATGCCAAGGCGCTTGAATTGAATCCGAAGGATCCCAACATCCTGACCGATCAGGGGGTCATGTACCGGCAGGAAAAGCAGTTTGATCGTGCCATTGCAAATTTCGAAAAAGCCCAGCAGATCGATCCGAATCATCTGCAAAGTCTGTTTAATCTGGGCATGGTATACTCTCAGGACCTGAAACAGAACGATAAGGCGATCAAGGCCTGGAACAGGTTTCTGGCGATTGACTCGACCAGCCCGACGGCTCAGCAGATAAAGGGTATGATTGAACAGCTAAAAGCAAGCCCAAAAGGATTTAAATAAAAAATCCCCCCCGGTCGAACGGGGGGGATTTTTGTTTCATGAGGAGTTCAGGAGGAAGTGTGGAACCTGCAGGCCGGAGGATATGGCGTGTCAGCGAGCCTGATCCGACGCTGACCCGGCGACTGGCAAAGGATCTGAACGTCCCCCCGGTCATTGCAGCCCTCCTTGCCAACAGGGGGTTATCCGAGCCCCCGCTTGCCGTCCGTTTCCTTACGTCTGCACTGGCTGACATTCACGACCCCTTTCTCCTTCAGGGGATGGACTGCGCAGTCGAGAGGCTTGCAACGGCATTCAGACAGGGTGAGAAGGTCTGTGTGTATGGCGACTACGATGTGGACGGGATATCCTCCGTTGCCCTGCTGATAAGTTTCTTCAGGGAGATTGGTCTGGCTTGTTTTTATTACATCCCCAAAAGGCTCGATGAGGGATACGGCCTCTCCGCTGATGGGGTGGAAACCGCAGCACACCAGGGTGCCGATGTCATCGTTACCGTCGACTGCGGCATAACCGCAGTAAACGAAAGCATCCTCTGTTCGTCCCTGGGCATCGATCTCATAATTACCGACCACCATACCCCCGATGATGTTATCCCGCAAGCTTTCGCCGTAATCAACCCTCATCAGCCCGGCTGTCCCTTCCCCTTTAAAGCCCTCGCCGGTGTCGGCGTTGCTTTCAATCTCCTGATCGCTTTACGGAACAGGCTCCGTGAGGAAGGAGTTTTCAGCGGAAACGGAGGGCCCAACCTGCGGAAATATCTCGACCTGGTTGCCCTGGGCACGATTGCCGACATTGTCCCGCTCCTGGATGAAAATCGCATCTTCGTCAAGTATGGCCTTGTCGAACTGACCAATTCTTCGAGAGTCGGCATACAGGCGCTCAAAAAGGTGGCGGGTGTTTCCGGCCAGGTCGGTTGCGGTGCGGTGGGGTTCAGGCTCGCTCCCCGTCTCAATGCCGCGGGGAGGCTCGAGGATGCGGCTCTCGGGGTGGAACTCCTCCTCTGCAGCGACGGGGAAAAGGCCACAGAGATTGCCACCTGTCTTGACGCCAGTAATGAGGAACGGCAGGGGCTTGAACGGGAGATGCTCCTTGACGCACTGCGCATGGTTAAAGGCGAGCCGCTTCTTGCGGACAAAAAAAGCATCGTTCTGGCTTCCCGTGACTGGCATCCCGGGGTTATCGGGATCGTCGCCTCCCGTATTGTCGATATCTTTCATCGTCCCACGATCTTGGTCGCCCTTCAAGAAGGGAATGGGCGCGGGTCTGGGCGAAGTATCCCGAAATTCCATCTCCATGACGCACTCCATGCCTGTTCGGAGCACCTCCTGAAATTCGGCGGACACAAATACGCTGCCGGTCTTTCCATTGATGAATCAACTCTTGAAGCCTTCGTGGCCCGATTTGACGAGATTGCCCAGGGGGCGCTGACCGACTCCGACTTGACACCTCAACTCATCATAGACTGTGAACTCTCCGGCGAAGAGCTGACCCTTGAACTGGCTGAGGTTCTCGAGAGCCTGTCGCCTTTCGGCATGGGGAACCCCGAGCCGGTTTTCATGACACGGGGGGCATCGATTGTTGACCGGCGGGTCCTCAAGGAGCGTCACCTGAAGCTCCGCCTGGCCGTGGGGGGAAACATCGTGGAAGCGATAGGCTTCGACATGGCGGAGAGTAAACTTCCTTCCGGGACGATTGACGCAGTGTTTTCCCTGGGGGTGAACCTCTGGAACGGCAGACGAAATCTTCAACTCAGGCTCAAGGATTTCAGAGCTGCAGATTAATTCGAATGTACATCGGTATTCAATGCGCAAAAAAGCCGGGACCTGTCCCGGCTTTTTTGCTGCCAATCTTTCCTGACAGTGCTATTTCTTTGCTGCTTCGACCATAAGTTCGCTGACCAGTCTGGCGAAACGGAGAGGGTCCTTGACGGGCGACCCCTCGGTCAGGAGTCCCTGGTCATAGAGCAGTTCGCAGTAGTCGGCGAGTTTCCCATTTTCCTTGTTTTCCGCGTACATCCCGGCCAGGGCCCCCATGATCGGGTGTTCCGGGTTCAGTTCCAGTATCCGCTTGGTCTCGGGCACCTCCTGGTTCATGGCCTTGAGAATCCGTTCCATGTTGGCGTTGAGGCCATACTCGTCTGCTACGAGGCAGCAGGCGCTGTCGGTCAGCCGGCTGGATAGCCGCACTTCCTTCACCCGGTCTTTCAGCTTCCCCCCGATAAAGTCGAGAAGATCCTTGTACTGGTGTACTGCCTCTTCCTTTTTGGCCTCGTTCTCTTTTTTCTCTTCTTCTGAATCGATTTCCAGGTCGCCCCGATCAACCGCCTTCAATTTTCTGCCGTCATATTCAGTCAGCGCCTGGCTGACCCATTCGTCTACCGGATCGGTCAAGAACAGCACTTCGTAGTCCTTCTTTCTGAATATCTCCAGGTGGGGCGACATTTCCACGGCAGACCTGCCGGTGCCGGTGATGAAATAAATTTCCTTCTGGGCCGCGGGCATCCGCTCTACATACTCCTTCAACGAGGCATATTT
>JBGPCQ010000061.1:0-15853 GCA_041481895.1 Geobacteraceae bacterium | reverse complement strand
CCAAACGTGCTCGACATCCCCCGCAGGGGCGCCCTCAACCTGCACGGCTCGTACCTTCCCAGATACCGGGGGCGGGTGCCGGTCAACTGGGCGGTCATCAACGGCGAGACGGAAACCGGGGCCACCCTCCACTACATGGTGGAAAAACCGGACGCCGGCGACATCGTGGACCGGGAAAAAGTCGACATCGCCTTCACCGATACCGCCTTCGACGTCTTCACCAAGGTGACCGGCGCCGCCGTCAGGGTCATCGCCAGGGCCTGGCCCCTGCTCCGGGACGGCACAGCCCCGCGCATCCCGATGGACCTTGCTGCCGGGAACTACTGCGGCGGCCGGAAGCCTGCCGACGGCCTCATCGACTGGACGAAAAACGCCGTGCAGATTTACAACCTCATCCGCGGCGTCACCCGCCCCTATCCCGGCGCCTTCACGTATCTGGACGGCCGGAAGGTCGTCATCTGGCAGGCGTGGCCGGTTGAAGGAACGGGGGAACCGGGCGTGGTCGTTGCCACTGAGCCGCTGCTGGTCGGGACCGGTGAGGGGTTGTTGGAGATCAGGTCGCTGCAGGTGGATGGGAAAGCTGAAATCTCTGCGACTGATTTCATTGCTGAAAATTTACATCAAATAATGAAGTTCCAGAATTTATAAAAACCTAGCGGCTTCGGGAAATGAGTCGTATGCAAGGCGCCCAAGGAGCGGGGTGCGAGGCGTAGCAACGCTACGTTGAGCGCCGCGCGACGCAGGGCAACGCCGCAGACGGCCATTTACCGGAGCCGTACCAAGGAGAAAGCAACCATGAAAGTATTAATCCTCGGCGTCAACGGTTTTATTGGCAACGCCCTTACCAGACGCATCCTCGACACCACCGACTGGGAGGTCCACGGCCTCGACATGAGCACTGACAAGCTCGGCCACTCCATCGGCAATCCCCGCTTCCACTTCCTGGAGGGGGACATCACCATCAACAAGGAATGGATCGAGTACAACATCAAGAAGTGCGACGTGGTGCTGCCGCTGGTGGCCATCGCCACCCCGGTCACCTACGTGAAGGACCCGCTCCGGGTTTTCGAGCTCGACTTCGAGGAGAACCTGAAAATCGTCCGCCTCTGTTTCAAGTACAAAAAGCGGGTGATCTTCCCTTCCACGTCCGAGGTCTACGGGATGAGCCCGGACCGGGAGTTCGACGAGGAGATGTCGCCGCTCATGCTCGGCCCGATCAACAAAGAACGCTGGATTTACTCCTGCGCCAAGCAGATGCTCGACCGGGTCATTTACGCCTACGGCAATCACGAAGGGCTCCGCTATACCCTGTTCCGCCCCTTCAACTGGATCGGCCCCAAGCTCGACTCCATCTCCACCGCCAAGGAGGGGAGCTCCCGGGTGCTCACCCAGTTCCTCTACAACATCCTGGCCGGCGAACCGATCCAGTTGGTGGACGGCGGCAACCAGCGCCGCTCCTTCACCTTCGTGGAGGACGGCATCGACTGCCTGATGAAAATCATCGCAAACGAGAACGGCTGCGCTGAGGGGGGGATCTTCAACATCGGCAACCCGACCAACGACCTGTCGGTGAAAGAGCTGGCCGAGAAGCTCATCGCCCTCGTCAGGGAATATCCTGAGTACCGCGACAGAGCCGATGCGTGCCGGATCATCGAAGTCACCTCCGACAGTTTCTACGGCAAGGGGTACCAGGACATGCTGACCCGCGTCCCGTCCGTCAAAAACGCCGAAGAGCGCCTCGGCTGGAAACCGGTGACCGGCATCGACGAAGCATTGCGCAAGACCCTCGACTTTTACCTGGTCGAAGAGAAAGAGAAGATCGAGCACCTGCTGTAGGGGGAACGCGAACCGCTAGTGTCCCGTGCGGTTAGTTCGCTGCACTAATTGCGAGGGATTTTGGTTCCTGGCAAGGCGCGGCGACGCAGGCCTAGCAGGGCTCTTAAGCCGAGGAGCCGCAACACAGCCAGGGGCCAAAAGCACCGCAATTCGAAGGAACGAATTAACCGCACTGGACACTAGATGCAGAAAATGCCGCATTCTTGACGAATGCGGCATTTTTTTGTTTAAAAACGGAACTCCTCAAAACCGGGGGATAAAGACCTCATTCGGGATCAGAAGCATGGTAAATCCTTTGACTTTTATTAGAAACAAGGAAATAATGCACGCTAATCTACTGTTTAAATTACGTTGGCTGCTTAGTCGACGATCTAAACCGGAACAAGAACCGTAAACGAGTTCAAGGATATAACCAGGCAGATGCACCGGCCTAAAACCGCCGGTGATCTCCCGAACCGTTCGGCACTATAACCAGCTTAGGAGGGACTGTAGCCATGAAACAACGAGATATAACAACTATCGCCAAAGTATCACTCGTCGCGCTGCTTGCTGGCTGCGCAATTGCTAATGCTGGAACGATTCCTGGAATCCCCGAAACTCTAAAGGCCCCTGAGACTCAAGTATTATCGCTTGAGACTCAAGCCACCGGTGTGCAGATTTACGAGTGCAAAGCCAGTAAAGACGACCCGATGCGGTTCGAGTGGGTTTTCAAAGCACCGGAAGCTGAACTGTTCGATAGTGTGGGTAAAAGGATCGGCAGGCACTACGCAGGTCCAACCTGGGAATCAAATGATGGAAGCAAAGTGGTCGGCGAGGTTAGAGCGCGAGACAATGGTCCTGATCCCGACTCAATTCCATGGTTGCTGCTGAGCGCAAAATTAACTTCGGGAAATGGCGTCTTTAGTCAAATGCAGAGTATCCAGCGTGTGCATACTGTTGGCGGCAAAGCACCTGCGGAAGGTTGTACCCAAGCGCAGGTAGGCAAAGAGATGCGGGTGCCCTACAAAGCCCTATATTACTTCTATATTGCTAGACCATGAGCGGGTAAGCGCACCCAACTTGGGGGCCCAAACAAGATCTCAGCCGAACAATGCCACTACACTTGTTCGCTTCGCGCCAAGTGAGTGGCTGGCCGTTATCTCTGATCAGGGTGGTAGTTATGGAAAAAATTGGAATCAGGTTCGACGCGTTAAAGATATTTTTCATAATCATTGTGAGCGCATTGATTATGTTGGGGCCGGGTTCCGCTCCTCAAACCTGGGCAGGGGGCAACCAATGGACGAGTACCGGGCCGGAAGGAGGCAGGATAGATGCGCTGGCCATCGACCCGGCCACCCCCCAGACGGTCTATGCCGGGACATATGGCGGCGGCGTGTTCAAGACCACCAATGGCGGCATATCCTGGAGCGCGGTCAACAGCGGGATGCCCGCCATCACGAATGTCAAGTGCCTGGCTATCGACCCGAAAAGCCCCGAGACCGTCTACGTCGGGACACATGGCGACGGTGTGTTCAAGACCACCAATGGCGGCGCATCCTGGGGTCCAGTCAACGGCGGGCTGACCAGCCCGTATGTCACTTCCCTGGCCATCGACCCGGACAGCCCCCAGACCATCTACGCCGGGACAGATGGCGGCGGCGTGTTCAAGTCCATCAATGGCGGCACATCCTGGGGTGCGGTCAACGGCGGGATGACCGCCACAAATGTTTATTCCCTGGCCATAGACCCGGCCAGCCACGGGACCATCTATGCCGGGACAAGCTACCCCGATTTGCTGTACAAGTCCACCAACGGCGGGACATCCTGGAGCGCCGCCAGCAGCGGACTGACCACGTCTGTTTATTCCCTGGCTATCGACCCGACCAGCCCCGAGACCATCTACGCTGGGACATATGTCGGTGTATTCAAGACCACCAATGGCGGCACATCCTGGGGCGCGGTCAGCAGCGGGATGGCAAACCTGGAGGTAAAATCCCTGGCCATAGACCCGACCGACCCCAAAACCATTTACGCCGGGACACCTCACGGCGGTGTGTTCAAGACCACCAATGGTGGCACATCTTGGGGTGCGGTCAACGGCGGGTTGAGTAGCACGTATGCCTCTTCCATAGTCATCGACCCGACCGACCCCGAGACCATCTACGCCGGGATATATGTCGGCGGCGTGTTCAAGACCACCAATGGCGGCATATCCTGGTTCGCGGCCAGCAGCGGGCTGACCGCCAATACGGAGGTCACTTCCCTGGCCATCGATCCGGCCAGCCCCCAGACCATCTACGCCGGGACATATATCGGCGTGTTCAAGACCACAAACGGCGGCACATCATGGGGAGCGGTCAACAACGGGCTGCCTGCCGACACGTATGTCCTTTCCCTGGCCATCGACCCGGTCACCCCCCGGACCATCTACGCCGGGACATATGACGGCGGCGTGTTCAAGACCACCAACGGCGGCACATCCTGGGGCGTGGTCAGCAGCGGGCTTACCGCCAATACGCCGGTTGCTTCCCTGGCCATCGACCCGACCAGTCCCCAGACCATCTACGCCGCGATATATAACAACGGCGGCGTGTTCGGCGTGTTCAAGACCACCAACGGCGGCACACTCTGGGGCGCGGTCAACAGCGGGTTGCCCTACACGTCTGTCACCTCCCTGGCCATCGACCCGACCAGCCCCCAGACCATCTACGCCGCGACATTTTCTGACGGCGTGTTCAAGACCACCAATGGCGGCACATCCTGGAGTGCGGTCAACAGCGGGCTCAACCCGAACATCGTTTCCCTGGCCATCGACCCGGAAAGCCCCCAGACCATCTACGCCGGGACAAATGGCGGCGGTGTGTTCATGACCATCAATGGCGGCACATCCTGGGGCGCGTTCAACAGCGGGATCACCAACAGGTATGTCTCTTCCCTGGCCATGGCCCCGACCGGCCCTCAGACCATCTACGTCGGGACATATGGCGGCGGTGTATATGCTTATACGTTCGGCCCGCCCTCCACCGGGGACATAAACGCTGATGGCGTTATCACAATCAGCGACGCCCTGATGGCGCTGCAACTAGCTGTTGGGCTGATACCTATGGATCCAATATACCTAACTCTCGGAGATGTCGCTCCGTTGGCCAATGGTATGCCACAGCCAGACGGCAAGATCGACATTTCGGACGCTCTACTGATTTTGCGGAAGTGTGTGAAGTTGGTAAATTGGTAATCAGGACCGTCGAATCCAAGGGAACGTCCCGAAAGCGCCGGTAAAAGCCGGCAAACGATACAATCCAACAACGTGGCGGCACACAGACGCTGACGTGCTGGTGCGCCCCGAGCCCGTTAGCTGAAAGAAAAAATCTAGGTTGTCCAATCAATAATATTGAGGGTGGGGATACGTACAAATTCGCGGGTGTTATTGGTAACCAAGGGAATTCCTAACGATACAGCATGCGCAGCAATCAGCATGTCCATAGCACCAATTGGCGTGCCTGCCTTTCCCAAAGTTGCTCGAATGTCACCGTAAATAGAAGCCGCGTCTTCATCGAAGGAGACAATTTCTAAAGGGATAATAAACTCATCAAGAGCCTTGGCGTTTTTCTCCCGATGTGTGCTCTTGGCAACTCCATAGCGCAATTCCGAAAGGGTTATAGAGGAAATGCCAATATCGCCGACCTGATATTCAAGAAATCGCTTGAGTACGGTTGCAGGCTGTTGCTTGATAATGTAAATGCAGATATTGGTATCGAGCAACAGTTTCATCAGAAACTCTCCCGTTTGTCCAATTCAGGCTGGACGCGGTCGGTCATGAAATCTCTGGAAAATTTCTTAAGGCTGCCGAAAAGGGAATTCCATGAATCGCTTCGTGGAATCAACTGAACAACATTGCCACTTTTCTTAATAAACACTTCACTGTCGTCGAAACGAAACTCTTTGGGAAGCCTGACAGCCTGACTTTGGCCATTTTGGAATACTTTTGCCGTTTTCATAATACACCCCCCTGTAAATATATATTTTAAGTATATACTTTGATAAACGTGATGGCAAGTATTAAATTACAGCAGCGAACAACCGGCTCTCTGCTCGGCGGGTTTTTCGGAGTTTTCCTGGGGATTTTCATAGGCTATGCCTTCATCATCTCCCTGACCCACATCGCCTGCCTGCTCTTCCCCAAACTCGGGATCGGGACCGACCCGCGCAGAGAAGGGGCGCAGACAGGGTAATCGGCATCACTTTCATCATGAGACAAACCAGACCTCGCAGGTTTTGAAAACCTGCGAGGTCTGGTTTGTCACAACTGCCGTTTTGATTGCGAATCCGGTTATGCTCCTGCCCCGTTTCTTATCCCTCCCGCATGAAAACCACTTGTTTCCCTGAAGATTTCAAGGTACATTATCACGTTCCCGTGTGCAGGATTTGCCAATTTCCGACAGATGAACGTGATCAGCCATGGACAAACCTACAATCGCCCTGAAAGTCGACGTCGACACCTACGTCGGGACCCGTGACGGAGTGCCGCACCTCCTGGAGGTCCTGGCGAGGTTCGGCATCCGTGCCACCTTCTATTTCTCCATGGGCCCCGACAACTCGGGCAAGGCGATCCGCCGCATCTTCACCCGCAAGGGATTCCTGAAAAAGATGCTCCGGACCAGGGCGCCGTCGGTCTACGGCCTGCGAACGCTTCTCTACGGCACCCTCCTGCCGGCGCCGATGATCGCGGAATCCTTCCCCGACGTTCTCAGGAAGACCGAGGCCCGCGGGCACGGGGTGGGAATCCACTGCTGGGACCATGTGAAGTGGCACGACTACCTCCCCTGGCTCCCCAAACCGGTCACAGCCCTGGAACTGGGGAGGGCCAGCGCCCTGTTCGAGGATATCCTCGGCTACAGGGCCACGACCACCGCCGCGCCGGGATGGACGGTCTCGACCGATTCCCTGGAAATCCAGGATGCCATGAATCTCGACTACTGCAGCGACAGCCGGGGGAGCGCCCCTTTTTTCCCGGTCATGGACGGCAGACGCTTCAGGACCCTCCAGGTCCCCACTACCTGGCCGACCATGGACGAGCTGCTGGGAGAAGGGGGCATCACGGTCGAGAACATCAATGACCACTACATCACCCTCCTCAGACCGGGGTTGAACGTCCATACCATCCACGCCGAACTGGAGGGGAAAGCCCTGGCCCCCCTGTTCATCGACCTGCTGGAACGCCTCAAGAGCCTCGATGTCCGCTTTGTGACCCTGGCGGAAGCTGCGGAGGAATTCGGCCGGAGCGCCGCCGATGCACCCCTCGCCATGGGGGAAATCCCGGGCCGGGCCGGCAGGGTGGCGGTTCAGGGGTAAGCGTTACCCGCCGGACCGGTCAGAACCTGTAACCCAAACTTATCGCCAGCAGCTGCAGATCGGAATTGTACGTGCCATTGGCAAGAGGGCCATAAAGATTGGTCGTCTTTCCCCGTTGATACTGAAGCTGATAGGCATACCCCACCGCAACCTTAAAACTTTTCAACTGCGCCTCCCCTCCCACGCAGAACAGGTGGGTATTGGAATCGGGGATAGCCGGCTCGAATGTGCTGTCCGGCACCGGGTTCCAACCGTACAGATAGCCTGCCATGAGGGAAACGGTATCAGTCAGCCGGTACTTCCCCCCCGCGTTGAGGGCAATCGTCCCGTGCCAGTTCCGCGGAGAGACGACGGGTGGCTGACCGGCGATTACGATCTGCAGCTGCTTGAATGATGACCAGTCCTCCCAGCGCATACCTGTCTCCAGTGTCAATCGGTCAACCGGGCGGAAGGCAATACCGGCAAACACCTGCTGGGGGAGTTTTATCTGTGTATTCGCGCTCGGGCTCAGCGGGGAAACACTCACGGTAAGGTTGCCATTCACATCGATTTCCACCTGGCTCCGATACGATGCGCCAAGAGACAGCTTGTCATTCACCTCGTAATAGACGCCGAAATTGTACCCCACGCCGGTGCCGGAACCGTCGAACTTCTGCGCAAACTCGACAGGGACCAGCGCATTGGGCGGAGCAATGTTTTCCAGCGTCGCATTCAGCAGAATGATGTCCAACCCCGCCGCCACGGAAAGGTGCGGGGTCACCCGGTAAGCGGCCACCGGGTTGATATTCCAGGTCGTAAGCTCCGATTTGGTGGCAAGGAAACGGCCCAATCCCCCTGCCGGCGTGGTACCCCCCCAGGTGCTCCCCCAGTCGGTCCCCAGGCCGAAAGGATTGAAAACCCCAAGGCCGGCGCTGAATTTGTCATTGAAGGCATGGGTCAGGTAGAACGTGCTGGGGGTAAAGACCGCAGTGCGTGTTGAGGCCGTGGTGCCGTCCGGGGCCGTGTAATCGCGGTCCGGAAAAATGAGGGTGGTGCCGATCTCCACCTCTGTTCCGGGCAGCCTGTTCATCAATGCGGGGTTGAAAAAGATCGCGGACGGCCCGTCGGCATGGGCGACAACGGCATCTGCCTGGCCGAGGGCTGATGCCCCCTGGGTAAAAATGCCGAATCCTGAACCGTGGACGATTGGCACGGAACAGGTAAAAGTGGCAGCCAGGGCAACAATTGTGCAATAAATACATCCTTTCATACGTACCATGAAACCCCTCCCCATTTACAGTCAGGTAATAAATTTCTGTAAGTGCACCAGTAACGACACGGGTGACTATCAGTAAGTTGTCGCTTTAAAACATGAACCATGATAAATGTCAAATGAAAATTAATATAAAAGAGCACTGCATTCAGGCTGCACTGCCTGATTTCTGTTTGGATAAAAGTGTTAGATGGCCGTTCACCCACCTCTTCCGCCACAATAAGATTGATTAAAGACTTCACACTGTGCTATAGAGATGTCACTCTACTGTCTGTTTGTCATCAGGAGTCAGGTCAGCAATGCACCAATCTCCCTATTTAATGGAACATGACGAAGAAGCCGTTCGCCTCGATCTGAAAACAGATGGCATGCGCGTGAACAGGCAGGCTCTCTGGGCCGGCTTGAAGCCGGGAATGCGGGTTGCAGACGTGGGCTGCGGATCGGGGAAAACCACGTATTTTCTCCATAAACTGATTCAGCCGAATGGCAGCATACTGGGCGTTGATTCATCGGCAGCAAGAATACGTCATGCCGTCGAAAACGTCAAAGGGGAAGGGATAGATTTCGTCTGTAAAAACCTCAATGAACCGTTGAGTGAACTTGGTAAATTCGATTTTATCTGGGTCCGCTTCGTCCTGGAGTACAACCGCTCAAGAAGCAGCAAGATAGTGGAAAACCTGGCAATGGCGCTCAAGCCGGGGGGAATTCTCTGCCTGATTGACCTTGATTACAATTGCCTGAGCCATTTCGGGCTTTCCCCCAGGCTCGAGAAAACCATCAACGCTATCATGGAAACTCTGGAAAAGGATTTTGATTTTGATCCGTACGCGGGACGCAAGCTGTACTCCTACCTCTACGATATCGGCTTTCATGGCATTGAAGTTGATATGACTCCGCATCACCTGATTTACGGCAAGCTGAACGATATCGACGCTTACAACTGGACGAAAAAAATAGAGGTGGCCGCTAAAACATCCGGTTACGAGTTCGATGAATATCCGGGGGGATATGAAGAATTTTTTGCAGAATTCAGGAAATTTTTTACTGACCCGCGCCGATTCACCTACACGCCGATCATCTCCTGCAGAGGATGCAAGCCCTGATATGGCAGGGATCTGACACCAGGTGCCGGTCAGTTGTTTCCCTGGGGACAGTCGAGAGGTGTGTAGCTTTTTACAATAGATTGCAACACTTCTTTCGCCGCCGCTTTGACCTCGAGAAATTCTATGCCGAATCCTGACGGAAAGCTTGGTTTTTTCGGTTCGTTGGCGCTGTTTATCCAGACGACCCTTCCGATTGCCTCGATAAAAGTTGTCTGACTGTTCGGGAGCATGATGTCAAGCTCCACGGGAAGCCCTTCGGTCACTTTCTCGTCTGCCGCGATATAAATGCCGCCGCTGCTCAAGTCATAGCTCTCGCACGACGTGACATTTCCGTTAATCCGCAGGGAAACCTCCGTACGGAAAGGAGTTCTCTGCTTGCGCTGTTCATTGGACGGCTGAGATTGAGACGAATTATTCCGGTAAGTTTTCGTATAATAGTTGATCAGTGCCTCGACATACCTCTTCTCGAAATGTTTGCCGACTTCACCCCGTAATATTCGGAACGCTTCCTCAACTTCCATAGGATCGCGATAATGACGTTTCGCGGTAATTGCTTCAAAATAGTCAGCTACCGCGATTATCTTGGCCCCCAACGGGATATCCTTGCTCTTGAGTCCGTGAGGGTAGCCGGTCCCATCGATTTTTTCATGATGGGCCCCTGCAATCTCGGGAACCTCGCAATAGATTCCTTCAAAATGTACCTGTGCAAGTATTTCCCGTGTCCTGTTCGAATGGGTCTTGACTATCTCATATTCTTCTTCCGTCAGTCTTCCGTCTTTCTGCAGGATGGCATCGGGAACGCCGATCTTGCCGTAATCGTGAAGGAGCGCCGCAACGCGGATCATTTCGCTGTAATCCTGAGAAAGGCCCAACTCCTTGCATATGCCCAGGGCATATTCGGTCACCTTTTCCGAATGTCCGGCAGTCAGGGTATCGCGGGCGTCGATGCTGGCGGCAAGGACCAGCAGCACCGAATTGAACTGCCGTAATTTTGCTTCAATCAGTTCCGCATTCCGGATGCTGATACCGAGAACGGATGCTATCCCCATCAGGAGGCTCATGTCACTCTGGACAAGCGGTTTCTTTGATTTTACATTATCGACAGCCAGAATCCCCAATGCTTTGTCTTCACAGATTATTGGGCAACAAATGAATGACTGGGCGCCTATCTTCCGTGCAAAGGCAAGACTGCGGGCAGTAAGTTTTTCTTCGACATCATTGAGATCGTTGATGAGAAACGGTTTCTGTTCGCGAAACGAGACGACGAACATCCCCTTTGACTCCGGCCTGTCCAGGTGAAAAGAGACTTTGTCGAACAGTCCGAGCAATTCATCGGAATAGCCGAAACCCGCATGAAATTCCAACTTGCTTCTGTCCGGATCCGCCAGCAGGATCAGGCCCCGATCATAATCGAGCCGTTTTTCCATGATATGTATAACTTTGGTCAGAATATCGCCGGTATTTGTATAGCTGCTCAGTGCCAAACCTATTTCATTGGTCATCAGTG
Source organism: Geobacteraceae bacterium (assembly GCA_041481895.1). Lineage (GTDB taxonomy): Bacteria > Desulfobacterota > Desulfuromonadia > Geobacterales > Geobacteraceae > JAMPXD01. Next base: position 4,824 of record JBGPCQ010000061.1, on the reverse strand, counting down.
CATTATTGTAATTGATATTGATCTGCTCGACTAGCTTGTCAATGGAATCCCTGGTATTTTCAAGGCTCGCTTTCATCTCCTCCTTTGCTTTGCTCTCGGCTGCAAGTATCAGGAGGAGAAAGATAGTGAGCGAGACAGGCACGACTATTTCAAGCGCTTCCCATTGCCTGTAGAAAATAAAAACCGCATTCCACAACAGAAGAACGGGTAAAACATAATATTTCAGTTTCTTCCAACGAACTGAAACCGTTTTTTCCCAGGAAATTATGTACCGACAGACCTTCCCTCCGGTGAACATACATTCGGTATGCTCGATAGTGGGAAATTTATTATTATAAATATTGACGATCGCCTCGAAAAAACCAATACGGTTCTCGCATTGGAATTGACGTTCGGAAACCCCGGCACAGGGAGTTACGGTCAATTCGATCTTGTTGGAGGCAAGCTTGCGGGATTCATAGATAGAGGAACGCGTGAAGTTGGCCGTCGCCTTGCCGATCATCTCGTAAACCGTTGCAGGACTGACCATGCCAAGAATATACTGCCTCATGACTCCTATCGCGTCTGGCGAAGCCGCATATCTCCCGGCTTCACGGGCAATATTCTCATTCCTGGAAATTTTGACGAGCCGTTCGTAAAAGAGGTCTACCTGTTTCTGGGTAAACCAATGCCCCTGATCGGCAACTTCGTATGGTTTCATGCCGGCATAGCTCAGGAGTTCGCCAACATTGATGTAGCTGTACTTACTCTTGATCAGCTTGATATACGTATCAATGATCCGGCTGTTGTATAAATGTTGATTGTTGATTTCAGTTTGCATGAATCAGCCTGTAGACATTAAAATCAATATTCAATATTGAATCGATTTTATCAAGCTTGCCAGATACTTGAAATAGTGGTCGGTGTGTTGCATATTCAGTACCCATAAAGTATAGGTCTTCTCATAACGTATGTCATGACTTTCCGCATAGGCGAGAGGGTAAAGGAGCACCGGAATTTCCTGTTCATCATAATAAGAAGATAACTTATCCAGAGAAGCATTCAGGACATCACGGGGGAGTTCATCGCCGTCAAGCACGAAAACGTTGATGCAGTTGGTCAGATTGGACATATTTAACCCTACATCCGAGATATTGACCATGATAATTGCTTTGAGACTTTCGTTCTTTTTCAGGGAAAAGAGATGACTGTCTCTCTTGAAATTCAGCTTTTGATATTCACGGGAGAGCTGGTTTCGATCGATGCTGTCAGCCGCAAGATCAAGGGCGTTGAGCATAAGCCCGCCCGATTCCTGCCCATAGAAACTTTGCAGTTCCCTGATATCCCCAGTTTGGGTTTTCGCCAATTCCCAGAGGCCTGGCAGCTTTTCTTCGCTGCGGAATGACCTCTGGATATGAAAATAGGCAAAGGTATCCAGAGAACAGCCGGCAGGGTCCTTTAATTCCCTTGCCAATCCTCCGAAAACCCTTTCAGGAAACTTGTTGTTGGGGCGGAAATAGCAGAAAACGTACTTCATATGTGCGGAATAAAGATTATGGGAGTCATTAATGAAGCGCCCGATCTGGTTCAGCACATTGAGTCCGGCCTTCATGTACTGCGATCTGTTTGCAGCATGATGATGAATGAGCCAGGAGTTTTCATAGAAACGAACCATGGCCATATGTCCGAGAATGGTCCCTTCCTCCTGGCAAATGAAATGCCGCGCAATATGCGGGCTGTGGCTATAGAGCCTTTCATAGGTCTTTTTCACCGTTTCCTTGTTTGCCTGAAAGAAGGCATACTTTTCAGGATAGATGAACCCGGCGTCAAAAAAGAAATTCCACAGCGCATCCATGTCCACACTGGTGCAAATGTACGAATCCCCGTTTGATACCTGGTGGAGAATAGACAACAGTCCCAGATGATCGCCAATGTCCATATCGATGATGGCAAGACCGCATTTCACCTGGCCCTCTGCTTCTCCTTCAGCGCTGGAATGCCTGTAAACAACCTGCGCCTTGCATTTGATACAGTAATTACTCGAAAATCTGAGCTCCAGGCACGGAAGGATCATGCCCGGCAGCAAAACCGAATTAGCCTCGCTTTCCCGGACTGCGAAGCCCGTCCCGGAGAGATTGTCGATTTTCAGATTGACCGTTTTACCCGTAAAAGGATGTTCGAACACAATATTCGGAGAAGGAACAAGTTCCTGTCGCGTACTGCGGTACTTTTTCGGCCTGAACCTGTGGATCTCGCAATGAACGGGCTGCAGCACAAAAGTATTTTTTTCATGTTCACTTGCGTTTCTCATTATCCTGCAATCACCTGAATAAAGAATGTCGTTTCCGAAAAATATATTCAAGTTGGCCGGGAAATCGAGATTCATCCATTGGATCATCTGGGGAGACATCGCTATTACTTCGACGCGCAAAGAGAGAGCAGAGAAGTCCTTGAGGAAGCCGATGAAGTGTGCACCGTTCTGAATTATCTGGACTTTAACATTCGTGCACTGGTGACGTTTGACTTTCCTTGAGCCGACTTCACTGCAGGTCTCGGGAAGGAGAAACTCGATTCCCTTGCCGCTTGCATTGAGCATTTCCGGATTGACCAGAAGGAGCTTCTTGCCGTCGGCAATGAGTATATTCTGCAGGATATGGGTCTGCAGAACCCGGTCAAGGTCGGGGTTCCCGACCCAGACGCATTCCAGCCGGTCACCGGAACAGGGGAGAGGCTTCGCTTGAAAGGAGAGGATAGTGCCGAATTTTTTGTGTTTGAAATTAACGAGGAGGGTACGGTCTTGAAAGTTTATAAAGTTGAGTTTGTTGACCAGATGCTTTCTGCCGACACTCTGCCCTTTCTCCGGGTCGCAATGGAGGGTGCCGGGAAGGAGCGGATAGGTGATTTTGTCCAGGCTGTCCATTCTCTACCTTAGCACGAAAGAGTTGAAAGAGTGTGAACTCTGTTGCCTCTCCCGACTATCCCGCAACACCGGGCCGGAAGTACACTGTGCAGCTTGCAGCGGCATTATACATATCGATAATCGGCAGCCATGTTTCATCCGGACATGTCATTATGACTTTTCGTATAAATATCACAGAAAACAAGGTATAACAAGCTGTTAATATGACCATGGATACTACCCCCGATAGCACGTGTCTTAGAAAATCATCCTTCTGCGAACAGTCCGGCTCCTGCATTTTTATTATTTCGGTTGTTTTCAGAAGACGCGCATGATATGAAACCGGTACATTTTAATGGAGAAACGTATGTTTACGGTGCACAGACGATATTTCCGGGTCAACCGCCGCGCCCTGGCCTATCTGAAATTCATAATCGAAGCGTATGAAGGGCTCGCAACTCTCAGCACAGTTGACCGGGAAGGAGCAATCATCAGCATCACATCTCCCTCCTGCCTCTCGGACGACCTCGACCTGCTCCTCGAAGCCCTCTCCCGTGAGACAGAAATGAACGAACTGCCGCAGCCGGACGAAGCGGCTGCAGGCATACGAGGTAAGCACCATGCTTGACAACGTCGATATTTCCAGGATTCTCCGCCGCGCCCTTGCCGGTGGAGGAGATTTCGCCGACATCTACTGCGAGGAGGGGTCGGCCACTACCGTCATCTGCGAAGAAGGGAAAATCGAGAAGGTCCTGGCCATTACCGACCGGGGGGTCGGGATACGGGTGATCTCCGATCTCCGAACCGCCTACGCCTCTACCAACGACATGACCGAAGACGCCCTCCTCTCCCTGGCGGAGACGGTCAGCCGGGCAGTCAGGGGGAATGCCTTCGACAGCCCCATCGTTCTTGGGAGCAAGAGAGTGGGCGCCGGTTTCCCCATTGAAATCCCCCCCTCCGGCATCGGTCTCGCGGACAAGGTGCGCCTTGTCAAGCAGGCGGAACAGGCCGCCAGAAGCGCCGACCCCCGGGTTCGCCAGGTGATGGTGGTCTACCGGGACAGCATGGCCAGGAGCCAGATCGCCAATTCCCTCGGGGAATTCGTCGAAGCCACCCGTACCGGCATGGTTTTCACGACCCAGGTGGTGGCGGCGGAGGGGGAGATCATCCAGACCGGGTACGAACCGCTCGGGGGGGTCAGGGGATTTGAGATCTTCCGGGAAAAGTCACCGGAAGAGATCGCCCTGACCGCCGCGCGCCGGGCCGTCATGATGCTGTCGGCGCGCAAGGCGCCGGGGGGGATGATGCCGGTGGTCCTTTCGGCCGAAGCGGGGGGGACCATGGTCCACGAGGCGATCGGCCACGGGCTGGAGGCCGACCTGGCCCAGTCCGGCATGTCGGTCTATACCGGCATGCTCGGGGAGCAGGTCGCCTCCTCCCTGGTCACCGTCATTGACGACGCCACCATCCCCCATGCCCGCGGCTCTTTTTCCTACGATGACGAGGGTACCGCGGCGCAGCGGACTCTGCTCGTGGAGAACGGCGTCCTGAAAGGCTACCTCTACGACCGGCTCTCCGCCATGAAGGACGGCGCAGCCTCGACCGGCAACGGCCGGCGGGAATCGTACCAGGCCAGGCCGATCGTGCGGATGTCCAACACCCTCATCGCGCCGGGAACAACGGAGCCGGAATCGATCATCCGCGGGGTGGAGCGGGGGCTCCTGGTCCGGAAGATGGGGGGAGGACAGGTCAACACAGTCAACGGCGATTTCGTCTTCGAGGTTTCGGAAGGCTACCTCATCGAAAAAGGGATGGTGGGAGAACCGGTACGGGGGGCAACCCTGACCGGCAACGGCCCTGATGTGCTGAAAAAGATCGCCCTGGTAGGCTCCGACCTCGGCTTCGGTATCGGCACCTGCGGCAAGGACGGTCAGGGTGTGCCGGTG
>JBGPCQ010000060.1:0-15894 GCA_041481895.1 Geobacteraceae bacterium | reverse complement strand
GGTTGAACGCGCCCTTCTCCGTGGTCAGCAGGAACTTGTACTGATCGCCGACATGAGCCTCTGCCACATCAGCGTACCAGTAGCCGTTCTCCCCGGCTTGCAGGGGATGTTTGTCGCTGTCCCATCCGTTGAACGATCCGATGACTGATACCCGCTCTGCATGGGGCGCCCAGACGCGGAACCCGACTCCCCCCGCGTGGGGGATCGCCCCCATGTCCCTGATCTTTGTTCCATCGCTCATGAAGGTATCCTCCGCGTTTCATCACTTCGAGTTTAAAGTATTTATATTCTGTCAATCCTTGTTAGAAAACAATTACCATAGAAGCGGCATCTCAGGAAGTATACCTGTAAAAAAACATGTTACAATTGAGAAGCGGTTCTTAGCTGAAGATCAATGTCTATCATATGGATAAATTGGCAATTTCTGGTAAACTTTTATAAAATTGCCGGGAGAAGACCGAGGGAGAGGACAATGACCACTGAATGGGATGGAAAGTGCATCGAAATCGAAAAAAGTATGACCGGCATCGATGGTTTGGACCAGATAACCGGCGGAGGTTTGCCGAAGAGGGGAGCGCATCCTTCTTACCGGGACACCCGGATCGGGGAAAACGAGCATGGCGTTCTCCTTCATCGACGCAGCCTGCCGTCGCGGAGAACGGTGCGTCTATTTCGGTTTCGAGGAATCCGCCGCCCAAACACTGCATAATATGAAATCTATCGGCCTTGATCTGCACCAGTGGGTAGAGAACGGACTATTGCAGCTTCATACTTCACGTATTTCCATGTTCGGGCTCGAAACGCACCTGATCACTATGTACCGCCTGATCGAGGAATTCCGGCCGGCAGTGGTCATAGTCGACCCGATGCCTACCCTGACGGATGTCGGCTCGGCACAGCAGGCGAAATCGGTGATTACGCGCCTGATTGATTTCCTGAAGATGCGCGCTATCACAACCATGTTCACGGACCAGACCAGCGGACAGACAATCGGGGCGGTCACCGAAGAGGAAATCCCCTCACTCTTTGATACCTGGCTGCTGCTGCGGGACAGGGAATTCGACGATGAACGCTACAATACGCTGATGATCTTTAAATCGCGCGGGATAGCACATTCCAAACGGGTCTGTGAGTTCCTGTTGACCGACAACGGCATCAGGTTGAAACCGTTGACACGAGATACGGCCTAAAAGAGTGCGTGAAAGGGAAGATAACAATTCCCCCCGCCAAACTATATTTCGATCCGTATCCCCAACTCAACGACCCGTTCAGGCGGTATCCTGAAGAAATCAGTCGCCGGCAGGGCGTTACGGGTCATGAACGAGAACAGCTTTTCCCGCCAGAGCATCATGCCGCGGCGCTTCAGGGAGGGGATCAGAGTCTCCCGGGCGAGGTAGAACGTGGTGGTGTCCAGATTCACCTTCAGGCCGAATGATTCGCATTCCCGCAAGGCAACCGGCACATTGGGGCTTTGCATGAAGCCGTAGCTGACGATCACCTGGGAAAACCCCTGGTCCAGCCTGACGACCTCGAGCCGCTTCTCTGCCGTTACCCGGGGAACTTCCCTGGTTACGACGCTGAGGAGTACGACCTGCTCATGAAGCACCTGGTTATGGGCGAGATGATGGAGCAGTTGGGGAGGGGTCCCGGGAATCCGCTCAGCCATGAATACTGCCGTACCCGGGACGCGTTGCGGGGGATGTGCGGCAATCCGCAGCAGGAAAAAATCGAGAGGTTCCTTTGTTTCTTCGAGACGTTGGGCGAGTATTTCCCTGCCCCGGCGCCAGGTCGCCATCATGGTAAAGACGATCCCGCCCGCTGCCAGGGGAAACCACCCCCCGGCCTCGATTTTCAGCATGTTCGCTCCGAAAAAAGACAGGTCCACCGTCAGGAACAGTAACGTGATCAGAGCGGCAGCGACGGGATGCCACTGCCATTTGCGAATGGCGACAAAAAATGCCAGCACCACCGTTATCACCATGGTGGTCGTTACCGCCACTCCGTACGCACCGGCGAGTTTGCTCGAAGAGCCGAATCCGAACACGAGGGAGATCGTCACGATCATGAGCAGCCAATTGACACTGGGAATGTAGATCTGACCTATTTCTCCCTGGGAGGTCTGGATAATGTGGACGTGCGGGCACTGCCCGAGCTGCACGGCCTGCCGGGTAAGGGAAAATGCCCCGGAAATTACCGCCTGTGAAGCAATCACGGTGGCAAGGGTAGCGAGCAGCACCAGGGGGTAGAGCGCCCACCCCGGCGCCAGATTGAAGAACGGTTGGTGCGCCTGCTCGGGATTGAGCAGGATCAGGGCTGCCTGACCGAAATAGTTGAGGAGGAGTGCGGGAAGCACTAGGGCGAACCAGGCGAGCCTGATGGGAAAACGCCCAAAATGCCCCATGTCGGCGTAAAGGGCCTCCCCGCCGGTCACCACCAGGAAGACGGCCCCAAGGACAACGAAGCCGCGCCAGCCATTGTGGATGAAGAAATCGACGCCATGGGCCGGATTGACGGCGGCGAGTACCTTCGGTGCACGGACAATCCACATAATGCCGAGGAGGGCGAGAGTAGCGAACCAGAGGAGCATGACGGGGCCGAAAACAGTTCCGATCCGGGAGGTGCCGCGCTTCTGGAAGCGGAAGAGGAGCACCAGGACCGCGATCGTGATTGGAAGCACGTACGGTTTCAGCCCCGGAGCCGCAATTTCCAACCCTTCGACGGCGGAGAGGACCGATATTGCCGGGGTAATGGCCCCATCGCCATAGAGGAGCGCGGCGCCGAACAGCCCGACAAAGAGCAGCACCCGACCCTTCCGTGAATGGTCGCGCCAGGGCGCGAGCAATGCCAAAAGCGCCAGAATGCCCCCTTCGCCGTGGTTGTCGGCTCTCATCACGAAGAGCAGGTACTTGAGCGAAATAATGATCATGAGCGCCCAGAAGATGAGCGACAGTACGCCAAGAACGTTCGCCTCCGTCGGCGGAAACGGATGTGAGCCGTGGAAACATTCGCGCAGGGCATAGATCGGGCTCGTCCCGATGTCGCCATAGACTACCCCGAGGGCAGACAGACTGAGCAGAAGAAAGCGGCGGTCTGATCCACGGTGTCCGTCATCCCGGGCAGCAGGCGGCAATGCCGGGATTTCTCTGTTCAAACTGCTTTTCATTGGAGGTATCGCTGCTTTCTTCTCCATCCCTGAACGCTTCCTTTGCCTGTCAATTCCAATCAGAACTTCATGTCTTAAATCCTGACAGTTCCTCCCCGGTCGATTCGTCGGGTTTGCGCTCAAGTTCCGCAATAACCTGGGCACCCAGCAGCAGGGTTACTGCCACAACATCTATACTGAGAAGGGCCACCACTACTGTGGCAATGGGACCATAAATCAGATTTACCATGAATAAGAACGCGTAATACCAGACAAGCACACGGCGGGTGATCTCCCATATAACCGCTGCGGTTATCCCGCCGATGAGCGCGTGTCGAAACCGGACCCGCACCACGGGCATCACCAGATAGATGGAGGTGAACATCAACACCTCGCCAACTATCCCCAGGATATAGAGTGTCACCCCGGTAGCGCCTCCAAGGTTCAAACTCCAGCCGAGAATTGTCAAATGCCTGCTTTCCAGTGTCTCGATAGCGCCTACAATAAACGACACCAGCACGATACCGAGACCCATTAAAAAGATGTACACATAGGGAATAATAGCGGAGATGAGAAAGTTACGGCGTTCAATCCTGACCCGCTGAAAAAAGATCACCGACATGGCGTTTTCAAGCATGGAAAAAGCCAGGGAACTGAAAAAGAGCATGGCGAGAAAGCCAATGATACCGACCACCTTACGGTGCTCAAGGAATGACCGTACCTGTTCGGTCAACATTGCCGCATAGCCGGGGACCACCATTTCCAGGTACGTTGACAAGGTGTGAATCAACTGCGGTTCTTCTATGAAATGCGTCAGCACAATAAGTGCGAGGATTGACATGGGCACAATCGACAACAGGGTGTAATAGGCAACCGCGCCGGATAACAAGAGCCCCTGATTGCGTCTGAAACCGCGCACTACCCTCAGCAGGAAGCTGAAGAGCCGACCCGTCATCCGATATATATTTTGTCGTTTGTTCATGATTGGGTAATAAATTCCACCACTGCAACCGTTGCGGGACTACAGCCATGTCAGACCTCGATTCTGAACTCCGCTCCACTCCCGGTATTGCGCACCGTCAGCCGCCCGCCCATATTTTTCTCGATGATGGTCTTCGACATGAACAGGCCGATCCCCGTCCCTTTGTCCGGTCCCTTGGTGGTAAAGTAGGGATCAAAGAGTCTGTCCATGATCTCGTCGGCGATACCGCCGGCGTTATCGGTGATGGTCACGACCGATGTGCCTCCTTCCGCAAACGCGTGGATCGAAATCAGGGCATTCTCAACATTGTGCGCGACCAGTGCGTCACGGGCGTTCATAAGGATATTCAGGAGTACCTGGGAGTATTCACTGGGATAGCCATTGGCCGTCGGGTCACCTTCGGGGTGAAGAGCAATGCCGATCTTCTGGTTCTCGAAGCTCTTTTCGATGAGGGAGCGCGTACGTGCGATCACCTGATTAACGCCGAAAGTAACCGCTTCCTTGTCAGACCTGAAGAAGTTCCTGAAGTCATCGATGGTTCGTGACATGTGCTGGATCAACCCCATGGCTTTTGCGGTATTTTCCTTGAGAAACTCCCTGCTGAATTCGCCCGAGTCATAGTAGTGCGGCAATTGCTGGACGACTAGTCCCAGCGTGTTCAGCGGCTGTCGCCACTGGTGGGCGATATTGTTGATCATCTCGCCCATAATGGCCAGGCGGTCATGCAGAATCAGCATCTGGTCCTTCTGGCGCAGTTCGTCCACAGCCTTGACAATGCGTACCTCAAGAGACCTGTTGAGCTCTTCGAGCTCCCGTCTTTTTTCGGTGAGTGCATCTTCAGCACGCCTGCGCTCTGTAATGTCGATGACCGCAATGCGGCACTCCTTACCCGACGCGTCGGCCATGGCCTCGATCTGCACAAAGAGCGGATGATTCCCCTCTGTCGAGAGCGTCACCTCACAGGACTCCTTGTCCTGGCTCGCAAACACTTTCCCGAGTAATTCAGCGAAGAGCAGACGGGCTTCAGCGGCGACGAACAGCCCGAAGCGCCGGCCAAGTAGACGGGCGCGCTCGATCCCGAGGAGGCTGACGCCGGTGAGGTTCACGGCACTGATGGCCCCGCTGCGGCCGAGTGTGAAGTAGCCGACCGGGGCGAAATCATAGAGGCTGGTGTACTTTTCCAGAGCCTTCCCCACCTCATCCTTGGCCTGGCTGAGCTCTGCATTCTGCATCTCCAGCTCGATCTGGTGGACCTCAAGTTCATGGACGAGCCTCTGCGTTGCTTCCTCGATCCGGGGTGGATGCAGTTCAACCGTTTTCGCACACAACCGCTCTTCCGCATGGCGGCGCAGTTCGGTGGCGGCTGCTGCTAGGCTCTTGTCTTCGTCAATTCCCATTGCTGACCCTTTTAATCCAGGTTGGCATTCAGCGTTCAGCTTTCATAATTCATCCTTCAGCCTGATGAAGCTTTTTGAGTCGTGCATTCTCCTCGCGCAGTTCCGCCTCCAGCGTCTTGGCTGAGGTGATTTCCGCAAAGGTGATCACCACGCCGTCGATCACGTCCTCCATGGTGCGGTAGGGCATGATGCGCACCGAAAACCAGCGCCCATCGATGGTGGCGATCTGCTTCTCCGAAAAGACCAGTACCCGCAGCACCTCCCGCGCTTCTTCGGTCATCTCGGGATAGAGCAGGTCGCTCGCGATGTCGGAAAGCGGTCGCCCCACATCGCCCGGGATTAGCTTGAAAAGTTTGTTCGCCCCGGTGGTGAAGCGCCGGACATGGAGGTCGTTGTCCAGGAACACGGTGACTATTTCCGTGCTGTTGAGCAGGTTCCTCATGTCGTTGTTCAGCCGTGACAGCTCGTCCATTTTGGTCTGCTGCTCGGCGTTCACGGTCTGCAGTTCTTCGTTCAGGGACTGCATCTCTTCCCTGGAGGTGTTCAGCTCCTCGTTGGTGGACTGCAGCTCCTCGTTGGTTGACTGCAGCTCCTCGTTGGTGGATTTGAGCTCTTCCTGCGAGGTCTGCATCTCCTCGCGGGTGGTTCGCAGGTCTTCGCGCACCTGCCGGAGTTCCTGCTCCAGTTCGAGCACCCTGGCGCTGCCGGATGGCGAGGTTTTGGAGCGGCCCGGCGCTTTCTTTTCCGGGGGGATCGCCACGTCGGTAAAGACGATCATCACCATCCCCCGCAGCGCCTCCGGCTCTTCGATCGCTTGGATCGTTATATCAACGGTCTGCGTGCCGCCATCCTCCCCGACATTGAGCCCCTTGACGGTGATCGCCCCCTTCTGCCGGAGCGACTTCTGGAAGACGCTCCCCAGATTAAAACGGAGCCCTTCCCGGGCCATGGCGAAAATATTCCAGTTGGCCTTGCCGGCCGCCGGCTCAAGATATTTGCCCGTCCGCCCGCTGATGTAGAGAATATCCCCCTTGTCGTTGACCAGCACGGCAGGCGGGGAAAAGTGCTGCAGGAGCAGCTGGTCCGCGAGCGACTGGAGATTGGCTGCAGGTTTCACCATCGGTACCTCCTTGGGAACTCCCGGCAGGGCGGGGACAAACGAGGGGGGAAACGCTACCGGTTCGGCCGGCAGGACCGATTCACGCCGCTGAAAGAGTCTCGACTTGATGTTCAGCGGCGCGAAGAGATCGGTGAAGGTGCTGACGGCCTCCGCGCTCCCCAGAAACAGGACGCCGCCCGGGTTCAGGCTGTAGTGAAAGAGCGGCAGGAGCTTTTTCTGCAACTCCGGCGTCAGGTAGATCAGAAGGTTGCGGCAGATGAGGATATCCAGCCGGGTAAAGGGGGGGTCCATGATAAGGTTCTGCGTGGCGAAGGTAGCCATATCCCGGATCTCCTTAACGACCCGGTAGCCGTTCCCGTCCTTGATAAAAAACCGGCGCAGGCGCTCGGGAGAGACGTCTGCGGCAATGTTGGCCGGATAGACCCACTGGCGGGCCTTGTCGATCGCGTCCCGGTCCAGGTCGGTGGCAAAGATCTGCAGCGTGAAATTATCCTTTGGCTTCACCTGTTCCAGCGCCTCCTTGAAGGCTATGGCCAGCGAATACGCCTCCTCCCCGGTCGAGCAGCCTGCCGACCAGGCGCGCAGCACCCCGCCGGCCGGGCGGCGTGAAAGGCATGCCGGGATAGCCTCTCCCTGTAACTGCTCCCAGGCCGCCGGGTCACGGAAAAAGCTGGTCACGCCGATCAGGAGTTCCTTGAAGAGGAGGTCCACCTCCTGGGAATTCTCCTGCAGATAACGGACGTACGCAGCGATTCGGTCGATCTGGTGGATGCCCATGCGCCGCTCTACCCGGCGGTAGACGGTGTTCTTCTTGTAGAGGGAGAAGTCGTGGCCGGTCTTCGCCCGCAAAAGTATCAGGACTTTCTCCAGGCCGCTCTGGTCCTTCTCCTCCAGTGGGCGCTCGGTCTTGGCGATGACACGGGCGTGCCGGAGATAGTCGATGATCTTTCCGGGCAGATCCTCCACCGGGGCCACCAGGTCGGCCAGTCCGGCAACAATGGCGCTCCTGGGCATGCTGTCGAACTTGGCCGAGGCGGGCTCCTGCACCAGCGCCAATCCCGCCTTTTCCTTGATGGCCCGCAGGCCCATCGTGCCGTCCGAGCCCATGCCGGAGAGGATGACGCCGATGCTCCTCTCCTGCCGGTCCTCGGCCAGGGAGCGGAGGAAGAAATCGATAGGGAGACGGAGTCCCCGGGGCGCCGTCGGCTCGAACAGGTGCAGCACCCCGTGCAGAATCGACATGTCCTTGTTGGGGGGGATCACATAGACGCAGTTCGGCTTGACCCGCATCCGGTCCCTGACCTGGAAAACCTCCATCCCGGTGGCGCGCTGGAGCAGTTCGGGCATGATCCCCTTGTGGGTCGGGTCGAGGTGCTGGACGATGACAAAGGCCATGCCGCTGTTTTCGGGCACATGCCCCAGGAACTGCTCCAATGCCTCCAGACCGCCGGCGGAGGCGCCGATGCCGGCTATGGGGAAGAGGAGCCGGTCTTGCTGTGACGGGGTGCCTTCTGGAGAAGAATTGGCTTGTTCATTGCCGCTGTTCGCCGGTTTTGTTTGCTTTTTCATGAGATGAAGTATAGCAGAAGTTTTTTGAACCGCCATCAAATCATATATGCTCCGCTTGAAGTGACTGTGGGCAGGATGTCAACGGATTGCCACGGCACTCTGAGGCGCAATTGGTCGCGCAAATCAGAGAAGCCGGGGCCATTTTAGCAAAGTTCAGTTTCTTTACTTAAATTGCCGGTTGTTTCGTCTTTTTCTGTCGCTTGGGAGTCGCCCGAGCCTTTACAGCAGGACGCTGTCGGGAGCAGGTGTGAAAGAAGCCGGATGGTCCGCGTGCGCAATTCGCACAATTTCTCGAGCGATATCCTCCGGGGAAAGAACAAAATCGATACACCCGCTTGCTATTGCGCTTTCAGGCATATCCGGCTGGCCGGCTGTGTCGAGCTTCTGCGCGATGGTAATGCCCCCCACTTCTTTTATGCCGCACAGCGCTGCTGCCCCATCACCATCATAGCCGGAGACAATGACAGCGATAAGTTTGCCGTCCCAGTGCTTCGTCAAGGAACGCAGAAAAACCGTAATCACGTCGGGCCAGCCCCTGGGCTTTGATATCGGCTTTAGACGGAACTCTCCCTTAAGAACGTGCAAATCACGCTGTTCCGGGATGATGAACACATGGTTGGGCTCGATGAGTAATTTTTCCGTGATCAGTTCAACAGGCATCTCTGTATAGCGCGGGAGAATCTCGTCGAGCAGGGTGACTACGGTTCTCAGGTGATTAACGATGACGATAGCAACACCCATATCGGCTGGCAGATGCCGTAGTAACCGGATATAGGCGTCGAGGCCACCGGCCGAGCCGCCCACGCAAACGACGGGAAAGTCTTTTACAACACTCGTAGCTTTCATTGACAATCACTCCGTTTCGGTTTTTTCATTGCCTTCTTTGAGTGCAGCGTCACAGGGTTGGCGTGTCCGGGCATTCACTGAAGACCCGTCCCGATCCGCCGCTGGAGCGTCACCTGATTCTGACGCTCTTTTGTTTTGAATGTGAGGTAGTCCTTCTTGTCCAGTTCGAAGAGTTGTTTCCTGTAGCGACTCGTAAGATCGTACCACTCGCTGATTCTCATGCTGAAACGGTTTTCTTCGGAATAGCGCAACGTATCCATGAAAGTCTGGATCGCGAAATAGTACCGGACAGCGTTGCGCTCGATCGAGCCGCGAGGCCCGCCGATATAGACGGGTTTGCCGTTTCTGTCCGTTCCGGTCACCGTGAACCCCACCTTGCTCCGACCGAGTGTTGCAAAATAGACCTTTGCCGCGAGGCGAAGCGCAGCGCTGTCGCTGTATGTATAACTGACATGGACAAAAGTCCTTCCCCCATCAAGGGGCATGGCCTCGAACCTCATCCTGTGGTTCTTCGTACCGAAAGGACCTTCATTGGCACTGAAAATGATATCCAGATACCCCTGCTGCTGAACAACGTTCCGGTAATGGTAAGTGACTTGACGCGTGTCTTCCGGAGGTTGATAGCCTTTGCGGCCGATGTAAAAGGTCAGCAGCCAGGCGCCCGGCTGTTCCCTGCAGGTGCATGCCTTGACATTTAGATGGAGGGATACGATATCGCACCAGTTTGCCGGAACCTTGAGCATGTTGGCAACGCTCGTGAAGGGATAATCGAAGATCCCGTAGACATCCACATGCACCCTGTCATCCCGCTCAATAGACTCCAGAAAGAGAGGAAGGCCGAAGCTGCTTGTCTCCAATCTGGCCATATTCCTGTGATAGGTGTCGAGCAGGATGTCTTCGCCCTTCCGCGGCTTTTCGACAGCTGAAGCGGAACCGGCAGAAAAAAGAATTGCGGCTGCGACCATGAACAGGAAGATTTTCGGAAGGTTTATGATTGTATGCATCTGATTCATATGATCCACTTTTCTGTAATAAACCCGCCGTTGACGAAATGTTACAACAATCGGACGAATAAATTCACAAACCACTCCCTGACCCTGGGTAACAAAGATCTTTTTTTCCACTCATCCCATTGAATCTGCCTGGAATCCGCAAGGTCCCTGACAAACATCTTCTCCATTTCGACGGCAAACTCGTGACCCAGGATAACCGCATTCACCTCGTCATTGTTTAATAAGCTCAAGAAGTCCATGTTGGTTGAGCCTACTGTTGACCAGACCTTGTCAACCACCGCGGTTTTCGCGTGCAGCAGGGAAGAATTGCGCTCGTATAACTGCACTCCCGATTTCAAAAGCTCGGAATAGTGATACCTCTGTGCATATAATGCCAACTGAGAATCGGTGATCCCGGGGAGAATGATCTTTACGTCAACACCGCGCCTGGCAGCATCAGTAAGGGCCTTCACTATCTGGTCGTCAGGGATAAAATAGGAATTCGTCATGTGAATCGAATGTTCTGCAAAAGTGATGGTCGACACATACACAATAAATGGAATCCTGTTGGTCTCTCCCGGGGTGCTGCCGACCACTCGCACCAGGGCATTACCCTTTTCTTTTAGTAAGTTAGAAGTTGTTTCCTGCGCTTTTCCGGCAGGAGACAACTTCGTTAACGCACTTATCCCGTTTATCGGGGCCAGATCAGGGAAATAGTTCTGTCCGGAAAGTTTCGGTCCCTTCTGCTTCAGCCAGGTGTCAAGAAAGAGCTTCTGGAATTCAGCCACGGCCGGGCCTTCAATTTGAATGTCTGTGTCACGCCAGTGAATTGGCGCTTTTTCGTTTTTTCTCCGTTTAAAAGGACTGCTCGTATAAACCTTGCTGATGTTGATGCCCCCGATAATGGCGACTTTGCCGTCGACTATCAAAATCTTGCGGTGGTCCCGGTGTGTCAGCCCCCATTTCTCCCGGGTCTTCAGTGGATTTATCGGATTGAATCCGACCACCTGAATTCCGCCGTCGCGCAGACGCTGGAAAAAAGGAGCGGGAGTATTCATACTGCCCAAGCTGTCATAGATGAGATTTACCTGGACACCTCCCGCCTGTTTTTGCAGCAACAGATCGGCAAATTTGCGGCCTGTTTCATCATCTTCAATGATATAGCTTTCAAGGTTGATATGGTCTTTGGCATTCTGCAGTGCCTTGAACATTGCGGCATAGGTAGCCTGACCATCGGCGAGCAGAGTGACTTTATTCCCCTTCGTCAGCGGGCTTTCGGTGACCGATTCTACCACTGCAGTGTGGCGTTCCAGAACGTCCGTCGGGTCGACCGATCGCTTCAGCCGTTCCATGATAGCCTTGCTTTGTTGGGGAGATAGCAGTCCTTTGGACGAAACGATTTGACGGGGCTGCTGTGCGGTCGGCGCTTCATCAATCATTTCAGAGACGTTCGGCAAGGTTGCACATCCATTGCTGTGGCTCAAGATGGATGCAAACAGAATGAACAAAAACAAAGACTTGACGTTTTTCATATGGTCATTTTAGCACAAAAAATCTCTTTCGTCTTGAATATCCCCCTCTCAATCGCAAGGTGCGACTTCTTCTTCATGTCTTAACGCCTGACAGTTTCTCCTCTGCATATGATGCAATGTACCTTTTTCAAGTTCAGCGGCGGTTACATTTAATTTGAGTCAATTCGTCAATTAGCAGCGGAATTGCGGCAGATTTGAATCATGGTATAATAAAAAAACAGAAGGTCTCCGGCAGCAACGCTTAATTTCTTGAATCTTTCTGCAACAAGCTCAAGGCCATTTGCTAAGGGAAAATGATCTTTTCCACAGCGGCAGCCCGCATGCCGGTTCGGACAGGCGAACGGGCATGCCCCTGCAATGGAGGCATCCGCATGATGCACCTGAATCGCCCGCCTTTGATCTCCGTAGCGAAAAGGCGAAGCAGGTGAGGCTTTTCTTCGCCTCTACATTGAAAAACGGTATATCGAAAAGTTCCAAGTTCCTTAGATGGAGGATACGCCGTATGAATGCCGGGCCGATCTCGCTCACCTACCGCCGCTACGCCCTGGGGCTCCTTTTGGCGGTGAACCTGCTTAACTACATTGACCGGCAGGTGCTCTTCGCGGTATTTCCCCTGATCAAGATCGATCTGCGTCTCTCCGATACGGCGCTGGGGTTTCTCGGGAGTGCCTTCATGCTCAGCTACCTGCTCTTCGCCCCGCTCTTCGGTTGGCTCGGCGACCATTGGAGCCGGACCAGACTTGCTTCCGGCGGCCTCGTTGTCTGGAGCCTGGCCACGGCCCTGGCCGGTTTTGCCCCCGGGTACAGGACCCTGCTGGCCGCCCGTGCCACCGTCGGGGTCGGCGAGGCGAGTTTCGGCACGGTATCGCCCGGGCTCATTGCCGACTTCTTCCCGAAGGAGCGCCGCGGCCAGATCCTCGCCTGGTTCTATGTCGCCATTCCGGTTGGCAGTGCGCTGGGCTATCTCCTTGGGGGGGTGCTGGGACAGAGGTACGGCTGGCATGCCGCTTTTCTGCTGGTCGGTGTGCCGGGTCTGCTGTTGGCCATTCCCCTCGCACTGTTGCGCACCCCTCCTCGCGGCGGCGACGACGCATTGCCGCGGGCCCCGAAAGGAAAGGTTTCCGCAGGATACGCAGCCTTGTTCAGAAACCGCTCATTTGTTTGCAATACCCTCGCCATGGCGGCGATGACCTTCGCCATCGGGGGGCTTGCCCAGTGGATACCCTCTTTCCTCTACCGCGTCCATTCTCTTGATGTGGCAAAGGGGAATACGCTGTTCGGCGCGACCACGGTGCTGGCGGGGATACTGGGTACCCTGGCCGGCGGCTGGCTCGGCGACCGGTGGCAAAAAAGAAGCGGCAAGGGGTATCTGCTCATCTCCGGCTGGGGGTTCCTGATCGGTACCCCCTTCGCCGCCTGGGCCATCCTCGCCCCTGACTTGACCTCCTGCATGTCCGCGATTTTTATCGCCGAGTTTTTTCTCTTTCTCAACACCGGGCCGCTCAATACCGTCATCATCAACGTCACCAACCCGGCTGTCCGCGCCATGGCCTTTGCGGTCAATATCTTCTTCATCCATGCCTTGGGCGACGCAGTTTCTCCCTCCATCCTTGGCTGGCTGTCCGACCAGTGGGGTTTGCGCAGCGCCCTCCTGATCACCCCTTGTGCCATGGTGCTGGCCGGCCTCTTCTGTTTCATCTGCGGCAGGTTCGTGGTGCGGGATATGGCTCAAGCTGAGGGATGATGACCACGGGACCGGCACATTTAAGTTGAGTCAATTCGCAATTCGCAACGGAATTGTGGCAAGGGTGGAAGCATGGTATAATAGGACAGGTTGAAGATAACCGGTAACAGTGAAGGGAGGGATGGCAGATGAAAAAATCACTTTTGGCCATACCGGCAATTCTGCTTCTGACAACCTCGATGCTGTCGGGTTGTTTCTGGCGGGTAGAAGATGACGGGTATCGCCGTGGAGATTATCATGAAAGAGACCGTGGGGATCATCACGGAGAACATCATGAACATCATGACGATCATGGTGATCATGGTGATCATGGTGATCATCACTGATCGTGACGTGGCATCGCGTGACAGGCAGCCGTGTGGTTGACCCGCTGACCTGCCCGCTCCTGGGGCGCTTTACCCGGATTTGACCTGGCAGCCGTTGGAACGGTGAATTGCCGACGCAGGCAAGACAATAATTACTACGAAGTGATATGAGGAGAAACAGGTGATGGGTGGATGGATAGCGGGCAGAGGGGGGACTTCCATCTTATCCCTGATCATTGCGGGTACTCTTTTGTGTCCCGGTTGGACGAAACACGGAATTGCCTTTGCCGACGAAAAGGCTGAGGCGTCTGCTCCCCGGGAAGAAAAGGGGGTCGCAGCCTCCGGCGAAGCCGCGGAATATCACACGCCGCTGGCCGGAGAGCCATTCCAGACTGTCTTCATGGGCAAATGGGTAGACATCCCCGCCCGGGACCGAGGTCAGGTGACCGCCCTGACGCTGGGGGGAGCATTCTATACACCCAAGCAGGGAGAAACCTCCGCCACCCCGATCGGCGCCCTCTATGTAAAGCGGATGTGGGAGGAGTCCAGGACACGTGACGTAATAAGCATCTTCGTCAATGACTTGGAGTACGACAAAAGCTTCGGGCATCTCGAACTCGTCGCGCGTTTCGAAAACAACACGATTCCGTTTGGCCAGAGAGAAGTGGTTAACAACATTGAGATCAAGTCCTCCGACACGGTATGGGGGACGGCGATCGCCTCGCTGGGCCCCGGTCTCCGCTACAAGGTGGCCCCCTTCCAGGTCGACAACGACCTGAGGCTTCAGCTGCTCGGCAAGGTGGGGTACTTTTATGCCCAGCGGACAAGCGACACGGGACCAAACCTGGTGCTGCCGCCCGACACCATGCTGTACGGCGTGAAACTGCGGGGCCGTTATGACGGGATGCGCCGGAATCTGCTGGACCTGCCTCATACGGGCATGGCCGCCGGATTCGACCTGGATTACATGTACCGGGACAAGTGGGCGAATTTCGGCACCATTCCCGATGCGGTCTTTACCAAGGCGAATACCCGGGATTACGTCCAGTTTAACGGTTATGTCATGGGTGTTTCCGGAATCCCGGGGCTGTCGGAGAAGAACCGGATTCTCTTCAGCTTCCACGGCGGCCTTACTCCCACGAATAGCGCCGACCGCTACAATGCCATCTCGATCGGCGGCGGTCCTCTACCCGGCGAATCGGATGACCTCTGCCGCCCCGATTATCCCGGCACCATGTTCAACCAGGTCCTCGTATCCAATTATGCCCTGGCGGCCCTGGAATACCGGCGCGAACTCGCATTCTTCCTCTATCTCCACCTGCGTGAGACGTTTATCTGGGCGGACCGGGCAGCTGTTACGGCTACCAACAAATTTCTGTTCAAAAGCACAACCGGGGCAGCAACGACCATCGGCCTGGATACCGGTTTTTTCTGGAATTCCGAGCTGTATCTCGGGTATTCGTGGGATTCCGGTTTCATTCGCAATGGCAAATCGGGAAGCGGCATGATCCTTACCTGGAACAAATCATTCTGACTTGCGCATAACGGCTTGAAATTGTTTTGAAGGCGGCTTGTTCAGCGTATCCCGAAAAAGCAAATTACTCTACCGATTCTAAAGACGCTGGGTTCAGCCAGGAGGCAACACCATGTCCTTGATAATTTATCTAATCGGTTTTGCTTTTGTCATTGGCGGCATTGCATGGGCTCTTATTGTCGCGGGAGTGACCACCCTCTACGTGATGATCGCGATCGTCATACTTGTCGGAGTCGCGATCTTGACCGGGGTGACCCGTACCCGCACTAAGGACTGATCCGGTATCCTCCCCCTTACTTGCCACGGTGAAACAAATAGGAGGCGAAGCCTGAAACTTCGCCTCCAGTAATTCTTATCTAACCCCACTCCACCTGGGAAGGGAATAACCGACGCATTTTCCGCCATCTATCCGGAAGGTTCTGAGTGATTCCTGTCAGACTCTATTAACTGATCGGCACCCGTTGCATCCTGGCAACTTTGTATCCAACCTGGCTATCAGCTGCTTCATTCTCCACCTGGATGAGCTTTTGCATCCTCACACGGCTCTTCCGGGTCCCCCATCCGGACGCGGATCTGATGTTTCACCAGTCCCCGTTCCAGCGGGATCACGCCACCGGTCACGCGCTGTCCATCCATCTCCACCCAGGCGACACCATGCTCGCAGCCGTGCGGATTCTCCACCTGGATCGCGTAGATCGTTTCACCGTGCCGATAGCGGAGGCTGAAGCCCT
>JBGPCQ010000059.1:0-16045 GCA_041481895.1 Geobacteraceae bacterium | reverse complement strand
TTCCTGATCCCATCCTTGACAGCATGCACCACCTTGTTGATCAGGGGGTGGTGGAGGGGGCAGTCGCCGACATCCATGAGGTCGTGGCTGTTGCGCCGGTAGATGCCGATCAGCGGGGCGGAAAACTTGCCCGATACCACGAGCTTTGCGGAATTGCGGTAGTGGAGGCGTCGGGGGGAGGGGAGAATGTCATGCAGCGTCGCTTCCGCCAGAGAGAGATATGGGCCTAATTCATCTTTTATCAGAGCCTGTTTCCAGGCAAGCTGGGCCGGGTAGTTCATGGCAATGAGCGGGCACCCGTCACAGAAAGCAGCATTGGGGCAGGGGGGGGATTTAAGGCGAAAGGGGGCATGGCGAAGGATTTTTTCGACGCAGGCGAAGAGCTGACGTTGACCGGCGTGCGTTACCTTCACCCGGGCCAGTTCACCGGGGAGAATGCCGCTGACGAAAACCGGCATTTCCTGGAAGGTGCTCAAGCCGTAACCGTCGGCATCCATGGTGATAACATCGACTTCGAACATATCCCCGAGGCGCGGCTTTTTCGGGGATTCTTTCCGTACAGTTTTTGGCTGACTCGTCTTCATGAACGTTCCAATAAACAGGTTTCGGTGCCGTTTGTCAATTACTCTTTGGCGAGACGGGGCGGGTTGCGGTTTTCAGGTGCATCCGTCGCTCAGTCCACACTCGCCTGCGCTCTCAATCACCAGCTCCACCCCCACCTAACACTTTATAGAGAGTCACCCGGTTAGACATCCGGGCCAGGCGGACGTTGATCAGGTTCTGCTGGGCGCCGTAGAGGGAGCGCTGCGAGTCCAGCACCGTCAGGTAACTGTCGACCCCTTTTTCGTAGCGTGCCCGGGAAAGGTGGTAGCTCTCGGCTGTGGCGTCGGTCAGCGACTGCTGCGCAGTCAGCTGGTCGTCGATTGTCCCCCGCTGGGCCAGGGCATCGGCCACTTCCCGGAAAGCGGTTTGTATAGACTTCTCGTACTGGGCCACGGCGATGTTGCGGTCCACCTCCGCCACCTTTAGATTTGCCCGGTTGCTGCCGGCATCGAAGATTGGAAGAGAAATCTGCGGCGCAAACTTCCAGACAAAGGAACCGGGCTTAAAGAGCCCCGCCAGGTCGTCGCTGCCGAAGCCGATGGATGAGACCATGGTGATCCGTGGAAAAAACGCCGCTCGCGCAGCGCCGATATTGGCGTTGGCCCCTTTCAGTTGACCTTCGGCCTGGAGGATGTCGGGACGGCTGAGCAGTACGTCGGACGGCAGACCGGGAGAGAGATCGTTGAGAGATGTCAGTGATTCGGAAAGCGATTGCGGCAGGAAATCAGGCGTCACCGGAGAGCCGACCACCAGGGTCAAGGCATTCTCGTCCTGTGCCACCAGAGTGGTGAAGCGGGCAATGTCGACCCGTGCCGCATCTACGGTGGTCTGGGCCTGGCGGAGTTCAAGGGCGGAGGAGACGCCTGCCTCGAAGCGACTCAGGATGAGCTGGTAGGAGGACTGCTGGCTGGTAAGGGTCTCTTTGGCCAGGTGCAACCGCTCCCGATCGGCAGCCAGGGCAAGCCAGGTGCCTGCAACCTGTGAAACCAGGCTGATCTGCACGCTGCGCCGCGCCTGTTCGGTGGCGAGGTACTGCTCCAGTGCCTGGTCCTTAAGGCTCCGCACCCGGCCGAACAGGTCCAGTTCGTAGGAGCTGACGCCGAGGCCAAGTCGGTACTGATGGATATTCTCCGGCAGTCCCGTGCTGGAAAAGTTTTCAGCAATTCGCTGGAAGTCGGCTTGGGCGTTGGCATCGACTTTAGGGAAGAGATCGGAACGCTGGATCTGAAACTGGGCCAGGGACCTTTCTATATTGAGAAGGGCGATGCGCAGGTCGCGGTTGTTCTCCAACGCAAGCGAGATCAGCTTCCGCAGCTGTCCGTCGACAAAGAACTCCCGCCAGGGTATGTCGGCCACCGGCTTCTGCGCTTGTTTGGCTGCCTCCGCCTGATAGGCCGGGCCGCTGGGCCAGGCGGCCGATACCGGCGCGGGTGGCCGTGTGTATTTCGGAGCCATGGTTGAGCAGCCGCTCAGGCAGAGGAACGCTCCCAGAGGGATGCAGAGGGCTTTCGTCATGTTTTTCATCTGCTTCATATCAATTCACCTCCAGGGTGTTGGTCGAAGCGGCAGGCTGTTCCGGAATTTTCCGGGGCTCCTTTTTCTGAAACAGGCGCGACACCAGCACAAAGAAGAACGGGATGAAGATCAGATCGATGAAGGTAGCCGAGAGCAGTCCGCCGGTTACGGCGGTGCCGATGGCGTTCTGGGCCGCGGCTCCGGCTCCCTTGGTCAACGCCAGCGGCAGGGTGCCGAAAAAGAACGCCAGCGAGGTCATGATAACCGGGCGCAGCCTGATCCTTACCGCTGTCAGGGTGGCCTCCATCAGTTCGTGTCCTTGATGCATCTGTTCCTTGATGAACTGGATGATCAGGATGGCGTTCTTGGTGGAAAGACCCACGGTGGTAAGCAAGCCGATCTGGAGATAGACGTCGTTGGGCAGCACCCGAAGCTTGACCGCCGTTACCGCTCCGACCAGCCCCAGAGGCAGCATCAGCAGGTTGACAAAGGGGATGGTCCAGCTCTCGTACAGGGCCGCCACGCTGAGAAACACCACCAGCAGCGAGATGGCATAGAGCGCAGGCGCCTGGGCCCCCGCATTCTTTTCCTCGTAGGAGAGTCCGGTCCATTCGTATCCGATTCCGGGAGGCAACTGGGCCGCCATCTTCTCAACCTCGGCCATGGCCTCCCCGGTGCTTATCCCCGGCGCCGCCTGCCCCAGGATCTCCACGGACGAAATGCCGTTATAGCGCTCCAGCCGGGGTGAGCCGTACTGCCAGCGGGCGGTGGCAAATGCTGAAAACGGCACCATATCGCCGTTCTTGTTGTTTACATACCAGCTGTAGATATCCTCCGGCAGCATCCTGTACCGGGGATCCGACTGAATATACACTTTCTTGACCCGGCCGTTCTGGATGAAGTCGTTGATATACGAACTTCCCCAGGCTGTTGAAAGGACGTTGTTGATATCCGCCAGCGACACCCCCTGGGCGCCGGCACGCACATCATCGATATCGAGCTTGAACTGGGGAGAGTCATCCTGACCGTTGGGACGCACCGCGACCAGCTTGGGGTTTTTCATGGCCATGCCGAGCAGCTGGTTGCGCGCCTCCATCAGCTTTTCATGACCCAGTCCGCCACGATCCTGCAATTGGAAGTCAAAGCCGTTCGCTACACCCAGTTCAAGTACAGCCGGTGGAGAAAAGGCGAATGCCAGACCATCACGGAACTGTGAGAAGGCCTTCATGGCCCGGCCGGCAATGGCCGGTGCCTTCAGGTCCTTGGTTTTGCGAAACTTCCAGTCTTTCAGCCTCACAAACGCCAGCCCCATGTTCTGGCCGCGGCCGGCAAAACTGAATCCGGCCACGGTGATGACCCCTTCCACTGTTTTGCTTTCCTGCTCCAGAAAGTGCTGCTCCAGCTGACGTATCACCTGGATGGTCCGCTCCTGGGTAGCCCCGGCCGGCAGCTGGACCTGGCAGATGAGAAAACCCTGGTCCTCATCAGGCAGGAATGAGGTGGGGAGATGCAGGAAGAAATAGGCCATGACGGCGACAATGGCGCCGTAAACAACCAGGTAGCGCACCGGTTTGCCGAAGGAGCGGCCGACGATTCCTTCATAGTTGTGTCGGCAGAATTCAAATGCCCTGTTGAAGTGGCGGAAGAACCAGGCAAACCAGCCGGTCTCACCTGAATGATGTCCTTTTTCGATCGGCTTAAGGATGGTGGCGCAAAGGGCGGGGGTCAGGATCATGGCTACCAGCACCGAGAGGATCATGGCGGAGATGATGGTGATGGAGAACTGGCGATAGATGACGCCGGTGGAGCCGCCGAAGAAGGCCATGGGGAGGAAAACCGCCGTCAGCACGGTGGCGATACCCCACAGGGCGCTGGTGATCTGCCCCATGGACTTGATGGTGGCGTCATGGGGCGACAGACCCTCCTCGGACATGATCCGCTCCACGTTTTCCACGACCACGATGGCGTCGTCCACCAGGAGGCCGATGACGATCACCAGGGCGAACATGGTCAGGGTGTTGATGGAGAACCCGCAGGCTGCCAGCACGCCCATGGTCCCCAGCAGTACCACCGGTACGGCGATGGTGGGGATCAGGGTAGCCCGGATGTTCTGCAGGAAAAGGAACATGATGATAAAGACCAGGAAGACCGCCTCGATCAGGGTGTGCACAACCTCTTCGATGGAGATCTTGACGAAAGGGGTGGTGTCGTAGGGATAGACCACCTTCATGCCGGGAGGAAAATATTTCTGCAACTCCGCCATCTTGGCCTTGACCCGGTTGCCGGTTTCGAGGGCATTGGCGCCGGCCGCCAGGCGGATGGCCATCCCCCCCAGCGGTTTTCCATTGTAGTAAGACTGAATCTCGTAGTTCTCGGTACCGATCCAGCTTTCGGCCACATCCTTGAGCCTCACTGTTGAGCCGTCGCTGTTGGTGCGCAGTACGATGGCGTCGAACTGATCCGTAGTCTGGAGCAGGCTGCGGGCGGTGATGGTAGCGTTCAACTGCTGCCCCTTGCCGGCGGGGAGGCCGCCGAGCTGGCCGGCCGATACCTGGGCGTTCTGGGCCTGCAGCGCCACAATCACATCGTTGGAGGTCATGTGGAAGTTGTTCAGCTTGGCCGGGTTGAGCCAGATCCGCATGGCATTCTGGGTGCCGAACAGCACGAGCTCACCCACCCCTTCCAGGCGGCTGACGATATCCTGGAGGTTGGAGACCATGTAGTCGGTCAGCGAGTTGCGGTCCATTGACCCATCTTCCGACACGAGGCCGACGATCAGCAGGAAGTTCCGGGTGGATTTCACGACCGATATGCCTTGCCGCTGCACGATCTGTGGCAGGAGCGGCACGGCCAGCTGCAGCTTGTTCTGCACCTGGACCTGCGCGATATTCGGGTCGGTGCCGGCCTTGAAGGTCAGGGTTATGGCCACAGCACCCGAAGAGTCACTCGTGGACGACATGTAGATCAGGTTGTCGATGCCGTTCAGCTTCTGCTCGACCACCTGGGTGACCGTATCCTGCACGGTCTGGGCCGATGCTCCCGGATAGGTGGCATTTATGGCGATTTGCGGCGGCGCGATGGGGGGGTACTGGGAGACCGGCAGCTTCTTGATCGACAGCAGACCGACCAGCATGACCATGATGGCGATTACCCAGGCAAAGATCGGGCGATTGATGAAAAAACGAGGCATGGAGCGGCTCCTTTATTTTTTTGCTGCTGCCGGCTGCGGAGTCCCTGCAGGAGGCGTTTCCGGTCTGGCTCCGAAGGCCACCGCTTTTACCGCTGTTCCCGGCCGCACCCTCTGGAGTCCTTCCACTATGACACGATCACCCGGTTTCATTCCTTCCCTCACCAGCCAGTTGTCACCAACCGTACGCACTACCTTGATCGGGCGCTGCTCCGCTTTTTCCCCGGCGCCGACCACCATGACCACGGCATCACCTTTTGGATCTCGTGTCACACCGCGTTGCGGTATGAGAATGGCTTTCTCGTCTACCCCCTCCTCCAGAACGGTACGCACAAACATTCCGGGAAGCAGCATCTGCCTGGGATTGGGAAATACCGCACGCAGGGTAACGGAGCCGGTGCTCTGATCCACCGTGACTTCCGAAAATTTAAGCGATCCCGTCAATGGATATGAGGAGCCGTCCTCCATGAGCAGCTTGACCTGCGCCGAACCGCTCTTTTTCAACACCCCGTTGGCAAGATTCTGCTTCAGCCTGAGCAGCTCGGCGGTTGACTGGGTCACATCCACATACATGGAGTCAAGCTGCTGGACGGTTGACAGCGCCGTCGCCTGGCTGGCGGTCACCAGGGCTCCGTCGGTCACGGTCGATCGACCGATTCGCCCCGAAATCGGGGCTTTTACCTTGGTATAGGCCAGATTGATCCGTGCGGTTTCCACTGACGCCCTGGTCGATGCCACATCGGCTTCAGCCTGCTTGAGAGCTGCATAAGCATCATCATAATCCTGCTGACTTACCGCTTTGATCTTCACCAGATCTTTGTAACGCTCCTCCTTGAGTCTGGCCGGGATCAGGTTGGCCTCGGCCCTGGACTCGAACGCCTTGGCACTGGCGAAGGCAGCCTGATAGGTGGCCGGGTCGATCTGATAGAGAACCTGCCCGGCTTTTACATCGGAACCCTCGGTGAACAGCCGTTTCTGGATGATTCCGCCTACCTGGGGCCGCACCTCGGCAATCAGGTGGGCCGAGGTGCGGCCGGAAAGTTCGGTGGTCAGGGCCACCCGCTGAGGCTGGACCACGACCACGCCCACTTCCGGGGGGGCGCCTGGCGTCGCAGCACCTGTGTTCTTTTTTGCGCCGCAGCCGGTCATCACCATGCCGGAGAAAACCGCCCCGAGGGTGCTCATCATCATGATCTTGTGAATGCTTTGCATATACTGCACCTCTCAAAAGATTTGGAATGAATGATCATTCATATACAGGATTATTGCCGGGCAGGATAGACTGCGTCGCCGGTTACCGTTTGACGGCATCCCAACACGCCTCGATGGTCCGCTCGATCATGGTATCATCCAGCTGGACAAAGCCGAGGATATGATCCCGGGTTACGGCAAGCAGAGGACCGAATGATATGGAGAAAAGCAGGATGAGCGGCAAATCCTTGACAACCTGCTGCGCCGCGCCTTGCTCCAGCAACTCCCGGAAAACATCGCATCGTCCCGCGTCATTGCCGAGGATCTTGTCCCGGCGGCTGGCAACGCCATACGGCGAGTTGCGGAATTGCTCCAGATAGCGGAAATCCAGGGGGTATTGGATGAAATAGCGCATAAGCGCCGTCCAGAGGTGAAAAAACCGCACCCTGAAAGGGGCTTCAGCGGCGTATCCATCCATGATGAAAGGGTACATTTTATTTTCGAGCTCCTGGTAGAGCTCTTTGATCAGTACGTCCTTGTTCTCAAAATAGCGGTAGATCGTTCCGGCCGCAACCCCGGCCCGCTCCGCGACCATGGCCATGGGAGCTCCGTGGAAGCCATGCTCGGCAATCAGTTCTAATGCGGAGCGGACAATCTCGTCACGCTTGTTTGGTTTTGTCATGGTAAGTAGAGCCTCCGAGTAAAAGAATGAACGTTCATTCTTTTATAGGGTTTTGAAGTTATTTTGTCAATTGATTTTATATGACCACGCTGGGGAGTTAACGTTCAGGCACATTTTCTCTCCATCGATCACACTATCCAAAATGAATATACGTAAGAGGTGATGCCGGGAAACCAAACCTTCCTTGACTTTTCCCCGCATTTTTCGCTACTATGCCCCGATATGAAAAAGCTGACCCGGCAGATACAGGTAGGAAACGTGAAGATCGGCGGGGGCGCCCCCTGCTCGGTCCAGTCGATGTGCAACACCGATACCCGTGACGCGGCCGCGACCCTCGGCCAGATCCGGTCTCTGGCAGGGGCGGGGTGCGAGATAATTCGCTGCGCGGTGCCGGACATGACGGCGGCGGAGGCGCTCGGGGCGATCAAGAAGGAGAGCCCCATTCCGGTCATTGCCGACATCCATTTCGATTACCGGCTTGCCCTGAAAGTGCTGGAAGGGGGGATCGACGGCCTCCGCCTAAATCCGGGAAATATCGGCGAACGGTGGAAGGTGGCGGAGGTTGTCAAGGCCGCCGCCGAACGGCGGGTGCCGATCCGAATCGGTGTCAATGCGGGCTCCCTGGAAAAGGAGCTCTTGGAGAAATATGGCCATCCGACGGCCGAGGCAATGGTGGAATCGGCCCTCGGCCATGTCCGCATCCTGGAAGAGCTCGGCTACGACCAGATCAAGATATCGCTCAAGGCCTCCGACGTCATGAAGACCGTGGCGGCCTACCGGCTGCTCGCCGGGAAGGTGGACTACCCGCTGCACATCGGCATTACCGAGGCGGGGACGGCTTTTGCCGGCACCGTCAAGTCGGCGGTCGGCCTCGGCATCCTCCTGGCCGACGGCATCGGCGATACCCTGCGGGTTTCTTTGACGTCCGACCCGGTGAAAGAGATCAAGGTCGGCTTTGAGATCCTGAAGTCGCTGGGACTGCGCCAGCATGGGGTAAACTTCGTCTCCTGCCCTACCTGCGGCCGCTGCCAGATCGACCTGATCGGCGTGGCCGAGGAGGTGGAAAAGAGGCTGGCCGGCATCGACAAGCCGATCACCGTGGCGGTCATGGGATGCGTGGTGAACGGCCCCGGCGAGGCCCGGGAGGCCGACGTCGGGATTGCCGGCGGCCGGGGGGAAGGGCTCCTCTTCCGGAATGGCGAAATAATCCGGAAGGTGCCGGAAAACGAGATGGTGGAGGCGTTGTTGGCAGAAGTCGATAAAATCGTTAAGAAATTGTGAAAAAAATTATGAAGTATGAAGTATGAATTATGAATGAAAAGGGGTGAACAGTTTTTATTATTTCATCCTTCATAATTCATCCTTCATAATTGAGGGTTAATTATGCGCTATTCCCAGTATTTCATTCCCACGGTTAAAGAGACCCCCTCCGATGCCGAGGTGATTTCCCACCAGCTCATGCTCCGGGCAGGTATGATCCGCAAGCTCGCCTCGGGCATCTATAACTACCTTCCCCTGGGGCTCCGCTCCATCCGCAAGTTTGAGAACATCGTCCGGGAGGAGATGAACCGTGCCGGCGCCATCGAGATCCTGATGCCGGCCGTGCAGCCTGCCGAGCTCTGGCAGGAGTCGCAGCGATGGGAACAGTACGGCAAGGAGCTGCTCCGTTTCAGGGACCGCAAGGACGCCGAGTTCTGCCTGGGACCTACCCACGAGGAGGTGGTGACCGACCTTGTCCGCCGCGAAGTGAAGAGCTACCGGCAATTGCCCCTCAACCTCTACCAGATCCAGGGGAAGTTCCGCGACGAGATCCGCCCCCGCTTCGGGCTGATGCGCGGCCGTGAATTCATCATGAAGGACGCCTACTCCTTCGACGTGGACAGCGCAGCGGCCGACCTCTCCTACGACAGGATGTACCAGGCCTACCGGCGCATTTTCGAGCGCTGCGGCCTCAATTTCCGCGCAGTTGAGGCGGATACCGGCTCCATCGGCGGCTCTTCTTCCCATGAATTCATGGTACTGGCGGACTCGGGGGAGGATGCGATCGTCTCCTGTTCCGCCTGCCAGTATGCGGCCAATGTGGAGAAGGCGGAAGCACGCCTCCTGGCAGCTTCCGAGCTCGCTGAGCCGCGCATGCTGGAGAAGGTGGCCACACCCGGCAAGCGAAGCATCGAGGAGGTCTCGGCATTCCTCGGTATCGATGGTGCGTCGATGGTGAAGACCCTGATTCTCCTGGCGGACAATGAACCGGTGGTGGCCCTCCTGCGGGGGGACCACGACCTGAACGAGATCAAGCTGAAAAACCTGCTTGGCTGTGAAACACTCGAATTGGCGGATGACGAAGTGGTGGCGAGAGTCACCGGCGCACCGGTTGGTTTTGCCGGTCCGGCCGGCCTCACCGCGCGGATAATCGCGGATCTTGCGGTAAAGGGGATGCGGAACTTCGTCACCGGCGGCAACGCCCTGGACCTCCACCTGAAAAATGTAAACCTGGAGCGGGATTGCACTGTCGGCAGTTTCGCCGACATCCGCAACGTGGTCCACGGCGACCCCTGTCCTCGCTGCGACAGCGGCCGCCTGGAGATGTGGCGCGGCATCGAGGTGGGCCATGTCTTCAAGCTCGGCATCAAGTACTCCAAGGCCTTGAGCGCTACCTACCTGGATGCGGACGGGAAGGAGCAGATCATTTTCATGGGGTGTTACGGGATCGGCATTGGCCGTACCGTGGCGGCCTGCATCGAGCAGAACCACGACAACGACGGGATCATATTCCCCCTCCCTGTAGCCCCGTTCCACTGTATCATTTCCGCCATCAACTACGGCAAGGAAGAGCTGGTGAAGGGCGCCTGTGATGATATCTACACTCAGCTCGCCGCCGCCGGGGTGGAAGTCCTGCTCGATGACCGTGACGAGCGGCCGGGGGTTAAATTCAAGGATGCCGACCTGATCGGCATTCCCCTGAGGATCGTGGCGGGGAGCAAGAACCTGGCCGAGGGGAAGGTGGAGCTAAAGACCAGGAAAACGGGTGAAGTACTGCTGTTGACTGTCGCCGAAGCGGTGGCGAAGGTGCAGGCGCTGGTTGTTGAGGCGCTGCAATAAAAAATTGATCAAAGGTAAATCCATGACCCGCGACGAAGCACGTTCAAAAATCATCTTCGCACTCGATGTTGACAGCTTTGCCGAGGCGAAACACTGGGTCTCCGTTCTCTCGGGGCAGGTCGGGATGTTTAAGGTGGGGAAGCAGCTCTTTACCGGGCATGGCCCCGATATCGTCCGGATGGTGCAGAATTTCGGGGGGGAGGTCTTCCTCGACCTGAAATACCACGACATCCCCAATACGGTGGCCATGGCCTCACTGGAAGCGGCCCGCCTCGGGGCGAAGCTCATCAATCTGCATGCCCTGGGCGGCTATGAGATGATGGCTCGGACCGTGGAGACCCTGGACAGGGAGTTCAAAGGGGGGGCGCGCTCCCGGGTGCTGGCTGTTACTATTCTTACTTCGTCGACCGAAGATACCCTCCGGGAAGTCGGCATCGAGCACCCGGTGGCGGAGATGGTGGCACGGCTGGCACGGCTGGCGCAGAAGGCCGGCATTGACGGCGTAGTTGCCTCTCCCCGGGAAGTCCCCCTGATCCGCGAGGCATGCGGCAGAGATTTTCTCGTGGTTACGCCGGGCGTGCGGCCCGCGTTTGCCGCCACGGACGATCAGAAGCGGATCATGTCACCCGGCGAGGCAGTCCAAGCGGGTGCCGATTACCTGGTGATCGGGCGGCCCATCAGTGCCGCTGCCGATCCTTTGGTTGCGGCAGAGGCGATTGTGCAGGAGATCATGGCGTGCTGAAACGCTGCTTTTGCGCAATCTCTGCGTAAGTCTTTGCAATCCACGTTTCAAGAAAGCAGATGCAAAAGCAGGTATCGTATCTATGAAAGACGAACTCATTTACGGAATCAACCCGGTTTTGGAGGCCCTCCGCGGTGACAGGAAGGCCTTCGAGCTTTTTGTGGCGGCCAGCGGTTCCGACCGGCGCGTTGAGAGAATTCTCGCTCTTGCCGGAGAAAAGGGTGTGCCGGTCAGACAGCGGGACAAGCCGGACATCGCCCGGTTGTGTGGCACTGATTATCACCAGGGGGTGGCGCTGAGGGTCGAGCCCTTTCCCTATGCCGAGCTTGCGGATCTGCTCGAACAGTGGCGGAATACGGGTGAAAGAGGGCTTCTGCTGGTCCTCGACGGGATCCAGGACCCGCATAACCTGGGAGCGCTCATCCGGACCGCAGCCTGCGCCGGAGCCCAGGGCGTTATCATTCCGAAAGATCGGGCGGCCGGTATAACGGCTGCGGTGGAAAGATCCTCGGCCGGGGCCATCGAGACCATTCCGGTGGCCCGCGTGGCTAATATTGCACAGACACTGGAAGAATTAAAACGTGACGGCTTCTGGATCTACGGGGCTCTCGGCGAAGCCGCCGAGTCAGTCTACGGTCAGGACTTCACCGGCCATGTGGCGCTCGTTATCGGCGGAGAGGGTGAAGGATTACGCCCACTGGTGCGGAAGAAGTGCGATGTGCTGGTTGCTATCCCGCTCAAGGGAGGAGTGGGTTCCCTCAACGCTTCGGTGGCTGGAGGAGTGATGCTGTTCGAGGTCTTACGGCAGCGAGAGCTGACAGAGAATGCTTCTGGAAAACATGAACAGGCGTAAGTTGCACCCTATGGTTCAATAAAAAAGGCTTTACAGGAAAACCTGCAAAGCCTTTATTTATACTTGGTGCCGGAGGTCGGAATCGAACCGACACGAGGTTGCCCCCGCTGGATTTTGAGTCCAGTGCGTCTACCAATTTCACCACTCCGGCGAAATGCAACGGGATTATAACCAAAGCCCTGCGGTCGGTCAAGCAGGAAATACCGGAACCCTTTAAATAATGATTGACACGACTCCCCGGTTTTGTTATAAAGAGTGTTCTTGAATGGGGCTGTAGCTCAGTTGGGAGAGCGCTTGAATGGCATTCAAGAGGTCGTCAGTTCGATCCTGATCAGCTCCACCAAATTAGAGAAGGGCCAGCGTTATTACGTTGGCCCTTTTTCAGTGGCGCCTGTATAAGTCTGAGAAACAGCTAAGCCGCTCTTTGATGAGCGGCTTGTGATGAATCCGATTCGTGAAGCTGGTTATGCCTTCTTAGCATTAGCCTTGGCGATTCTTGCCTTTGCGGGTTTTGCGTTGACAGGCTTGACTTTTGCGACTTTTGATTTGGCAGGTTTTTCGGGCAGCACTTTTCTGGCCTTAATTTTGGCAGCTCTCACTGCCCTGGCCTTTGCAAGATTATCCGCAAGGCCTCTGTCCTGGGCCATTTTACGGCGTGCATCGGAAAAATTTTTCGCGGTCAGGGCCTGGCTGCTCGGGATGCCGAACTGTTTCCTGTATTCGCCGGGCTTCATGCCGTGAACTTTGGCAAGGTGGCGCGTCAGGGTTTTCATCCCTCCTTTGCCGCAGACCATGCAGCAGACCTGGTCAGCCTGGAAGGCCTTTTTCAGCGTCATCACAGGGGCCTTGGCTTCAGATGCAACGGCTGCTTCCGCACCAGTTCCTTCCAGTTTCTGGAGTGATGAATAAACCTTCTCGATTTCCTGAAGAAGTTCTTCACTGGTCATCTCTGACATAGAAGCGTGTGAAGATACGATGCTGGCTGTCAGTTCCAATAACGTCGGCGCCATATTCAGTCCTCCTGTGTTAGGTAAAACAGAGTATAAAACAATTAGCGTATATTTAACTGCAATAATCTATAAAATCAAGCACAAAAATAAAAATAGTCAAAATAAAAAAACATTGACTCAATTGAGAGCTTTTTGATAGTTTTAAATTGTGTTATTATCGAGATAATCCAGATATGAGGAAATCCTGACATGGCAAAGATCGAGATTGATGAGATACGGTGCAAAGGGTGCGGATTGTGTACCATAGCCTGTCCTCTTAAGCTTATCCAATTATCCGAGCATATCAACATTCAGGGTTATACCCCCGCTGTCATGACATCTCAGGGAAAATGCACCGGTTGCGCGCTCTGTGCCGAGATCTGTCCTGATGTTGCCATACTGGTCTTTAAATGATTGTCTGAAAGAACCGGACGTCCTGTCTGCTCCATGCGATTGCCAATAGTTCCGACATTTTTCCGACAGTATCAAACCCTCTGGTACTTTTTTTGCCTGTAATGTTCTGCGGGTCTTCAGGAGGTAGTTTTGTCGAAACGTTTATTCGTGAAAGGCAATGAAGCTGTTGCCATTGCTGCCATTGAGGCGGGGTGCCGCTATTATTTCGGTTATCCGATCACCCCGCAAAGCGATATTCCCGAATATCTTTCCCGTGAGTTGCCGAAGCTGGGGGGAGAATTCATCCAGGCAGAAAGCGAAATCGCCGCCATCAACATGCTTCTGGGGGCATCCGCCACCGGCGTTCGCGCCATGACATCTTCATCCGGTCCGGGTATTTCCCTCAAACAGGAAGGCATTTCGTACATGGCCGGATCGGAACTCCCCGGCGTCATTGTCGATATCGCCCGCTCAGGTCCCGGCCTTGGCGGGATAGACGCCTCCCAGGCCGATTACTTCCAGGCTGTCAAGGGAGGCGGCCATGGCGGCTATCATATTGTTGTCCTCGCTCCCTGTTCGGTCCAGGAGATGTACGATCTTACCCTGCTGGCCTTTGATCTCGCGGACATCTACCGGATGCCGGCCATGGTGCTTGCGGATTCCGTTATTGGTCAGATGAAAGAGCCGCTTGTTCCTCATCCCCGGCCGGAAACGGTCCTGCCTCCGAAAGACTGGGCGGTGCGGGGTAAGGGGGGAGGCGAACAGAGGGTTGTAAAATCTCTCTTTCTGGGGGATGGTGAACTGGAGGCTCATAACTGGAAGCTCCACGCCAAGTACGGAGTGCTCAAGGAAAAAGAAGGCCGTTGGGAAGAGTTTCAGACTTCCGATGCCGAACTCCTCGTCACCGCTTTCGGGTCGGCGGCCCGGATTGCCAAAACCGCCATCATGATGGCGCGGGAAGTCGGGCTGAAGGTCGGACTGCTCCGCCCCATAACGCTCTTCCCGTTCCCGGAAAAAGCGTATGCCGCATTGACGGTGCACTGTAAAAAAATCCTCGATATCGAGCTCAATACCGGCCAGATGATCGAGGACGTGCGGCTTTCAATTGCCAGAGATGCCGAGGTCTTCTTCTACGGGAGGCCTCCCGGCGCAGGGTCGTTGCCGACGCCGGAGGAACTTTTCGAACAGATAAAGAAACATTACTGACAGCCGCTGCGCGCAAGACACTGGGCACCGGGCAACAGGCCAAAGACGAGATTTCCCTATTGCCCAGTGCCTAAGCCTAAAGAGGTTTATATGCAACAGGTTTTTAAAAGACCGGTAAGCCTGAAGGACGTCCAGACCCATTTCTGTCCCGGCTGCCATCATGGCACCATCCATCGTCTGATTGCCGAAGCGATGGACGAATTCGGCGTGCAGCAGCGCACCATCGGCGTCGCTTCCGTGGGATGCTCCGTATTTCTCTATAGCTACTTCGACATTGACGTGGTGGAAGCACCCCATGGGCGGGCGTCAGCTGTCGCAACCGGTGTGAAGAGGGCGAAGCCCGACTGTTTTGTCTTCACGTACCAGGGTGACGGCGACCTGGCGGCCATCGGCACCGCGGAGATCATCCATGCCGCCAACCGGGGCGAAGACATAACCGTCTTTTTCGTCAATAACACGACGTACGGCATGACCGGCGGCCAGATGGCCCCCACCACTCTCGTCGGCCAGAAGACTTCCACCTCCCCCTACGGCAGGAACCAGAAAAAGGACGGCGCACCGATCAGGATGGCCGAACTCCTGACCCAACTGGAAGGAGTAGCCTTTTCCGCCCGCGTTGCGGTGAATTCTCCCCGGAACCTTATGGACGCAAAGAAGCAGATTAAAAAGGCTGTCAGGTACCAGGTGGAAGGGAAGGGATTTTCTTTTATCGAGGCGCTTTCCGCCTGCCCGACCAACTGGGGGACAACCCCTCTTCAGGCCAATGAACGTGTCGGCACGGAAATGTGTGACTATTTCAAGCTGGGCGTTTTCAAAAATAGAGAGAATCTGTGAGACGCGAGATGAAAAAGTGCATTTATAGGGTGATATTACTTCTTACGGCTCACTTCTCACGCTGAACGGGGTTTATATATGCGACATGACGTTTTCATAGCCGGTTTCGGTGGACAGGGGGTGCTCCTGGCGGGGAATCTGCTTTCCTATGCCGCGCTTATCGAAGGGAAGAACGTCTCCTTCTTCCCTGCCTACGGGGTTGAAAAACGCGGCGGAGCGGCCATGTGCACCGTGGTGATCGCTGACGGCGAAGTTGGGTCGCCGGTCATCGGCAACCCATCGGCAACCGTTGTCCTGAACCAGACTTCACTGGACAAGTTCGGTCAAAAGGTAAAGCCGGGAGGGATCTGCATCATTAACTCCTCGCTCATCGACACCTCCGGCTTCAACCGGGACGACATCGAAATCATTCTCGTACCGATGAACGAGATAGCCATGCAGCTCGGCGACGCACGCATGGTCAACATGGTGGCTGCAGGGGCCTACGCGGCCCGGACCGGGGCCGTTGCTCTCACGTCTCTGGCCGAGGCGTTGAAGGATGCTCTCCCGGAACGGAACCACCGGTTCATCCCGGCAAATATCCGCGCCATAGAGGCTGGAGCGGCACATGCCGGTTTTGAAAAGTCTTGACGGCCCCGGATATTTCTGCTATAAATTTTCTTCTTTGGGGTGTCGCCAAGCGGTAAGGCAACGGACTCTGACTCCGTCATCCGAGGTTCAAATCCTCGCACCCCAGCCAAATAATTTCAAG
>JBGPCQ010000058.1:0-16355 GCA_041481895.1 Geobacteraceae bacterium | reverse complement strand
TGGTCCATCATCTCGTCACCGAACTCCGCCAGTTTTGCGTCGAAAACCTCGTGCACTTTCTCCCGGAGGATCTCTCGGAAATTCTCGGGATTGAGGCGCTCCATCGTCACCCGGGGGATATCGGGATGGAACCCGAACAGCTTGTAGCACCCCTCGTCGATCGTCGGCCAGTCCCACTCGGCGGCGGGGACCTTCTCGACGGTATGGGCGCCGACCAGGTCCGCCACGGTTTCATCCATCATGTCGAGGAAGCTTGCCCGGATTTCCGCTCCGGCAAGTATCTCCTTGCGCTGGGTGTAGATCACCTCGCGCTGTTTGTTCATAACGTCGTCGTACTCGATGAGGTGCTTCCTGATCTCGAAGTTGTGGGCCTCCACCTTCTTCTGGGCGTTCTCGATCGACCTGGTGATGAGGCCGTGAGTAATCGCCTCCCCTTCCTCGATCTTCAGCATGTCCATGATCTTGGACACCCGTTCGGAGCCGAAGATGCGTAGAAGATCGTCCTGGAGGGAGAGATAGAAACGGGATGAACCCGGGTCCCCCTGGCGGCCGGAGCGGCCGCGCAGCTGGTTGTCGATGCGCCGGCTCTCGTGGCGTTCGGTGCCGAGGATATGGAGGCCGCCAAGCCTCACCACCTCGTTATGCTCGGCAGCCCACTGGGAATTGAATTCTTCCAGGACCTTCTCGTATTCCTCTTCGGCAGCCTCCGGGTTGCTCAAGCGCCATTGTTTCGCCAACCCCTCCGGGTTGCCGCCGAGGATGATGTCGGTGCCGCGCCCCGCCATGTTGGTGGCGATGGTCACCATCCCCTTGCGCCCCGCCTGGGCGACGATCTCCGCCTCCCGCTCGTGCTGCTTGGCGTTCAGGACATTGTGGGGGACCCCCTGTTTTTTGAGGAGTTCCGCAAGTACCTCCGACTTCTCGATGGAAATGGTGCCGACCAGCACCGGCTGCCCCTTGATGTGCAGTTCCTTGATCTCCTCGATGACCGCCTTGAACTTCTCCATTTCGGTCTTGTAGATGACATCGGGAAAGTCGGGACGCAACAGAACACGGTTGGTGGGGATCACCATGACGTCGAGCTTGTAGATCTTGTGAAACTCCTCCGCCTCGGTGTCGGCGGTGCCGGTCATACCGGAGAGCTTTTCGTACATGCGGAAATAGTTCTGGAAGGTGATGGTGGCGAGGGTCTGATTCTCGTTCTCGATCTCCACCCCCTCCTTGGCCTCGATCGCCTGGTGCAGCCCGTCGGACCAGCGGCGACCCGGCATGAGGCGGCCGGTGAACTCGTCGACGATAAGCACCTCACCTTCTTTCACCACGTAGTCCACGTCCCGCTTGAACAGGGCGTGGGCTCGCAGCGCCTGGTTCACGTGGTGGAGCATCTCCATGTTGCGGGGGTCGTAGAGGTTGTCTATCTTGAGGAGCTTCTCGACCTTGAGCACCCCCTCTTCGGTCAGAGTGGCGGTTTTGGCCTTCTCGTCGATGGTGAAGTCCCCGGTGTAGGCCTTCCGCTTGCCCGAGAGGGTGTTCGCCTCGATCTCTTTCACCTCCCCCTTTTTGAGGAGCGGGATGATCCGGTCGATGATGTAGTACTTGTCGGTCGAGTCCTCGGTCGGGCCGGAGATGATAAGCGGCGTCCGCGCCTCATCGATCAGGATGGAGTCCACCTCGTCGACGATGGCGTAGTGGAAGTCCCGCTGCACGTAATCATCCAGGGCGAACTTCATGTTGTCCCGGAGGTAGTCGAAGCCGAACTCGTTGTTGGTGCCGTAGGTGATGTCGGCATTGTAGGCGTCGCGCCGCTCGTCGTCATCAAGGCCGTGGACGATCACTCCGACCGTGAGCCCGAGGAACTTGTAGAGCTGCCCCATCCACTCGGAGTCGCGCCGTGCCAGGTAGTCATTGACCGTCACCACGTGCACGCCCCGGCCGGTCAGGGCATTCAGGTAGGCAGGCAGGGTCGCGACCAGCGTCTTCCCCTCGCCGGTCTTCATCTCGGCGATCTTGCCGGAATGAAGCACCATGCCGCCGATCAGCTGCACGTCAAAGTGGCGCATTCCCAGGGCCCTTTTCCCCGCCTCGCGGCAGACGGCAAAGGCCTCGGGGAGGATCGAGTCAATCGACTCCCCCTTGCCGTAGCGCTCCTTGAACTGCAGCGTCTTATCCCGCACCTGATCGTCGGAGAGCTTTGCCATCTCCGGCTCCAGTGCCCCTATCTGATGAACTATGGGCCAGAGCCGCTTCAGTTCCCGCTCGTTCTTGCTCCCGATAATCTTCTTGATGATGTCGCCAAACATTAAACATTCTCCTGACAGGAATGGGATTGGTTAAAAGTAACAGCGTAAGATAGCATAAAAGTTTGTATTTGCTCAATAGAAAAGGAAAATGCCGCGTGCCTGGAATGATAATCCAAACAACGGCGCGCTTTCCCGGGCCGCGTTCAGGCTCGCACCAGGAACAGCAGGAGTCATACCGCAGAAAATTCTTGGCAGCGGCCTTGACAATGCCGAAGTAGGTTCTAAAATAACAATTAATTAATCATTTCCGTCTACACCCCAATCATGACTTCGGTTGCGCAGCGCAGCACATAGCGCAAATTATAATCACTCTAAAAGGAGGATCAGATGAAAAGAACAGGAATCATTGGCATGCTGACAGCACTCATGTTTGCCTTTGCCGCGCCATGCTTTGCCGGTGAACGGCAAGGCGCAATCACCCTCTCACCCTACATCGGCGGCTACACATTCGACGGTGTGGAGCAGCTGGAAACCAGGCCGGTGTTCGGTCTGCGGCTCGGCTATGACATCACCAAAAACTGGGGAGCCGAGGCAATTTTCGACTACGTCCCGGGCCACCTGACCAGAGGTTCCAGAGATAGCGTCAAAGTCTTCAACTATCGGCTCGAAGGGGTGTACAACTTCATGCCGGATAATAAGCTGGTCCCCTACCTGGCCCTCGGCGGCGGGGGGACCTCGGTCCATTTCCCGTTCGGGACGCAAACTGATTACGCTGCGGCCGCCGGCATCGGGCTCAAGTATTTCCTCAGTGAGGACGTAGCAATCCGCGCCGATTATCATCAGATATTTGCATTGCATGATTTGCCTCACGACAAGTACTGGATGAACTACGAATACACTGTCGGCCTCCATATCCTCTTCGGCGGAAACAAGCCGGCAGCGACTGTAGTCGCGGCCCCTCCCCCTCCCCCTGCGCCAATAGTCGAAGAGGAACCGCTCCCGCCGGTGCCGGCAGCCGAGCCGACAGCGGAAATAACCAAGTACTGCCTCACCCTGAACATCCTGTTCGACATCGACAAGGCCATCATCAGGGATGAATACCGTGACGAAGTCGGCCGCGTAGCCGCATTCATGCAGCAGTATCCCACCACCACCACGGTGATCGAGGGGCATACCGACGATGTGGCAAGCGCTGAATATAACATGGAGCTCTCCCAGAAACGGGCCGAAAGCGTCGTGAACTACCTGGTGGAGAAATTCGGCATCGACCGGTCCCGCCTGTCAGCCAGGGGGTTCGGCAAGACCAGGCCGATTACGGATGACAAAAGCGATGCGGGAAGGCAGAAGAACCGGAGAATCGAGGCGATCATCGACTGCGCCCTGGTGGATGCCAAGCAGTTCAAGGCCTTGCCCGACAAACTCTGCCTGAACCTGAATGTGCAGTTCGACACCAACATGTCCGACATCAAGCCACAGTTCAATGATGAAATCGCCAAGGTCGCCGACTTCATGAAAGTGAATCCGACCGTGACCGCCCTGGTAGAAGGACATACCGACAACGTGGGGAGCCCGGCATCGAACATGAAGCTCTCCCAGATGCGGGCCGACAGCGTCGTGAACTACCTGGTGGAGAAATTCGGCATCGACCGGTCCCGGCTTTATGCCAAGGGGTTTGGCCAGACCCGCCGTATTGCCTATAACGGCACACCCGACGGACGGGCAAAAAACCGCCGGGTCAACGTGATCCTCGACTGCGTAATCAAGAAATAGCGGCTACAAAAGTTTCGGAACAAAAAGGCTTCGGGCTCACTCCCGAAGCCTTTTTTTCGGTCAATAAATCCCCTCCGCCACGTTACAAGGAATCTGAGAGAAATTTTTAAATCAGAGGCGCGACCTCAGCACCGAGAGGAACCCGGAAAAGCGCAGTACTAATTGAAATCGACGCTGACAGCATGACATCCGGAATACGTAAACTTTGTTTACATTGTAAACTTTGTTTACATCACGTTTACAGCCTGACAGGCCAATCTTTGCAACTTATTACCCAGAAACATGTAAACTTTGTTTACATGTTCTTTACCCCTTAACAAAGCTAACACAACAAATTCTAAGTATTTTTCAATTTGGCATGTTTCGTGAGATAAAACAGATGCCACCTTTTTTCAAACAAACGATGGAGACAGATTGAGTACAGCTTTTGCGTGGGAACTGTAAGAGCATCTCTATCCAGGCTATCTCCGTCTTTAGCTAATTAATAATTTCTAATATTATTTGACTTTTTCCCCAAACCGTACCACACTGCTTGTAATGCAAGCGTGTGCAATGGAGTCAACCGATGCCTTATGGAATAATTCAGGACAATAACCCGGTGATCCTGACTGTCGATGATGAGCAGTTCATGCTGGATACGGTCCGGGATGCCCTGCAGGAGGCGGGTTTCACCGTAGTAGAGGCCACGGATGGCGCCTCGGCCATTGCCCGTTTCAAGGAGTTCTCGCCGGACCTGGTCCTCCTCGATCTCGTCATGCCCGGCATGGACGGATTCGCCACCTGCCAGGGAATCCGCTCTCTTCCCGAAGGTATCTACACACCGATCCTGATGGTTACCGGACTGGACGATGCGGAATCCATTAATCACGCCTTCGAGGCAGGCGCGACCGACTTCACCACCAAAACAATAAAGACCGAACTCTTGATCTTCCGGATACGCTACATGCTGCGGGCCAGCCGAAGCATCAAGAATCTGGAGAAGAGTGAAGCGCGCCTGGCCAACGCCCAGCGGATCGCCCACCTGGGGAATTGGGAGTGGGAGCCTTCTACCGGCGGATTCTGGGGGTCGGAGGAAACGTTCAGAATACTCGGCAGAGAGAAACACCACCACCGTTTTTCCTTTTCAGAACTGCTCGTCGCGCTCAATCCCCCGGATCGGGTGATAGCGGAATCGCACCTCAAAAACGTCGTCCTCAACGGGAGCGGATGCGCTTTCGAATGCCGCATCAGGCACACCGGCGAAAAGCTGCGCAGGGTGCGTCTGCAGGCGTGGGCGGATACGGAAAACTCCGGGAAGACCCCCCGCATCATGGGGACCATCCATGACATCACCGAACTGAAGCAGTCCGAAGACCGGCTGCTGCTCCTGAAAGAGGCGGTCGATTCCCTCCCGATCGGCATTACCATCTGCGATATCCACGGGAAAATCAGTTATGTGAACAACACCGAGGCGGAGATGCACGGATACAAGCCTGATGAACTCCTCGGCAGGGAGGCGCGGGGATTTGCCCCGATCCATCTGAGAACCACCTCGTCCCAGGATGAAATATGCAATGCGGAGGTCTGGAGGCGGGAGAGCGTCAATCTACGGGGGGATGGGACGGAATTCCCGGTGCAGCTTTCTTCCATAGCCGTTCGTAACGCCGATGATGTATGCCTGGGAATCGTCACGGCTTGTGAAGATATCTCCGGACGAAAAGAGGTTGAAAAGAAGATCTATCGTCTTGCCTACTTCGATTCCTTGACAGGACTGCCGAACCGCGGAACATTCCTGGACCGGCTCAGCCATGCCCTCGCCCTGGGCCGGCGTGAAGGACACCAGGTCGGACTCCTCTTTCTCGATCTCGACAATTTCAAGGATGTGAATGACACCCGGGGGCACGACTTCGGTGACAAGCTACTCCGGGAAGTGGCGATCCGTTTCGCCGATGTCATGAGGGAGTCGGA
Organism: Geobacteraceae bacterium; assembly: GCA_041481895.1. Classification (GTDB taxonomy): domain Bacteria; phylum Desulfobacterota; class Desulfuromonadia; order Geobacterales; family Geobacteraceae; genus JAMPXD01. The sequence goes on along the minus strand of JBGPCQ010000058.1, from coordinate 10,398 downwards.
TACCCTGGCCAGACTGGGGGGGGACGAATTCGTCGTGGTCCTGACCTCTCTGAACGGACAGGAAAGCGCGGCCACGGCCGCCCAGCGGGTACTATCCATCTTTTCGGAGCCGTTCGTGGTTGACGGGATTAAGATCAGCAGCAGCGCCAGCATCGGCATCGCCCTCTATCCGGATGATGGCGCCGACGCGGAAACCCTCTTCCAGTGCGCCGATATCGCCATGTACCACGCTAAGGCCGAGACACGGTCCCACTACCGTTTTTTCTCCGCCGATATGAACGAGCAGACCATGCGTCGGGTGGCGCTGGAAAACGCCCTGCGCCAGGGGGTCGAGAAGAACGAATTTGCCTTGCACTACCAGCCCCAATGGGATCTTACTACGAGAAAGATGGTGGGAGTCGAGGCGCTCCTGCGCTGGGAAAGCACAGATTTCGGCATGCTGCAACCGTCAGAGTTTATCCCCCTGGCGGAAAAATCGGGACTGATCATCGGCCTGGGAGAATGGGTCCTGCGTACTGCGTGCGCTCAGGCGAGGAACTGGTCTATGGACGGGCATCGGGACTTGAAGGTGGCGATCAATATTTCCGGAAAACAGCTCAATCAACTCGATTTTCTTCCGATGGTGGAGCGGATTATGGAAGAAACAGGGGTTTCTCCGGAAATTATCGAACTCGAATTCACGGAGAGCATTTTCATGGGGAATACCGAAAGAACTATCGGCATCTTCAGGACACTCAAGAAAATGGGATTTCACATCAGTATCGACGACTTCGGTACCGGCTACTCATCTCTCAGTTACCTGAAGCATTTTCCTATCGACCGGATCAAGATCGACCGTTCATTCATCACCGATGTCAATCAGAGCGCCGAAGATGCGGCAATCGCCGAGGCAATCATATCCCTTGCCCACGGCCTGAATCTGAAGGTAATGGCCGAAGGGGTCGAAACGGCCGCACAGATGAATTTCCTGACGGCCTGCAATTGCGATGAAATACAAGGATTTTATCTGGCTCAACCGATGACTGCCACAGATCTGGTTGAGAATTTTCGCGTCTGGAACCACCAAGAGCGCGCCGGAGATTATTCCGGCCCACAATTGATTGAATCCTCTCTTTCTCTCGGGAGACCCGCGGTTCATTTCGCTCATGCGCGGCAGGACTCAAAAGAAAAAAAACGCTGAACAACCCGTTCAGCATGACAGGATGATTGGTCGCCGGATTTACTCGCCGCTCACATCCATCTCGGCGATCCTCAGTGATGGCGACCCCACGGCCCCGAAGAAGCGAAGGTCGCTCCCCACCCCCTCCACCCTGCGGAAGAGTTCCATGATATTGCCGGCAATGGCGACTCCTTTGACCGGCGCGGTGACAACCCCCTTTTCGATCAGAAAGCCGGCCGCCCCCACGGAAAAATCGCCAGAGATCGGGTTGGCGGTGTGCATCCCCATGACCGATGTGACGAGCAGCCCGCGGCCGATCCCTTCCGCAAGGGCGGTGAAGGATTCGCTGCCGTTCTCGATGAATAAATTGTTTATCCCCATGCGCGGTGGCCCCTTGACGCCGCCGCGCGCGGCATTGCCGGTCGAGGCATGCCCTCCCCTGCGGCCGCAGCAGGTGTCGTAAAGGTACCCGCGGAGAATGCCCCCTTCCACCAGGACCGTGTTGCGCCGCGGAGCTCCTTCACCGTCGAACGGGGCGGTCGCCATCCCCCCGGGCAGGATGCCGTCGTCCCGCATCTTCAGGCATTCAGCAAAAAGCCGCTTCCCTTCCCCTCCGGCCAGGAGCGATTTCCCTTTCTGCACATTTTCCGCGAGGAAGGCGGGCGCCAGCACCTCCAGGATGTCCGTTGCCACGTAGTTGTCGAGGATCGCCGGACAGCGCATGGTGGGGATCTTCCGGGCGCCGAGCAGGCCTGCGGCTTTGGCGGCGGCGGTACGGGCAATCTCCTCCACGCGGACACCGGCATAGGCGGTACCGAAGCCGAAATCCCATCCCATCTGGGAATCGCCCCCCTCCTCGGCCAATGCGGCAACGCTGCTCGATACCGAACTGCCCCGGTAGGAGCCTCCCACCCCGAGGGAGTTACGGATGGCGACCTCGAAGGTCGATTCCCCGTAGCTCGCCTTCCTGACCCGCTTAACGCGGGGGTCAGCGGCCAGAGTCAGCCGTTCCAGCTCCAGAGCCCGCCCTATCTTCTCCTCTTCACCGACCATGGCGAGTCCTTCATCGAACATCCCCGGAATGTCCGGGTACGCTTCCGGCAGGGGAAAAGCGTGGAACTCGTCGGGGGTCTGGTTTTCCGCCCCGACCACGGCGCTGTCGATCATCCTGGCGAGGTCAGTCTCGTCCATGCTCGTGGAAAAGGAAAAGCCCATGCTCCCGGCTTTCAGAACGCGGACGCTCACCCCTACCGGCTCGGAGCAGGTGAAGGAATCGACCTTCTGCTCCTTTACCTCGATAGAGAGGTTGCGGGAAGCAACGGAAAAAATCTCCCAGCCGTCCAGTGGCCGGGACGTGAGAAGCTTCTCGATACGGGAGGCGGTTTCTTGAAAATTCATGCTTAACAACCTTTTTGCCAAATGAAACGTGATTTTTTGATTCGGCCTGTGGCCTCACCCTCCGGGCAGCTTGCGCTGTCCAATTCCTGCGGAATTGTCGCTAGGTCAAGGCGGGCAAGAGATGACGCGGAGACGTAGTACCCTAAGGGCATAAACAGCGCCATGTCGCACAAGGAATCCCGAAGCCCAACGCAGAGATAGCGGAAAAGGCACGTTTCACATATCCAGAATCATCGCTATTTCATCACAGTCAGGGAATTTGACACACTTCATGCAGTCCCCCCAGACCTTGTGCGGCAGCTCCGACTTGTCCACGATGCGGAACCCGAATTTACCGAAGAAGTTGGGCTTGTAGGTGAGGCAGAACAGACGTTTCAGGCCGATGGCCCGCGCTTCATCGATGCAGGCCTGGACCAGCTGCGTGCCGACCCCCTTGCGCCCGGCATCCTCGGTAACCGCCACCGAACGGATTTCGGCCAGGTCCTCCCAGACAATGTGGAGCGCGGCAGTGCCGAAGAGCTTCCCATCCTCCTCGAAGATGTAGTAATCCCTAAGTGCCTCGTAGAGTTCCGACAGGGAGCGGGAGAGCATGTCTCCCCGGTTGGCGAAGAAGGTGAGGAGCCTCTGAATTTCCTTTACATCCTGTATCTGGGCCTTGCGCAGCATGGCTGGTTCCTTTCGTAACGTCTTTCCCAACGCATTTTACATAGTTACAGTTTGCTTCGGATTCGGAAAAAGCTCCAGATGCAAGGCGCGCTGTGACTTTCGAACGAGGCGTAGTACCCAAAGGGCATAAACAGCGCTACGTCGCAGTGAAGAAAGGCGCAGTGCAGCACCGCAGATGGACTTTTTACGAATCCGCTATTGTGCTTCCTCGATCATTTCCCTGGCATGCTCCAGCGTCTTTTCGGTAATCTTCACCCCCCCCAGCATGCGGGCCATCTCCGCCACCCGCTCCTCGCCTGCGAGAGGAGCGACCGACGTGACCGTGCGCCCTTCGACGACACTTTTTTCCACCCGGTAATGGCAGTCGGCAAAAGCAGCCACCTGGGGAAGATGGGTAATGCAGAGGACCTGTTGCCTGCTCCCCACCCTCTTCAGCTTTTCCCCGACCAGGGCCGAGGTCGCGCCGCCGATGCCGCTGTCCACCTCGTCGAACACAAGGGTCGGGACGTCGCTTTCCGGGTGTATCTGCTTGAGAGCCAGCATGAGCCGGGAGAGCTCCCCCCCCGACGCGATCCTGGCCAGGGGCTTCGGCGCCTCACCCGGATTGGGGGAGAAGAGGAACTCGCCCCTCTCCATGCCGCCGCTCCGCGGCTCTGCGAGCTTCTCGAACGCCACTGCGAAGACGGCGTTCTTCATCGCCAGTTCGTGCAGTTCCCTTTCCATCGCTTCCTTCAGTTTCACGGCCGCAACGGTCCGGGCCTGTGTAAGCTCCGTCCCCTTTTCAGCAAGACGGCTCTCCAGTTCCTTGAGTGCATTCTCCAGCCCATGGCGGGTTTGTCCCCGGTTGATGAGCAATTCCAGCTCCCCATCGATCTCCGCCTTGTATGCAAGGATGTCCGCGACAGTGGGGGCATACTTCCGTTTCAGCCGGCTTATCAGGTCGAGCCGGTCGTCCACCGCCTGGAGGCGGTCGGGGTCGGCCTCCACCCGCGCGGCATAGTCGCGCAGTACAAGGGCAGCATCCTCGAGCTGGAAATAGGCATTGTCCAGGGTTTCGCCGACAGGCTTCAGCGCAGGGTCGATCGTCCCGATATCCCCGATGTCAGAGATCACCCGGCGCAGGTTGCCGAGAATGGCGCCGTCACCGCCGTAGAGCTGCTCGAATGCCCCCCGGCTGTTCTGGAGGAGTTTCCCCGCATGGGCCAGGAGCTGCCGCTCCAGCTCCAGCACCTCCTCCTCGTCCGGCGACAGGGCCGCTTTGGCGATTTCTTCCGCCTGGAAGGAAAGGAGATCGATCCGTCGGGCCGTCTCCTGCTCCCCTTCGGTGAGCCGCCTGATTTCAGACAGCGTGGTCCGGTAGTCGTCGTACATCGTAGAAAATCCAGAGCGCACAGGTCCCAGCCCGCCGAAATCGTCCAGGAGGCGGAGATGGTTGTCGGGCTTGAGAAGGGTCTGCGATTCGTGCTGTCCGTAGATATTGATGAGCTGACGCGCCAGCTCCGTGAGGACCGAGGTAATGGAGAGCCCGCCACCCACGAAGACCCTGTTCCTGCCGGATCGGGAGACCGTCCGTTTTACCAGGAGCTCGCCTTCGCACTCCACTCCGGTTTCGGCCAGACGGGCGCATAGTCCAGGATGGCCGGAAAGGTCGAAGAGCGCCTCCACGATCGCCTCATCCTCACCGGTCCTGATCAGGTCGGCCGAGGCGCGGCCGCCGAGGATCAGGTTCACCGCGTCGATAATGATCGACTTCCCCGCCCCGGTTTCGCCGGTCAGGATATTGAGCCCCGGCCCGAACGTCACGTGAAGGTTGTCGATGATGGCGAAGTTTTTGATGTAAAGATCTGTCAGCATATGATTATTACACCTGGGTTTCAGACCAATGAAACGTGGATTTTTCGCAAGATCAAGGCTGTCGAGGGATTGCGCGGAGGCGTAGTACCCAAAGGGCATAAACAGCGTTGCGCCGCACAATGAATCCCGAAGCCTTACGCAGATATTGCGGAAAAGCCGCGTTCCACCGTCACCGCTCGCCCCATTTGAGTTTGGTGCGCAACACCTCGAAATAATCCTTGCTCCGCGACATCACCAACCGGGTCCTGTGCTCGGCGCGCCGCACCCGGATGACATCTCCGGCCGCGAGCTCCATCCCCACCTGCCCGTCAAGGGTAAGAAAGACATCTTCCTTGTCCGACTTGAGAGTCACGGTGATAGTGGCCTCGGCATCCACCACGATGGGGCGGTTGGTCAGGGTATGGGGGCAGATGGGGGTAATGACGAGGCAGTCGAGGGCGGGATAGATGATCGGGCCCCCTGCTGCCAGCGAATACCCCGTGGAGCCGGTGGGAGTGGAAATGATCAGCCCGTCCGACTTGAAGGTCGTGAGCCAGCTCCCGTTGACGGTCGTCTCCAGGTCGACGATCCGCGCCAGCGCACCCTTGTTGATCACCGTGTCGTTGAGCACCTGGTGGCTCTCGATTTCCTGCCCGTCCCGCTCGACGGCGACACGCAGCATCATCCGCTCCGAAACCCGGTAGTCGCCGGAGAGGCAGCTCTCCAGTGCCGGGTAGAGCTCGTCCAGGGTGATCTCGGTGAGAAAGCCAAGGCTGCCGAGGTTCACCCCGAGGATCGGCACTTGCCGGTCCCCTACGAGGCGGGCCACCGAAATCAGGGTACCGTCGCCCCCCAGGACTACCACCAGGTCGGCGCGGTTAGGAATATCCGCACTCTCCGCCCTTTCCCGGCAACTGAGATGCCGCGACAGGTGGGCCTCCACAAGTGGAGTGAGCCCCTTCGCCTCCAGCCACTTTATCAGTTCGATGGCCACGTCCTGACAGCGGGGGTCATGGACCTTCGCGAATACGGCGATTTTTTTCATCTCGTAGGCCCCTGATTGTGGTATTAAATAGTTTCCGTCCGGAAAGGGCGCTTTTCCGCCCTGGCTGTGTCAATCTTCAGTCTTGCTTGTGCGGCGTACGGTCGTACGCCTCCGCGCAATCCCTTGATTCCCTTGCCAGGACGAAAAATCCCTCCTTTCCAAATCGGAAACTGGTAGTTTCACATCCGGTGTTTCCGGATAGACACTAGATTGAATTTACTAGCATAGATAGTGTAGCATGTCCAATGGAAATTCGGCGTCTTCCGGGTATACTAGGAGTTGCCGCCCGATGCATTGGGGCAGGCGCACCCGGACCACTGCGAGGCATACATGACCAACGACAGCACCATGCCAGCCAGCCAGGTTGTGGAACTCGACAACCTGATGCTCATCATCAAAGCTTTCCTCGAGCACCTGGAATACACCCTCGGCAAGGACAAGTATTCCGCCAGCCGCTACGACATATTCAACGCCCTGGCCTACGCGGTGCGGGACCGCCTCGTGGAGCGCTGGCTCGATACCCAGCAGGCCTACTACAACAGCGACAACAAGAGAGTATACTACATCTCCATGGAGTTCCTGCCGGGGCGGAACCTGGAAAACAGCCTGATCAACCTGGGCCTCCTTGATGATTTCACGGAAGCAATGTCGTCCCTCGGCTACAATTTCGAAGAAATCTGCGATGAAGAACCCGACGCGGGGCTCGGTAACGGCGGGCTGGGCCGGCTGGCGGCCTGCTTCCTCGACTCCATGGCTACCATGGCTATTCCCGCCTACGGTTACGGCATCCGTTACGAATACGGCATCTTCCGCCAGAAGATCGTTGACGGGGGCCAAGTGGAAATCCCCGACAACTGGCTCCGCTACCGGAACCCCTGGGAGCTTGACCGCCAGGAACACCTCCATCCGGTCAAGTTCAACGGCCGGGTGGTCAAGGTGACCATCGAAGGGCGGGAAATGTCCGAGTGGGTGGATACCGAGGATGTCATGGCCATGGCCCACGACATCCCGGTCCCCGGCTACCGGAACAAAACGGTCAACACCCTGCGGCTCTGGACCGCAAAATCGACCCGCGATTTCGACCTGAAATATTTTTACGAAGGAAACTACATTCGGGCCGTTGAAAAGAAGATGATGTCCGAGAATATCTCCAAGGTCCTCTACCCCTCGGACAACATCGTAGAAGGGCGGGAACTCCGCTTCAAGCAGGAATATTTCCTCGCCTCGGCCACGGTGCACGACGTTCTCTACCGTTTCAAGAAAATGCACACCGACCTGATGCTCCTCCCCGACAAGGTCGCCATCCAGTTAAACGACACCCACCCGTCACTCGCCATACCGGAACTGATGAGGGTGCTGCTCGACCTGGAGCGCCTCGACTGGGACGACGCCTGGGGCATCAGCGTCAAGACCTTCGCCTACACCAACCACACTATCCTTCCGGAAGCGCTTGAGCAGTGGCCGGTCGGGTTTTTCGAGCGGATTCTCCCCCGCCACCTCCAGATCATCTACGACATCAATGAACGTTTTCTCGAAGAGGTCCAAACAAGGTTCCCCGGTGATGAGGGGCGACTGAACAGGGTGTCCATCGTCGGGGAAAACCGGGAGAGGACCATCCGGATGGCCCACCTCGCCATCGTCGGGAGCCATTCGGTCAACGGCGTTGCGGCCCTCCATACGGAAATCCTCAAAAAACGTCTCTTCCCCGATTTTTACGAAATGTATCCGGAACGGTTCAACAACAAGACCAACGGGATTACCCAGCGGCGCTGGCTGAAGAAGGCCAATCCCGCGCTTGCCGCGCTGATCGACGAGGCCACCGACGTTACATGGACGACGGACCTCTACGAGTTGAGAAATTTGAGGAACTTGACCGGTGACCGGGAATTCCTCGATAAATGGCGCCAGGTAAAGAGAGCAAACAAACAGAGGCTGGCCGACTATATACACAGGCACAACAGCATCGATGTCGATGTCGATTCCCTGTTCGACTGCCATGTGAAAAGAATCCACGAATACAAGCGGCAGCTTCTCAACGTGCTCCACATCATAACCCTCTACAACAGGATCAGACAGAACCCCGAGATCCGGACCGTGCCGAGGACGTTCATCTTCAGCGGCAAGGCGGCGCCCTCCTATGTGACGGCCAAACTCATCATCAAGCTGATCAATTCGGTCGGCGAAACAATAAACAACGACCCGGACATCAGGGGGAAGCTCAAGGTGGTCTTCCTGGCCGACTACGGGGTGACCCTGGCGGAGAAGATCATTCCGGCGGCGGACCTCTCGGAACAGATTTCCACCGCCGGCACAGAGGCTTCGGGGACCGGCAACATGAAGTTCGCCCTGAACGGCGCACTGACGATCGGCACCCTGGACGGGGCCAACATCGAGATCATGGAAGAGGTCGGTCGGGAAAACATCTTCATCTTCGGGCTGAACGCCGACGAGGTCGCCGCACTGAAGGAAAGGGGGTATAATCCGCGGGAGTATTACTCCCGACAGCCGGAACTGAAGCTGGCCCTGGACATGATTGCCGGCGGCACCTTTTCCCCTTCTGCCCCCGACCTTTTCCAGCCGATCGTGGATTCCCTCCTGAACCAGGGGGACCGCTACCTGCTCCTGGCCGACTATGCCGCGTACATTGCCTGCCAGGATGAAGTGAGCACCCTGTTCCTCGACCAGGACGAATGGGCCCGCCGGGCGCTCCTGAACGCCGCCGGCATGGGGAAATTCTCCAGCGATCGCACCATCGCCGAATACGCGGAGGAAATCTGGAACGTGCAGACCGAGGAAGTGACTGCCAATGTGCAGCATTATTTGCATGAGAAAGTATGCCCGGTGGATGAAGGGAGTTGAAGGGTTGCATGTTGAGAGGTTGATCATGCCATAACCTTTAACAGTTCTCAATCCGGCGACTCAACCTTCAACCTTCAAAGGACTCTATGGATCTTTTTGATACATCATCCGCGGCCGGGCCGTTGCGGGAGGCCCCACTCGCCGAGCGGATGCGTCCGCAGACCCTCGAGGAGTTCATGGGGCAGGAGCATCTCCTGGGGGAGGGGAAACTCCTGCGGCGGCTCATCGAGACCGACCAGCTCACGTCCCTCATCTTCTGGGGGCCGCCCGGCTCGGGCAAGACCACCCTCGCGCGCATTATCGCCAACGCAACCCGTTCCCACTTCATCTTCTTCTCCGCCATTCTGTCCGGCATCAAGGACATTCGCGAGGTGGTGAAAGAAGCCGAGGAAGAATTCAAGTTCCGGGGAAAGAAGACCATTCTGTTCGTGGATGAGATCCATCGCTTCAACAAGAACCAGCAGGACGCCTTTCTCCCCTACGTGGAAAACGGGACCTTCACCATCATTGGGGCCACCACGGAGAATCCTTCCTTTGAAGTCGTGGCGCCGCTCTTGTCCCGCTGCAAGGTACTCGTGCTCACCTCTCTGAAGGACGAGGAGATCGCGGCGATCCTCAAAGCCGCGCTGACCGACCGGGAGCGGGGGCTTGGCGCTCTCGGGCTCACTGCGGAGCCGGAGTCGCTCTTTTTCATGGCCGAACAGGCGGACGGTGATGCCCGGATCGCGCTCAATTCCCTTGAAACTGCAGCACGGCTGGCGAAAGACGGGATCATCACCATTGAAGCGGCGCGGGAGGCGGTCCAGAGAAAGCCGCTCCTCTATGACAAGGGGGGGGAGGAGCACTACAACGTCATCTCTGCCTTCATCAAGTCGATGCGGGGGAGCGACCCGGACGGTGCCCTCTACTGGCTCGCGCGGATGATCGAAGCTGGGGAGGAGCCGCTCTTCATCCTGCGCCGGATGGTAATCCTTGCCTCAGAAGACATCGGCAACGCCGACCCGCGCGCCCTCCAGGTGGCCGTCGCCGCTCTCCAGGGATTCCAGCTGGTCGGGCTCCCCGAAGGGAGGATCATACTGGCCCAGGCAGTCACCTACCTCGCCACCGCCCCGAAATCGAACGCCTCCTATGCAGGGATCGACGCCGCCCTTGCCGAAGTGAGAAAAAGCGGGGCGTTGCCGGTGCCGCTCCCGATCAGGAACGCCCCGACCCGGCTGATGAAGGAGTTGGGGTACCACAAGGGGTACAAGTACGCCCACGACTACCAGGAGGGGTACGTGGTGCAGCAGCACCTTCCGGATGAGATCAGGGGGCGGAAGTTTTACGACCCTGCCGGGCACGGCTACGAGAAGACGATCAAGGAGCGGATGGAGTGGCTGAAGGGAAAGAAGGACAAGGAGTGAATGATGAAAAAGATAGGTATATTAACCAGCGGCGG
>JBGPCQ010000057.1:0-16628 GCA_041481895.1 Geobacteraceae bacterium | reverse complement strand
TGCGCTTTGATTGCGGGTTGCCGTAGTAGGCCACGATCCGCTTCTGCGGCAGTATCGACCCCGGCAGCGGCGATGGACACTGCACCGGCCAGCCATGTCGCTTGGCAAACCCGGGATCTTCCCCTGCGTTGTACTTGATTTTGGGAGCCGTTATTTCCGTTTGAGGCGCATTTTTGACCACAGTAGTCTTCACTGCGAAACTCACCGCCTGGGCAGCAGGAACTGCAGTAGTATTCGTCTCTCTTTTGGCTGCCGACAGATCACCGTGCTTATCGTTCGAACAGCCTGACAGGGTAAGCGGCAGATAAAGGAGAGCGGGCAGCAGATATGTCATCATCTGCGGAAGCAGGGATAAGCGCGGGTGTTTCACGAAATACTCCTTCGAAGGACGGTGCGTCGCCGGCAGGCGCTCACTGGCCCGATACATAAAAATACCACAGGAAGCGATCCCTGTGGTTCACTGGCTTGTTGTTGTATATCATTTCCAGGGCTGCCGAGGCAATGAAAAAACGTCAAAAAGGAAAGACTGCACTACAGCTTTACCGACTACCGGCAGGTTCCAACCGCCATCCTTTCCCTGAATTCCGAGCTACAACAATAAGCCCGGCATCTGCCGGGCTTATCACTTGTGTCGTCACATGGTTACGCTTAATCACCCTCTCCGCCCTTTACGGCCGGCCTCTAGTTTGCCGTGCGGGGTGATGACATGGGCATTGTGGTTGGCGGCGCGCCGAATCATCAGCTCGTGCTTGCCGAGCATGGTCACCCGCATCATCCGCCGCTGATTCATCACCGGACGTTTCATGCCTCTCATGGTCGCCACCTCCTTTCATTCCCTCTCTGTTTTTATTTTACCACAATTCCTGTACATCTGCCGCCATAAAATCCCGCCCCGTTTATACAGAATAAAACCCGCGTCGGGCGGTGTCTCTCTTTTATTCGCTCATCCGGACCCGGGTCGGGAAGCGACCGCCTGCAGGAAGATGGTCCCAAGCATGACATCGGCAATGCAGCCCGTCAGCATGCCGAGCGGCAGCAGCAAAATGGTGGCAAGGGCAAAACCGGTGACAATGTTGAGATAGCAGTAAGGGCGGTGCATGCCGCCGAGGCTGGCAGGGAGCTGCAGGAGCCAGATGCCGAACATCATGTGAAGGATTCCGACAATCACCAGCAGGATGGTTCCCATTATTCTCACGGGACCCGCAAGTTCGGGAATGGCCAAGCCGAGCAGGCTGTTGGCGGTCTGGGTGATGGAGGCCTGAATGATGAGGGAGATGGTTTTATCGGCATCATGGAAGAGGTAGTGGCTGTGAAGGAGCTGCTGAAAAGTAAGCAGCAGGTAGACGAGAAGCGCCAGCCCCCCCACCAGCATCGACGCCTCGGCGGCCCTGTAGGCGGGATCGTTGCGATTGGCGATGGTGTACGTGAAAAGAATCCATGGTAAGGTCAGCAGGGCGCTGGCCATGGCAAGATAACCCGCCATCTTCAAGCGTAACGTGGTCGGCATGATACCATCTCTGCAAGGCTGAGATTGATTCTTTTAGTTTATTATACCAATATAATGAGAATATTGCAAACTTAACCTCCTGGACGGAACTGCCGAAGTCCCACTGGCCGAAAGAGACCGGACACAAAGGCAGGGACCATGATCGGGACAAATGATTTCAGACGGGATCATGAGGGGCGGTGAGCGGTAAACCCGCACATAGCGGACGACTGACAAGGGTACAGGCTGTTTTTCTGAATAAAACAGCCTGTACCCTTGTTACTTCCTGCCGGCAGCCATTACTTATTCACCTGCAGCGTCATCCCGGCTCTCCCCGGCAGTTTCAGCATTCTTGTCGGCTTTCTTCTGCATTTTTTCTTCGCTTTTCTTCTTCCGCTCCAGTTCCTTCTTCCGTTTTTCAAATGAAAAGTTCGGCTTCGCCATAATTTAGCTCCTTTGTCGGGATACTGCGGATGTACGTTCGTAGTCCTGAATATATCGAACCGATTCTTCGGTAAGCTGGAGAAACTCGATACCGAATCCTTTGGGGTACGACGGGTTCATTGTTAGTGAAGAACTGTTAACCCAGGCGACACGCCGGATATTCTTCACTGACGAGAATTCAGCCGTTTCTTATGGCACTCCTGGCACAGCACAGGGCCCTTATTTTCAAGGTCATGGCACGGGATGCAGATCTTGTGTGCGACCTCTTTCCCCCAACCGTCGATCTGGCCGATCTTAGTCTTGTGGCAGTTATAACATTCCTTGTGCAAACTCGTCTGGTGTTTCCAGTGCTGGAACGGAAGATTCATGGTGCCCATTTTGAGGTTGATGACTTCCGGTCCGAGATCTTTGGGGGCATCTGCAAAAACATTTGAAGAAACAGCGGGGAAAGAGAGTACAGAAATCATAAGCAGAATAAATCGTTTCATAAATGGGATCGCTCCTTTTTAAATTAATTTTTGCCATTCTAGCAAACCTGCAAATATTGTCCACTTGTAAATTCGAAACCTCCCAAGCCAGGGGGATACGTACAGGCAACCGCCCCGGGGTGCATCAGGCCGGCTTGATTTTTCACTGGATTTAATGAACTGCTTTCTGTTATTCTGACAGAAATAATTCACCATTGTCTGAGGTAATATATGAGGGTCTGGGCGTTCAGCCTGATAATCCTGCTCGCGGCAACGACTGTTTCCGTCGCTAACCCGAACGACGTTGTCGGCCCTTGGAAAACCGATGGGGACAGATCGTCGCTGGAAATTTTCAGGTGCGGAGAGAAGCTCTGCGGAAAAGTTGTCGGGCTGAAGAATCCGAACTATGTCTCCAGCGCTGACGGGCCGGTCGGCACGCCAAAAGTTGACCGGAAAAATCCCGATCCGGCGCTGAGGAACCGACCGATCATCGGCCTGCAGGTAATAGAAGGCCTCACCGCAACGGGAGACAACCTGTGGGAAAACGGGGCCTGTTACGATCCGGAAAGCGGCAACAGCTATCAATGCAAAATTCACCTGGATAAACCTGGCCGACTGGAAGTACGTGGTTTTATAGGTTTTTCTCTCCTGGGACGGACCTACATCCTCACCCGCAAGGAAAAGCTCGCATCCATACCAACAAATACCAGGCATCCTTGAAATGTTTTACCGGCTACCCCCATCCCCTTCTGAAGATAAAAAGGAACCGTGTACTCTCTGGAAAAGCAACTTTCCCCTCGATTGCCCGTATTAGAGAAGCCCGCTTCACAAGCGGGCTTCATTAACCTCATCATCTAATACCTGTGAATTTTCCGGTAAGCATCGTACTGGCATGCCAAGGCTAATGCCAGTGACGCTATGACTATAATCGTGAAGACCAACATGGCTGCAGCCTCCTTCCCCCTCCTTATCACAGCTTTCTTCTTTTGATTATAGTATAACAATTTATGCATGTTTTAGGGGAAGAATATGCATTCAACCTTTCACGAGTGCTGCTGTGGCGCTCATCGTAGTGGGTGGAAAGTGAATCCTGACAGGACAAGCAAAAGAAAGAGCCGCTACCGGTTAAGGTAGCGGCTCTTCTTGTTTAGGCATCCCCAGGCATTTCTTGTTACGATGTGACTCTACAATGTGCTGCTGATTTACTGCTTCGTGAGAATCATCTGCACTATTGCTTCCTGGCTCTACGATTTACAACCTGTTTCCGCTCTCCAGTTTCTGAATATCGACACGGCATTATCCGGGAAAACCGGATGTACCATGCCAGGTTCAACCTTTGCCATTCTTAGTCCCTGGAGGACGCCTGTGATTTAACCTTATACCTCTTAAGATCTTTTTGTCAAGAGAATATCATGTGCAGGTCGAACCGTCGAAGAGACTCGATTTCCAGCAAGCAGCAGCGCAAATAAAAACATACAAATTCACTCCCGGGAATGGTACACTACTGCATCCTCTGCGGCTACTGCGCCGCCGCATGTCCCGACTTCATGATCCGCGTGGTGCAAGCTGGAGCGAAACAGGCCATGTCCGACGAAAATTGCATCTGCAGCGTGAAGAAACCGGGCGAGGTCTGTCCCGTCTGTGCGGAGAGCGCGCTCCCCCTCTACTGGTGCGATTCCTGCGGTCAGTCCGTTGCGGAGAAGCGTTGCCCCCTGTGCGGGCTCAAGGCACGAAAGGTACGCCAAATCCCCTCTTCCCGTTAAAGGTAATGCTGATGTTCGAATCACAGTACAATCACGAAATGGAAGCCGAGGTACAACGTCTCGAGGCCCGGCAGCGGGCTCTCGCCGCCGGCCGCCCGGAATGGGCGAACGCTTGTGCGGCCTGCGGCGGCGAGCTGCATCTGGTGGCCGCCGCTACGTGCGACCGGTGCAGGCAGGACAGGTAAGAACCGATATTTCTGAAGGAGAACATTTGTGGCAAAAACTTCTGCTGGAAAAGTAACCGTCGCACTCTGTCCACCGGTCGACCTGAGCGGCGAGACTGATTGGGTCCGCTTTGATGCACCGGCACTGGTCGGCGAATCGCTCCGTTTCGTCTCCGGCGAACCGGACGGCAACCGCTTCCGGGTCCACTATTATCATGACGAGGAAAAGCATCTTCATGCACGGGTCTGGTTCGGCCCCGAGACCGAGGGGCCGCCGGGCCATGCCCATGGCGGCTCGGTGGCCGCGGTTCTCGACGAGGCTCTGGGGCTGGCTGCCTGGGCGGCCGGTTATCCCATCGTGGTCGGCAACCTCAACGTCAGCTTCCGCAATCTGCTTCCGCTCCAGCAGGTGGTGACGGTAGAGAGCCGTGTCGTCTCCGCCGAGGGGCGCAAGGTCATGGTGCATGGCCGGATATTCAGCGGCCGGACGGTCTATGCCGAAGGGGAGTGCCTCTGCATCACCCTTCCGGGAAAGTGATCAGCCGATCCGTTGGGAGCAGCGCTGAATGTCAAAGAAAAAGCCCGCGTCAAGCGGGCTTTATGGTATGGGAAACGAGTCGGGAGAACAGGGGGGCATCTCCTCACCGCTGGCAGCGGGGACAGAAGACAGTGCTCCGGTTCCCGATACGGATCGTTTCGAGCGCCTGGCCGCATGTCCGGCACGCCGCCCCGCTTCGGCCATAGACGCTGAATTCCAGGGGATGATACCCCACCTCCTCTTCCGCTACCCGGTAGGTACTCCCGATGTCGATCGACTCGGCCAGCACCTCGTGGATTACCGCCGCAAGCCGGTAGCACTCGCTCCGGTCAAGAGACCCGGCGGCCCTATCGGGCCGGATGCGGGCCCGGAACAGGGCCTCGTTGGCGTAGATGTTGCCGACCCCGGCAACGACGCCGGCATTCATGATGCACAGCTTCACCGCGACCCTGCGGGACCGGCTCGCCCCATACAGGTATGCGCCGTCGAATCCGTCTGCCAGCGGCTCCGGGCCGATCCCCGCCAGAAGGGGATGGGCCATCGGGTCGCCCGGAATCCAGAGGACCGTGCCGAATTTGCGTGAATCCTGGAAGCGAAGGGTACGGCCGTCCGTAAAGACGAAATCGAGGTGATCATGCTTTCCCGGCGGGGGAGCCGCAGAGAGGAGCTGAAGGAAACCGGTCATTCCCAGGTGGATGACGAGGCAGCCGCCGTTGCAGTAAAATAGGAGGTACTTCCCTCTCCGCCCCAACGCCCGAACAGTCCGGCCCGGCAAGATCGTCTTCAACTCCTGCGGCACCGGCAATTGAAGCTTGGGAGTCCGGATCTCGACCCGGTCGAATCTCTTTCCGGCCAGTTCCGGCTCCAGCCGCCGGCGGGTCGTTTCCACCTCGGGAAGTTCGGGCACAACAACCTCCTCTGTACATCATAAGTTTCGAGCGGGATTTACCTTTTTTCTGCATCGTACCCAATCTCGTGGATTATCGCAAAAGAAAAGCCCGCGTCGAGCGGAAGTATGGTATAATTTGACTTCTTTTATCAGAGTTGATTATCAGGTACGAATCATGGCGTGCACCTCGTCACGAGGTGCCAGACCCGCAAGGGGAGAAAGGAGAGTCACATGAAACGGTTCACGATGTTCGCTGCCCTGGTCGCCCTGTTCCTGACATTTACAGCACCTGTTCGCGCCGGCAGTTTCGGCACGTCCGAGGAGGCCAAGGCCATGCTCGAGAGCGCCGTCGCCGCTCTTAAGGCCGACAAGGCCGGCGCCCTCGCTAAATTCTCCAAAGGAGAAGGGGGCTTCAAGGACCGTGACCTCTATCCGTTCTGCGGCGGTCCCGACGGCAATTTTACCGCCCATCCAAAATTGCTCGGCAAGAGCCTGAAAGACCTCAAGGACAAAGCCGGCAAGACCCTCGGCCAGGAAATCTATGCCTCTGCCAAAGAGGGGATATTCACCGAAGTTTCCTACATGTGGCCGCGACCGGACGGCACAGTACCGGTCCAGAAGATTTCTTACGTTACCAGGGTCGGCGACCAGGTCTGCGCGGTCGGTTACTACAAGTAAAATTCCTGCTGATTTAAAATACTAAGGGGACAGGTTGCGTTAATTGAAAAACAGCCTGTCCCCTTTTATTGTTCCTATAAAGCTTATATTTCAAGCCCCCTACCCTCTTATTGTTGTCTAGCTGCCCCTTTTCTTTCGGAAGCTACCAATCCTCTCCTTCGTCTCCTGCCATTCTGTCAACATGGGTCAAATGTTTATTTCCCCTTGTCCCAAACCACACACTCAGAAACAAGATGAGTATTGCAAGCATGGCGATGAACAAGCTGAAATTTATACCGTAGAATACCCAACTGATGTTTGTCATGACCATAACCCCCTTTCACCGGTTCGCGCGTGATGAAACGCAACTTACCGCTACCTTCTCTTTACTATAATTATAGCACTATTACCCGCTGGGGGTATCGGCAAATACTTTGAAAAATTGTCATAAATTAGAACGAACTGCCCCAGGTCTTCTTAGGTATTATTCCGGCAATTAAACAGGGCAATCTTTGATTTACGTAGGAGCGGCGCCTCGCCGCGATTATCGCGCCGAGGGCGGCGCTCCTACATTAATCTATTTAATCGCCGCTGTAATAAGCCATATAAGCTCAAGGGGCTTAGTGACGCAATCAGCCAGGCCCTGATCAACAAGAAGAAACCGTAAGCTTACCCATACGGAGACACATCACAAATAGAAAAAGGGGCAGGCGAAAAAATAGCCTGCCCCTTTTTTATTCTTGACAGATCCAGTTGTATCGTATATTTTGATTTTGAATTTCATTTGCTTTTTCAGGATATGCAACATGACTGAATATAACCTGGCAACAGAGAACCCTCTGCAGCACCGCCCAAGCTGGAGCGGGATCACACGGCGCTTTGCCGACGACCGCGACTGCCTCGCGGCTTTTCTCGCACTGGAGGGGGCCGAAGTCCTTGCCGGGGTCAAACCGGGCAACCTTGTCAACGTAGTAAACCGGCAACGACCCTGCGGACGCAACCTCCATACACTCTGGCGGGCCCACGGCCAGCCTCTCCTCTCTGTAACCGGCCTGCATGCCCTGGAACTGCATGACCGGGGCAGTTCAGTCCTCCTTTTCCTCTATGACGAACGTCAGCTAAACCGGCTGCTGCAACAGAAAGCCGTCCAGACTATACTGAAAAAATGCGGTTATCCCGATCCGTCCAACCTCGCCGGCACCCTGGGAGAACTGCAGGCCCGCACCGGGGGCAATCTATTTCCTCATGAGATCGGCATATTTCTCGGCTACCCCCTGAAGGATGTCCTTGCCTTCATGGGGTCAATCCGAATCCCCTATTCCTGCCAGGGGCCGTGGAAAATTTACGGTAATCCCCGGCAGAGCCTTGCTCTTGCCCGCTGTTACCGCGAGTGCCGCTACCGCATGGCCTGTCACCTTGCGGAGGGGATTGATCCGATTCAATGTCTGCAGGAAGCGGCGTGAGAAAGGTCATCCCGTTCACCTTCTGACCAGCAGCATAAAGGCCCGTCGGGCAATTCAGACGGGCCTTTATGCCAAGACGTGCCCCCCTGCCCTTCGCTTCGCCAAAAAGAGTAATTGCCCAAAAATCAGCAAAAATATATACTAAAAAGTAGTAGATCGTGCTTCATAAGGGGGTGAGCTTATGGCAAAGATTCTTGAATGCGCCAAGGTAGACCCGTCGAGTGGGTGTAATTACGTCGTACGGGGTGAGACGGAAGAGGAATTACTTTCGAAAGTGGCTCTGCACGCGAAGGAACACGGTATCCGCGAAGTGACGCCGGAGCTGATCGAGCTCGTCAAGGCGAACATCCGTGACGCCGCATGAGGTACAGTAACACTTCAAAATAGAAAGGGGGCAGGCGAAAAAAGAGCCTGTCCCTTTTTCATTTCCGGTGGATTCGCCTGATGATTTGCGTTAGAATAATAAGAAAATCGCCATCAGCGGCGGCTGTCATCTCTAAAGGAGTCCCACGTACGCCATGAAACAGGTACGACTCGGTTCGACCGGCATCACCATATTCCCCCTGGTTTACGGCACCCTCCCCCTCGGCCCCTTGCAGGCGGGGCTCACCCCGGAGGAAGGGGGACGGCTTATCCGCTATGCCCTGGAACATGGCGTCACCATGTTCGACACCGCGGCCCTCTACAGGACATATGCGCACCTCAGGGCCGGACTTTCCGGCTGGAAGGGGCCCGTCACCATTGCGTCCAAGACCCATGCCGCCGATGCGGCAACAGCCCGTCTCCACGTGGAAGAGGCGCTCCGCGAGCTCGACCGGGACCAGCTTGACATCGTGCATCTCCATGCCGCGAGGCAGGCGGACCCGTTCACCGATCGCGCCGCAGTGCTCCATGAGCTGCTGACCATGAAGGAGGAGAGGAAAATAGCCCATGTCGGGCTTTCGTCCCACTACATCTCGGCCTTCCGCCTGGCCCTCAGCCATCCCGAGATCGAAGTGGTCCATCCGCTCATCAACAGGACAGGCATGGGGATACTTGACGGTACGGCAGTCGAGATGGCCGGGGTGATAGCCGCCTGCGACCGCGCAGGCAAGGGGGTCTATGCCATGAAGGCGCTGGCCGGAGGCAACCTGATCTCCGAGGCCCGGCAGAGCCTGGCGTACGTCGCCGGGCTCGACGGAGTCCATGGCCTGGCCGTCGGCATGCTTTCCGAACAGGAGATCGACGCCAACATCGCCCTGCTCGACAGCGGTGTCGCGGCCGACGCGGTCTGGCGTCAGCTGGAAACCCGGCGCCGGCGTCTCAAGATCATGACCCCCTTCTGCAAGGGGTGCGGCATGTGCGTCGAAGCATGCGCCAGCGGTTCCCTGTCCCTCGTCGACGGCAAGGCGGTCGTGGACGAGGCTTCCTGCGTCCTCTGCGGCTATTGCGGCGCCGCCTGTCCCGAATTCATGATCCGCGTTGTGTAAGAGGGAGACAGGCCGTTGCAGAGGTGCGCTGCCATCTGTGTGGTTTCAAGACGAGAAGAATGCGGTATATCAAGAGCTGAGATGTTCGAATCACGCTATAACGATGAAATGGAAGCAGAGGCATGATGACTCGAAGCACGGCAAAAGGCCATAGCCGCAGGCCACCCCAAGCCCTATTACTTACGGTTACTTGACATTGCACGTACTGTTGGTTTAATTGAAGTTAATAGAAGCACTGGAATAAAATTAAAATTCGGGGAGAACGAAAGCAATGGCACACGGAAAGGTAAAATGGTTTAACGACGCAAAGGGGTTTGGATTCCTTGAGCAAGACAATGGTGAAGATGTTTTCTGCCATTTCTCCGCTATCACGGGCGAAGGCTTCAAATCCCTGCAAGAAGGGGATGAAGTAACATTTGATGTGGTCAAAGGACCGAAAGGTCTCCAGGCGGAAAATGTAAGGAAAGCTTGAGGACCATCCTCTCTTGTCACGAATTGCCCGGAGAAATTCCGGGCTTTTTTGTACCTGCCTCCGGCGGGTTCTTCAACCTCGAAATGCACCGCAAGAAGAAATTGCAGAGTCTAACGAAAGCTTCCCCGTAAACAGGCGCAAACAAGGGTCATCCATTTATTCCTTAAACCTCGGCAAAATTTGTTCACGAAACGCCCGGTCATGCTCAAGACGGAAAGATTCTTCGAATCCAACACCGTCGTTATCGATAAAGGCCGATTTCAGCAACCGCAACGCGTCGTCAGGCGCTTCAAGCATGCTCATTGCCAGTTTGGCGGCTTGCTCCGTGAGTGCTTCTTCATGCACCGAACTGACCAGGCCTATTCGCAGCGCCTCGGCGGCGTCGATACGCCGTCCGGTCAGACATAACTCACGGGCATGTCCGGAGCCGATGATCCAGCGGAGCGGCGTATAGAGCGGCGGTGCGCCGAACTTGATCTCGGGGTGGCCGAAGTTGGCTGTCGCGACGGCGATGCGGACATCGCAGAAACAGGCCAGATCGAAACCGCCCCCCAGGGCCGGGCCGTTCACCGCTGCAATGGTAGGTTTGGGAAAGTGCCACAGGTCTCGGTGATAGCGGGAGGAAGATTCCAGCAGTTCGTCATGCCGCTCGACCTGCTTGAACTCATCAAGATCGAACCCTGCCGAAAAAATATTTCCTGCCCCCGTAACAATCACGCATCGTACGTTGTCGTGATCCCGCCACGCCGCAAGGCAGTCCGAGATCTCCTGCCGCATCAGGATGGATATGGCATTGCGGCGCTCAGTGCGGTTAAGGATGATGGTAGCGCAGCCGTTGTCTTCGATTGAGGCGGTGATGGTTTGATAGGTCATAATGTTAAGCCTTGTCTTGGGTGAGCTATATCAGGCAAATCACCTAACGCAAAGCCTGCCCCAATTACTTCTTATGCATAAAGGTCGAGCCACGAACGGATTACACAGCACACAAAAGCTTATATTTCAAGACCTGCCCCCCTGCCCTCTCTCATTTCTCTTCGCCTGCCTTGACAGCACCTCAGTACGTGCTAAATTTAGATAAAAGTGATCAGGAGGAGATCAATGAAAAGCTTGGTGCTTGTCGCATTATTCGCGGTGTTCATGCTCACGGCATGCGTAGTGACTCCGGGTCCCGGAGGTTATGGGGTCGAAGTGGCGCCCGCTCTTCCGGCGGTTGTCGTGCTGGATGCGGAACCATACTATCAACAGCACGGCTATTACTATTTCTACCAAAACGACCGCTGGCACTATTCACATTCAAGAAGCGGACCCTGGAATGATCTGCCAAGGTCCCACTGGCCGAAAGAGACCAGGCACCAGGGGAGGGTCTATGATCACGACAAGGGTGACAAGCGGCAGCACGAGAGTAGATAGGCACTGCATGGAATCGTGAGCTACCCCATACAGAGACTCTTCACAAACAGAAAAAGGGACAGGCGAAAAGCAGCCTGTTCCTTTTTCTGTTTCAGCCAAATCACCAAATGCAAAGCATGACCCCATTTCCTTTTAAAGGAGCCTGACATGAATAAAGGGAAGAAACCGACCGGCATGAACAGGAGGGAGTTCATCAAACTCGGCCTGGTGAAAACTGAAGGGGTCAGGCTGCCTGGGTGTTGGCTGCGACGAATTTTTCGATCTCCGTATGAACCTGAGGGTAGAGAGAGATAAACCTGATCCCATACTGATTCATGATGCGCGACAGTCGGGTGGTCCGGACAACCTCCCCAATGGCTTTGATCTGGCGTTCGCCGGGGAGAAAAAACATGCATGAAATTCGGTTTCCGACTGCAAGGAGGTCATCCGACTCGATCAGGAGACCGGCAACGCTGATGTTGCGTGAAGTGCCGAACAAAGCCGCCGCGCCGAGTTCGTCATTGAGCTGTGCCCTGACGAGAACCCGGCAATCCTTGCGAGCCGGGACTTCCAGAAATTTCCCGATGCAGTCTTTGAGTTGTTCCGGCTTGACCGGTTTCAGCAACCGCGCATTGGCGCCGCAGCTTTTTGCTCTTGCGATCTCGTCAGGCATGTCTCTGCAGAAGATAATGATGGAGACCTTCCTGAGCGATTGCTCCTGACGGATACGGGAGCAGAGCACGTCACCTCCCATGTCGGGGAGATCGAGTTCGGTGAGAATCAGATTGACCATCTCCTCACGGTGAATCCTGAGCCCTTCTTCGGCTGTGGTGGCAGTGAAGATTCGAAGTTCGTCCCGGTCCAGAAAATATTTCTCCTTGGCAAGAGAATCTCTGACCGGATTGATGATGAGGACCTTTTTCATAAATCTGTATATACCCGTTATTGGGAGGTATTGTCAAGGAAGGAGTGTTTTGGAGGACAACTTGGGGGTCACAACTTGGGGTAGAGTAGAGAGCAGGTTTCACCCTCCTCTCCCCTTTGGCATTTTATCTGCTGATGATTTCACTTTGTCACCCTTACTACACCCACCGTTGATACCCCGCTGCAGGCAAGGTAGATATCACCCTGCACCGTCGCCGCCATGTTGCGGATCACTCCGCCGCCGGAAGGGACAGGCCAGGTTCTGAACACCTTCGTCTGCCGGTCGAAGCGGACGATGGTGTTCGGCGTTACCCCTGACTCGCTGTACCAGACCACGCCGTCCGGCGTAATGGCCATGCCGTAAGGAGCTGCTTTCCGCCCACCGGGTGATGGCCATTCCTCAACCCTGCCGGTTCGCGGATTCAGCCGCCCCAGATAGCCGCGCTGATAGTCGGTGTACCATACCATATCGTCGGAAGTGATGGCAATCCGCCGGGGACGGGCTCCCTTCGGCAGCCGGTATTCGGTAATCGACATGGTGGCGGGGTCAATGCGGCCGATTTTGTTGGTGCCGAACTCGCAGAAAAACGGGTAACCGCGCGAATTGACCGTGATCCCGTAAGGACGGGAATCGGTTGTCGGCGGCCGTTTCAGGACGATCTCCCCTGTGGCTGGATCGAGCATGCCGACAAAGTTCCCCTGCTGGACGGTGAACCAGAGAACTCCTTTACCGTCGAATACGAGGGTGTGCGGGTCGCGGGCGGCCTTGTCGGGAAGTGGAAACTCGGTCACAGCGCCGCTCTTCGGATCCAGCCTGCCGATAAAACCTTTGTAGTTGGCTGTAAACCAGATGTTGCCGTCGCGATCGGCCACTAACCCGTGAGGGCCTGAATCCGGGGTCTTCAGGGGGTATGACCGGAATTTGCCGCTCTTGATGTCGAGACGCCCCATTGTATTGGAGCCCATACCCGTATACCAGAGGGCTCCGTCCGGAGCAACGGCCGGATCGTGGGGAAATCTGTCGGCAGAGGGAATGTTCCATTCCTCGATTGTCACCGAAACGGCGGCGAAGGCGAGGCCTGCGCATAGCGCCAGGACAGATACAACGTACGGATATACCTTCAGGTTCATGGCAGTCACCCTCGATTCATCGCCTGCAGTACCAGTGTACCATTTTTCGTGCAGCACGCTATGGTCTCCCCGGAATTGTGTCTAGAGTCGAAAAGCGACCCCTTTATTGTCTCCATATTACATCATATTGATATTGATTATCAATTCAAGTCATGCCATAATAGTAGAAGAGAAAAGAGGTGAGATTTATGAGATGCGAATATAAAGACGGATTTAAGGTTGATTACTCTGGTTCGCTGCATATTACGAAAGGCAGCGGCGTTGACCTTGCAGTAAAGGGTGACCAGATTCCTTCTAACTTTAAAGCGTGCCTGGATTCGGCAGTAAGCCGTAATAGCTGTCACGAATTGAGGGCGGCGGCGAGAGGAGTAACGAACACCATAAACTCAGCATTTAAAATCGAATAACAAGGGAACCAAAAAGGGGCTGAGTTTCAATTTCTCACAATGTCGAGAGTTGAGACGTGCCCCTTTTTTTTTACAAAAATTTAAATTACAAGCTTTCCCCGCAAGACCTGCCCTCCTGCCCTTCTTCCCCAGCCGGCCTCAGGGCTCACACCCGCGCAGGACACCCAGCTTTTCCAGGTGAACCCGCTCCTCCTCGGCCAGAGCAAAGAAGATCGACCGGATTTCCGATTTGTCGAAGGCGGCAGCCATCCGCAGATACAGGTCCAAGGCGTCGGTTTCCAGGGCCATCGCCAGGTCGAGGGACTCGGCGTATCCCCGGCCCGCCCCGGGGTTTCCGGCAAGCAGCTGGTCCGGAGCCAGCCCCCCCTCCAGCGCCCTTGGTACGACATGCTCCTCGAACGCCCGCCGGTCGCCGAAGCTGCCCGGCAGCGCCCGGTACCGTTCCCACAGCCGGTCCTCGTGTCGAATCTCGGCGTCGTGCAGGGTTTCGAAGAGGCGCCGTACCTCCGGCAGATCGCTTCGCCCGGCGAGTTCCCGGTAGAAGCGGCGGGACCCCTCTTCGAGCCCGTAGGCCAGGGCCACGACTTCTTCTTCGGTCTCGTCGCCTTCGATCAGGTACATCCCCTGACCCACCTGGGCCTTGGACATGAGACCGTCCCAGGCGTCAATCCCCCCGTTCATCGAGGTTGCGTCCATTCCGCGGTTGGAGAGCAAACTGGCAGCCGACCGGCTGCGGCCCCCGGCCTTTCAGTAGGCCAGGACGGGCTTCTCCGGGTCGATCTCTCCCAGGCGTTTTTCAAGTTCCGGAAGCGGGATCAGGACGGCACCGGGCAGGTGGCCCCTCTCGTATTCCTCGGGCTGCCGCACGTCGATGAGGGTGAACGATTCGGGCGGCCGCCCCTCCATCCACCGGCGCGCCTCATCGGCCTCCATGGTCTTTGCCCGCGAAAACAGGTCCATAAGTCTCATGAGCTTCCTCCTTCCCTCGTTTCCTCACCCAACTGGCGAGTACGTGCCGGGTCTCCGTCGGACATGGAGAGGAGACCGGTACGAGATGTTACGAAAAAAACGGCTGCTTGAGCAAACGGGGCAGACTGAGCAGCGCCGGGTCCCTAAATTCCTTCAGACCGATGCTCATCCCGGTGTGCCCCAGTTCGGGCTGCGGGCGATAGGTGCCGCAGAGACGATCCCACCAGGGCAGATTGAAGCCGAAGTTGCTGTTCGTTTCCCGGGGGGTGACCGAATGATGGATCCGGTGCATGTCCGGTGTCACCACGATCAGCCGAAGGAACCGGTCTCCTGCTTCAGGAATCCGGATGTTGCCGTGATTGAACTGGGAGGTCGCATTCAGCAGCACCTCGAAGATAACGACCGCCACTGTCGGCGGCCCGATAAGGGCCACTGCCGCCAGCTTGATGCCGATGGAAATGACGATCTCTATGGGATGGAAGCGGTTGCCGGTGGTAACGTCGATATCGAGGTCGGTGTGATGCATGCGGTGGAAGCGCCAGAAGATCGGGAGGTAATGGAACAACAGGTGCTGGAGGTAAATGACGAAATCAAGGGCCACGACAGCCAGAACGATCGTGATCCAGTCCGGCAGGACGATGATGTTCAGCATTCCCCAGCCCCGCTCCCGGGCCATGTACGCCATGCCGACCGGGACAACCGGCAGAACGAAACGGACCACGGCGGTATCGATCACCACCAGGGAAAGGTTGGTGAACCAGCGTCGTCCTTTGCTGTCGGTCAGCGCACGCCGGGGAGCGATGATCTCCCAGACGCCAACACACGCCAGGACTCCGAAGAAGAAAGAAAGTCGAATGATTTGTTCGTTCGATGGAACCATCGGAGTCAATTGTATACGACATGACGGGCAAGTCAAAGGGGGGGACGACTACCATCCGCGGGCGCACTTCGAGATACTCGGGGAAAACTGGTAACTGTACAAAAAGGCCGCCGAAATTGCTCCGGCGGCCTTTGATTCATCACTTCTCACCATTCGCTGGCGTATGCCATACGCCCCTACTCGATGACCTTTGCCGACCGTTTGAAAACCGGCTCGACCGGCACGTCTCCCTGGCCAGCCTTGCTCCCGGTCTTCACCTGCCGGATGTCGTCCACCACCTCCATCCCCTCGGTCACCTGGCCGAACACGGCGTAGCCGAACAGGTCGGGAGTCTTCCCCCGGTTGTCGAGAAAGGCGTTGTCCACCACGTTGATGAAGAACTGGGCGGTGGCGCTGTCCACCACGCCGGTACGGGCCATGGCGAGGGTGCCCCGCGTGTTCTTGAGGCCGTTTGTCGCCTCGTTCTTGATGGCGAACTTGGTCTTTTTCTGCTGCATGTTCTCGTCCATCCCGCCACCCTGGACCATGAAGTTGGCGATCACCCGGTGGAAGATCAGGCCGTCATAGAACCCCTCTTTTACGTAGGAGAGGAAGTTGCGCACGCTTATGGGGGCCTTCTCCTTGAACAGCTCGATCGTAATGTTCCCCTTCGAGGTCTCCATGAGGACCTGGGGATTTTTCTCTTCGCTCATTGCCGGCTCCTTTGCATGTGATTTGTCTCTATTTTTCTACCACAAAATCGGAGAAAGGAGAACCCTTTTTCGCGGCGCCCGGCGCCGACTCTTGCAAACTCGCCGGCTTACGGTTATAGTGTAGTTTTTCGTCCGGAAACTCCGCCTGAATACCTGCCTAAAAAGGAGACGATCATGAATCTGCTCGGCAAAGTGCTTTTATCGATAGTTACGGCCGCACCCCTCTTGGTGGTGCCTGTCGGGATGGCCGCCGCCTCATGCGCAAAGATGACACGCCAGTGCGAGATGGCGGAACAGAAGCCGACCGCGAAGGTGGGAGAACCGGCCCCGAATTTTACCCTCGATGCCGTCGTCGGCAAGGAGTTCAAGCAAGTGAGCCTCGCCGAATATCGCGGCAAGTGGGTGGTCCTGTTCTTCTACCCCC
>JBGPCQ010000056.1:0-16644 GCA_041481895.1 Geobacteraceae bacterium | reverse complement strand
GCGTTCCATCATGTAAAATCCAACTAACATTGAGGTCAGATTGCAAACAACTACCAAGGAAAAAGTGAGCCTGGTCAGCCTTGGCTGCCCGAAAAACCTGGTGGACGCCGAGGTGATGCTCGGCTACCTGTCCCGGGAGGGGTTCGAGGTGACCACCGACGAGCGTGAAGCGGACATCATCATCGTCAACACCTGCTCTTTCATCAAGGAAGCCAAACAGGAGAGTATCGACACCATCCTCGACCTCGCGGACCGGAAGCATGATGCCCGCTGCCGACTCCTGATCGTCACCGGCTGCCTCCCCCAGCGCTACCAGGAGGAACTGGCCGGGGAGCTGCCGGAGGTGGATATCTTTATCGGCACCGGGGATTATCCGCGCATTGCAGAGGTTATCGCCGAGAAGCGCGGCACCTCGGACCAGCTCCGCTATACTGGCGATCCGAATTTCATCTACGATGATGAGCTCCCCAGGCTCAAATCCTCCCCCTATTACTCTGCCTACCTGAAGATTGCCGAAGGCTGTTCCAACTGCTGCTCCTACTGCGTGATCCCTTCCCTGCGGGGATCGCTGCACTCACGCCCCCTGGAGAAACTGCTGGAAGAGGCCCGCGGCCTGGTGGCCGGCGGGGTCAAAGAGCTCAACCTCATCGCCCAGGACATCACCGCCTACGGGAAAGACCTCCCGGAGGGCGCATCACTGGAAGGGCTCGTCGAAGAACTGGCCAAGCTTGAGGGCCTGCGCTGGATCAGGCTCCTCTATGCCTATCCCGACGGGGTACGCGACACTCTCATAACAATCATGAAAAACGAGGAAAAGGTCTGCAAATACCTGGACATCCCTCTCCAGCACATCAGCGACCCGGTCCTCAGCCGGATGAACAGACGGTCCAGTGAAGCGGAGATCAGGGGCCTAATCGCCAAGTTACGCGAGGAGATGCCTGAAATTACCCTCCGCACCTCGCTCATTGTCGGCTTTCCCGGCGAGACGGAGGAGGACTTCAGGAAGCTCCTCCACTTCGTGGAAGAAACCCGGTTTGACCGGTTGGGGGTATTCTGCTACTCCCGTGAGGAGGGTACCCCGGCCGCCGGAATGCCGGACCAGATATCCGAACGGGTCAAACGGGAGCGCTACCGGCGGCTGATGCGGGCTCAGGCGCGGGCATCGTTCAAGTTGAACCGCCGCCTGATCGACACCATCGAACAGGTGATCGTCGAAGGGTTCAGCGATGAGACCGACCTCCTCCTCAAGGGGCGCTCCTCCCGCCAGGCGCCGGACATCGACGGACTGGTATACATCACCGCCGGCGATGCAAAGGTGGGGGATATCGTCTCACTCAGGATCACCGACTCCTCCGACTACGATCTCTTCGGAGAGATAGTCGCCTGACAAGCCGCGGCTTTTCCCTTGACAAAAGGGTTATTTGCTGTATTATTGCGTCGCCTTGAAGGCGGACATCGACGTCTGCCTCCCGGCCAAAACCCCGGATAGCGCCGGTATGGATTATGGAGTATACTGAATGGTTGAAAAAATGGACGAGATGCAGGATATACTCCTCAAGATGAAGGATGATACTCTCAAGGAGATAAGCAAATCCATGAAGTCGGGGTCGGACATCCCGACCGGTGAGCCGAGCGGCGATATATATGACCAGGCCTCGAGCGAACGGGACCGGGAACTCGACCTCCTGCTGGGGGACCGTGAGAGGGAGAAGCTCCGTCATATCGATGAAGCACTCCTGAAAATAGACGAAGGGGAATACGGAATCTGCGAGGAATGCGAAGAAGACATCCCCATCGGCAGGCTCAAGATCGTCCCGTTTGCCCGGTACTGTGTCAAGTGCAAAGCCGATATCGAAAAACAGCAGGCCCAGACCAAGCGGTTCGAGGAAGACCGGGTCTACCGTGAGATAACACTCGGTGAGGATGAAGAAGCCTGACAGAAACCGGGCCTGAACTCGTCGACCTCTTCCTCTCCCTTCTTACCACGAGCCGGTTTACTGCCGGCACTACGGGTATGCCGGCTGACATGATTCAACGGACAGGTCGGAACTGACTGCTCGCTTCCGTGCTGTTCCAACCCCACAAATGGCCTGCTATGCAGGCCATTTTCATTTCTCCCTTAACATTCAATCAATCTATGGCCCTTTCTTGCCGCCGCTGCGACTGACGTCATCCTCCGACGGTAGAGCGGATAGATTCCACCCACCCCCCAGGGCCTTGATGAGGAGCACGCCGGCCGTCATCCGGCGGCCGAGGATGTCGATGGCGGTCCGTTCATTGACAAGCGCAACAGCCTGAATGACGATGACACTGAGGTAACTGACCGTCCCCGCCCTGTACTGGTTGGTAGTGAACGTCACGGACTGCCGGGCGGACTTTAGCGCCTCACCCTGCACCCTGGACTCTTCCTCCAGGATGCGGAGTGCGGCCAGGTTGTCCTCAACCTCCTGGAACCCTGTGAGGACCGTTTGCCGATAGGTTGCCACGCTTGCGTCGTAGACCGCCCGCGCCTGGTCGGTCTGTGCTCCCCGCAAGCCTCCATCGTACAGGGTTTCGGTAATTGCCGGCCCGAACGACCAGAAGCGGCTCGGCCATGTCAGCCAGTGTGAGAGGTCCGAGGCTTCGAGTCCGGCCGATGCGGACAGGGTTAAGGCTGGGTAATAGGCGGCCTCGGCGGCTCCGATCCGTGCGTTGGCGGCGGCAATCCGGCGCTCGGCAGCGGCGATGTCGGGCCGCCGTTCGAGGAGTTCCGACGGCAAGCCGACCGGAATTTCCGGCGGCAGGGTGTCGAGGGGAGTGAAGGGGATGGAGAATGCCGTAGCGGGTCTGCCGACGAGCGCCGCGATCGCGTGCTCCAGCTGGGCGCGCTGAACGCGGGTATCGATCGCCTGGGCCTCGGTGCTCTTAAGTTGGGTCTCTGCCAGGAGGACGTCCTCCCGGGAGGCGATGCCGCTCTCGTAGCGGTTAAGGGTCAGTTCCAAACTCTTGCGGAAGACGTCGGCCGTCATATCGAGCAGCTTTTTCTGCGCATCGAGGGTGCGCAACTGGAAATAGTCCTGGACCAGCTCGGCCTGGAGAGACAACCGGACCGCTTCGAGGTCCGCCGCGCTGGCTTGGGCGCCGGTCCGGTCCGCCTCGACGCTGCGCCGGACCCGCCCCCAGAGATCGGGCTCCCATGAGGCGTTGAACGGGATCAGGAAATCGGACGTGGTCTTGCCGCTGGCAGTACTGCCGGTGCTGTTTATCGATCTAAAAGTGCGCGTAAAAGAGGCCCCGGCCGTTACCGTCGGGAAGTATGCGGCGCGCGCCGCCTGGACCAGGGCGCGCGCCTGCCGGTACTGGGCCTCTGCCACGGCCACGTTCTGGTTGGAAAGGGCGACCTGTTCCGCGAGGGCATTCAGGTACGTATCGCCAAAAATCTCCCACCATCTCCCGCGGGAGACGTGATCCTGCGGCCGCGCCACCTTCCACCCCGACATCTCCTTGAAGACCGGCGGAGCTGTGATCGTCGGCCGCACGTAGTCCGGGCCGACCGAACAGGCGCTCAAAATCGACAGCATCCCCGCAATGGCTACAAGCATGCGGCCGCATGGCACTATCCAAAATCTCCAGGCATTTTTTATCTGCAGCATGGTCTTCATTTTCCTCCGTCTATGGCGAATCTTTCTGGTCGTCACTATGCCCTGTCAAAGCCCCATCTTTACCCTGTCGAGTGTCAGGAGCCTGGGAACATCTCTTATGAAACATCACATACCTTGTGTTCCGGCGCCTCTTTCCCTTTCCGCAGTTCACGCCGCATTCCCCGCTTGCGTTCCACCCAGAGCCGGAAACGGTCCATATACAGATAGACCACCGGCGTTGTATAGAGGGTCATCATCTGGCTGAATACCAGCCCCCCCACAATGGCGATGCCGAGCGGGCGACGCAGCTCCGATCCCACTCCGGTCCCCAGGGCAAGCGGCAGGGCGCCAAGCAGCGCCGCCATGGTGGTCATCATGATCGGCCTGAAGCGGAGCAGGCAGGCCTCGTAGATCGCTTCCTCGGGGCTTTTCCCCTCCTTCCGTTCGGTAGCAATGGCGAAATCGACCATCATGATGCCGTTTTTCTTGACAATACCGATCAGCAGGATCACGCCGATTATTGCAATCAGGCTGAGATCTGTTCCGGTGATCATCAGGGCGAGCAATGCCCCCACGCCGGCCGACGGCAGGGTGGAGAGGATGGTGATCGGGTGGATGTAGCTCTCGTACAATACCCCGAGGACGAGGTAGACCGCCACCAGCGCCGACAGGATGAGGAACGGCAAGTTGGCGAGCGACGCCTTGAAGGCCTGGGCTGTACCGGCAAAAACCCCCCGGATGCTCGATGGCATCCCCATCTCCCGCGTGGCAGCCTCGATCGTCTTCACCGCATCACCGAGCGCCACCCCGGCCGCCAGGTTGAACGATATGGTCACCGCCGGAAACTGCCCCTGGTGATTCACCGCCAGTGCCGCCGCCCTCGGCTCGTAATGCGTGAAAGCGGAGAGCGGCACCTGGCTGCCGTTCGAGGCGGGGACATAGATATTCTTCAGGGTATCGGGGTACTGCCAGAAGCGGGGGTCGACCTCCATGACGACGTGGTACTGGTTGAGGAGCGTATAGGTGATCGACACCTGGCGCTGACCGAAGGCGTCGTAGAGGGTGTTGTCGATGACCTGCGGGGTGATGCCGAACCGCGCGGCAGTCGGCCGGTCAATCACCAGCGTAGCCTCGAGCCCCTTGTTCTGCTGGTCGCTGCTCACGTCGGTCAGTTGGGGGAGGGTGCGAAGTTTCCCCAGCACGCGCGGGCCCCAGTTGGTGAGTTCCGCCAGGTTCTCCCCTTGCAGGGTGAACTGGTAGAGAGCATTGCCCATCCTGCCGCCGATGCGCAAGTCCTGCACCGGCTGGAGAAAAGCAGGGGCGCCCGGCACCCCCGCCAGTTTTTTCCGCAGCCGCGCAATCACCTGTTGCGCTGTGCTCTTCCGTTTCTCAAATGCTTTCAACGTAATGAACATCCGCCCGGTGTTGGTGGTGGAGCCGCCACCGCCGCCGGTGAACCCGGTCACATACTCCACATCGGGGTCAGTCTTGATGATTTCCACCACCTGCAGCAGCTTTTCCTGCATGGACTGAAACGAGGTGGCCTGGTCAGCCTGGATGTTGCCGTTGAGGCGCCCGGTATCCTGCTCGGGGAATAACCCCATGGGAATTATTTTATACAAGTAGACATTGATGCCTATCGTAACCAGGGTTAGAATAAGCATGAGGAGAGAGTGGCGGAGCGCCCAGCGCAGGGTCGTCTCGTACCGGGCGTGCATCCCGTTGAAAAACCGCTCGCTCGCCCGGTAGAACGGGCCGTGTTCCCGCTTCTCCGGTTTGAGCATGGTGGCGCACATCATGGGAGTGGTAGTGAGCGACACGATGAGCGAGACTATGATCGCCGCGGAAAGAGTCACGGCGAACTCGCGGAACAATCGCCCGACCATTCCCCCCATGAGGAGGATCGGGATAAAGACGGCCACCAGCGAAACGCTCATGGAGAGGACGGTGAAGGCGATCTCTTTGCTTCCCGATAAAGCCGCCTGGAGCGGCGACTGACCCATTTCCCTATAGCGGGTTACATTCTCGAGTACGACAATCGCATCGTCGACGACAAAACCGGTGGCAATGGTGAGGGCCATGAGGGAGAGGTTATCCAACGAGTAGCCGCACAGGTACATCACGGCGAAGGTGCCGATGATGGAAACGCCGACGGCCACGGCAGGGATGAGTGTGGCGCGGACGTTGCGCAGGAACCAGAATACCACCAGGATCACCAGCGCCCCTGAAATGAGCAGTGACAACTCGACGTGCTTCAGAGAACCGCGGATCGGCGGGGAGCGATCGACGACTACCGACAGCTTGACGGAACCGGGGAGGGCCGCTTCCAGCTGCGGCAGGAGGCTGCGGATGCTGTCGACCGTCTCGATGATGTTGGCCCCCGGCTGGCGGAAAACAACGACCATGACGGCCGGTTTGCCATTGACGAAGCCGGCCGCCCGCAGGTCCTCCACTGAATCCTGGACGTTTGCGATATCAGGCAGTCGTACCGCTGCCCCGGACCGGTAGGTAACGACCAGGGGGCGGTACTGGGCAGCCGTGTGGAGCTGGTCGTTGGTGCGAACCTCCCAGGTCTTGTCCCCTTTGGTCAACTGCCCCTTGGGGCGGTTGACGTTGGTGCTGGAGAGCACCCTGCGCACGTCTTCGAGGCTGATGCCGTACTTACTGAGCGCCATGGGGGTCAGTTCGACGCGGACGGCCGGCAGCGAACTCCCCCCCACAAATACCTGGCCGACTCCCTTTACCTGGGAGAGCTTCTGCTGGAGGATGGATGATGCCGCATCGTACATCTGCGGCTTACCCACCGTCTCGGAGGTAAGGGCCAGGATGAGAATGGGGGCGTCGGAGGGATTGACCTTGCGGTAAGTCGGGTTGCTCGGCAGGTCCGCCGGCAGGTATCCCCGGGCCGCGTTGATCGCTGCCTGGAC
This sequence comes from Geobacteraceae bacterium, assembly GCA_041481895.1. GTDB lineage: Bacteria > Desulfobacterota > Desulfuromonadia > Geobacterales > Geobacteraceae > JAMPXD01. The sequence goes on along the minus strand of JBGPCQ010000056.1, from coordinate 10,097 downwards.
ATCGCGGGCCGCCCCGTCGATGTTCCGGTCCAGGTCAAACTGGAGCGTGATGCTCGTCGAGCCCCGGTTATTGACCGATGTCATCTCGGTCACCCCGGCAATGTGGCCGAGCTGGCGTTCCAGGGGTGCGGCGACCGAGGTCGCCATGGTCTCGGGATCGGCGCCCGGGAGGCCGGCCGACACCGAGATAGTCGGGAAGTCGACCTGGGGCAACGGCGACACCGGAAGGAGCCGGAAGGCGATCACCCCGGCGAGGACCAGCCCAACGGTGAGGAGGGTCGTCGCGACCGGTCTCTTGATGAAGGGGGCGGAGATATTCATGTTTTCCCGTTCGGGTGGTTGTTGCTGTCTCTATGAGTCCGCATAAAAGCAGCGGAAGAAAACCAGTTTGGAACCCGGGAGGTTACTATGTTTTCCGTTCCACTTTTCATCAAAGAGGGGAACTATCTGCTTCTTCGTCAATAGCCTGCTTCTTCCCCAAACGCCGGGCCAACCGGTCGAAGACGAGGTAGATGACCGGCGTCGTATAAAGGGTGAGGATCTGGCTGAAGATCAACCCGCCGACGATGGAGATGCCGAGCGGCCGACGCAGCTCGGCCCCCATGCCGTGCCCGAGCGCCAAGGGAAGCGCTCCCAAAAGCGCCGCCATGGTGGTCATCATGATCGGCCGGAAACGGAGCAGGCAGGCCTGGTAGATCGCCTCCTCGGGACTTTTCCCTTCATGGCGCTCGGCCTCCAGTGCGAAGTCGACCATCATGATGCCGTTCTTCTTGACGATGCCGATCAGGAGGATGATGCCGATAATGGCGATGACATCGAGCTCCTTGTGGCAGAGCATCAGCGACAGGACCGCTCCCACCCCCGCCGACGGAAGCGTGGAGAGGATGGTGACCGGGTGGATGAAGCTCTCATAGAGGACGCCGAGGACAAGGTAGACCGTCACCAGCGCCGCCAGGATAAGGAGCGGTTCGTTGGTGAGGGACGCCTTGAATGCTTGGGCCGTACCCTGGAAGCTCCCCTGGATGCTGGCCGGCAGCCCCAGTTGGCGTGTCGCCTCTTCCACCACCTCTACCGCGCGGCCTAACGCCACTCCAGGAGCGAGGTTGAATGACGTGGTCGCCGCCGGGAACTGCCCCTGACGGTTGATGACCAGCGGACCCGTGGCCTCCGAAACCCGGGTGATTGTACTGAGCGGCACCGGGCTGCCGGTTGTGCCACGCAGGTAAATCGACCTCAATCCGTCGGGCCCTTGCTGTAAATCGGGATTGACGCCGAGGACAACCCGGTACTGGTTCAATTCGGTGAAGATGGTCGAGACCTGGCGCTGGCCAAAGGCGTCGTAGAGGGCATCGTCGATGTTCTGCGGCGTGATGCCGAACCGCGCAGCGGTACCCCGGTCGATGTCGAGCGTGACCCTGAGTCCCTGGTCCTGCTGATCGCTGCTCACGTCATGCAGTTCAGGGCGGGTGCGGAGGAGATCCACCAGCTTGGGCGACCAGCTGTTCAGTTCGTTGAAATCGGGGTCTTCGAGCGTATACTGGAACTGGGTCCGACTCACCCGGGTGTCGACGGTGAGGTCCTGCACCGGCTGCATGAAGAGAGAGATACCGTCGACCTTCGCCAATTCAGGCTGGAGCCGCCGGATCACCTCGCTGGCGCTCACCCGCCGCCGCTCGTTCAGAGGCTTCAGGTTAATAAGGACTCGTCCGCTGTTGAGGGTCGTGTTGGTGCCGTCCACGCCGATGTAGGTGGAGAGGCTCTCCACCGCGGGATCTTTCAGGATGACCCGGGCCAGCGCCTGCTGCCGTTCGGCCATGGCCGGAAACGAGACCGACTGGGGCGCTTCCGAAATCCCCTGGATGGCCCCGGTATCCTGGACCGGGAAGAACCCCTTGGGAACGATGACATAGAGCAGCACCGTCAATACCAGCGTCCCTACCGCCACCACCAGCGTCGCGGTTTGGTGACGCAGCACCCAGTGCAAGCTCCTGCCGTAGGCGGCGATGACCCGGTCGAAGAACTGACCGGAGGCGTGGTAGAACCGCCCTTGCTGCTCCTCGGGCACATGTTTGAGTATCCGTGCACACATCATCGGCGTGAGGGTCAGGGAAACCACCGCCGAGATGAGGATGGTGACGCCGAGAGTGATGGCGAACTCCCGGAAGAGGCGCCCCACCACATCTCCCATGAAGAGAAGCGGGATCAGCACGGCGATGAGAGATACGGTGAGCGACAGGATGGTGAAGCCGATCTGCTGCGCTCCCTTCAGGGCCGCCTCGAGCGGCGGTTCCCCCGCCTCGATGTAGCGGGCGATGTTCTCGATCATGACGATGGCGTCGTCGACCACGAAACCGGTGGAAATGGTGAGGGCCATCAGCGACAGGTTGTTGAGGCTGAACCCCAGCAGATACATCACCCCGAAGGTCCCCACCAGAGAGAGCGGCACGGCTACGCTCGGGATGGCAGTCGCCGCCAGATTGCGCAGGAACAGGAAAATGACGAGTACGACCAGCGCCACGGCCAACAGCAATTCATACTGGACGTCCTTGACCGACTCGCGGATGGTGGTGGTACGGTCGGTCACCACGGAGACCTTGACGGCGGCGGGAAGGGAGCTCTGCAGCTGCGGCAGCAGCTTCTTGACGCGATTGACGACTTCGATGACGTTGGCCCCCGGCTGCCGCTGGATGTTGACAATCACCGCGGGGGTGGTGTTCATCCAGGCCGCCTGGTTCATGTTCTCGGTACCGTCGATCGCCTTGGCAACATCGGAGAGGTGGATCGGAGCGCCGTTTTTGTAGCCGATGACGAGCGATTGGTAATCCTTGCTCGTGAAGAGCTGGTCGTTAGCGCCGATGACGTAGGACTGGCGGGGGCCGTCGAATCCCCCCTTGGCCTGGTTGACATTGGCGGCGGTCAAGGCCGTGTGCAGGTCTTCAAGGGTCAGCCCGTAGGAAGCCAAGGCCGTCGGGTTGGCGTGAATCCGCACGGCCGGCCGCTGCCCGCCGCTGATGCTGACCAGCCCCACCCCCGTCAATTGGGAAATCTTCTGGGCAAAGCGGGTATCCGCCAAATCCTCCACCTGCGGCAGGGGGAGGGTGTCGGAGGTGAGCGCCAGGGTCAGGATCGGCGTATCGGCAGGATTGACCTTGCTGTAAACCGGCGGGGTCGGCAAATCGCGCGGCAGGAAGTTGAAGCCGGCATTGATGGCGGCCTGGACCTCCTGCTCGGCCACATCGAGGCTGAGATCGAGACTGAACTGCAGCGTAATGACCGAACTGCCGCCGGAGCTGGCCGAGGTCATCTGGGTGAGGCCGGGCATCTGGCCGAACTGCCTCTCCAGCGGGGCGGTCACCGAGGACGCCATGACGTCGGGGCTCGCTCCCGGATAGAAGGTGCGGACCTGGATGGTCGGGTAATCGACCTGCGGCAGGGCCGAGACCGGCAGCTGCCGATAGGCCACGGCGCCGGCCAGAAGGATGGCGACCATAAGCAGCGTGGTTGCCACCGGCCGCATGATGAAGAGGCGGGAGATATTCATGGAGTATCCTGAATGTTATGTTATTTTGTCAAAGGGGGGAGCTTTTTGTGATCATTTCCTTCACCCCGCGGACCGGGTCCGCCCTTTCCTCGAACCCCGCCTTGCCCCCCCGCCCCGCCCGGCTCCGTCACTTCCACCTTGCTCCCCTCCCGTAACCGTTCCGCGCCGTCCGCCACGACGATCTCACCGGGTTCCAGCCCCGCGGCAATAGACGTATCCCCCCCTTCGGTTACACCAAGCGTGACCGGACGCACCGCCACACTCTTATCGGTTTTCACCACGTAAACGAACGTCCCCTGGGGGCCTCGTTGAATGGCTGATGTCGGCACGACGACGGCATCGCGCTTGACTTCGGCGAGCAGTCGGACATTGACGAACTGGTTGGGGAACAGTTCATTTCGCTGGTTGGGGAAGATCGCCTTGAATTTGACCGTACCGGTAGTCGGGTCGATCTGGTTGTCGACCGTCAGGAGGTAGCCGGCGGTGAGTTTCTGCTTCTGTTCCCGGTCGAAGGCCTCGACCGGCAGGCGCTCGCTACTTTTGAGCTTGCCGAGCACCTGCGGGAGGTTGTCTTCGGGGATAGGGAAAATCACCGCCATCGGCTGCTGCTGGGTGATCACCACCAGGCCGTTGGCATCGGTGGCGTGGATGATATTGCCCGGGTCCACCTGACGCAAACCGACCCGTCCGCTGAGCGGGGCGGCGATACGGCAGTAGAGGAGCTGCAGCCGGGCGCCGTCAATCTGTCCCTGGTCGACCTTGACGGCCCCTTCCAACTGGCGCACCAGGGATTCCTGGGTATCGAGCTGCTGCCGGGCAATAGAATCCTGCCGTGACAGTGTCTGGAAGCGCTCCAGGTCGAGCCGGGCATTCTTCAGGAGCGCCTGGTCGCGGGCCATCTGCCCCTCGGCCTGCGTCAACTGCACCTGAAACTGGCGCGGGTCGATCTCGGCCAGCAGGTCACCGCTTTTAACCAGTTGCCCTTCGCGGAACAAGACCCGCATCAGCTGACCGTCGACGCGGCTCTTCACGGCTACGGTATTAAGCGGAGTGACCGTGCCAAGACCGGTGAGATAGACACCGATATCCACCTTCTTCGCTGCCGCAGCCACAACTGGTACAGTGCGTGCCGCCGCAGCCTGCACCTTCCGGGCAGCATCAGCTGCCGTTTTGGCTTTTTCGGCCATGTACGCGTAGATACCGATGGCCAGAAGACCGGCTCCCAGCAGCCATATCCACCAGCGCCTGTGGAGCGCTTTTGCACGGGTTTGTTGCGGTGGCTCGTTGTTCGAGGGTTCTGGCTGAACAGTCATAGTCACGTCCTCACAAAAGATGTTTCAGCTGATAAAAATCATTGCCCCGACAGTGGAAATCGCGCCGGACGGCACGGCAGACAGAGGGGCATCCTGTCATGTATATAATAAACGCGGGCATATGTAAAAGGTTACATATTATTTGCCGGTGTCAATCCGCCGTTCGGCACGAATCGCCGCGGAAGCTCCCGTGCATGGCCAGGACGGTACTCCGTCGCAGCGATTCGCCGCAATAACTGGCCGGTTTCCGCATCGGCTGCGAGGCGGAGTCACCTCCGGGGCAGGATGCCGACACCGGAGTGAACACCAGCATTGAATATATGGGAGTGGTTGAAAAAACAGATGGGGAGATGCTGCGCCGCCTTGCAGGGACAGGGCATCTCGGGAGGGGTGTGCATAAACCGGAACGAGCCTTGACCGGCCTCAATGTTTGGGATCCGACCTCAGTTCCATTTCAAGGTTTTTCAGCTTTTCTATGCTCTGGCGGAGTTCCCTGTTTTCCTGCATCAGGGACAGGTTCAATTCTTTCAGGGTTTTCTGTTCTTTCGTCAGGAACAGATTCGCTTCTTTCAGGGTTTTCTGTTCTTTCATAAAAGAAAGGTTGATTCCTTTCAGATCACGGTTTTCCAGTGACAGGGAACTGTTCAACTCCTTCATGTTCCGCTCCTGCCGGCGTGTCTCTTCCATTGATGCGAGAAATTCGGTCAGGCCGGAGGCCAGGGGAGCCCAGGCACTGGAGGGATAATACTTCGTGATCAGTTTCAGGTCATTTTGCGCTTGCTCCTCGCCGCCCATCTCCCGGACCGATCCGAGCCGGATCAGGCTCAAACGGAACAACGCCTCATCGGTGACCCCCGGCACCGCGGACGTGGCGCAGATGTCGGTCAGCAGTTCGGCGGCAGCCGATGTTTTCCCCTGCTCCAGAAGAGTCACTGCCCTGGAAAGCTTCAATTCCAGCGCGGATTGGTGGAAGACGCCCCCCGGCTCGGTCAGTGTGGCGCACCCTCCTGTTGCCAACGCCAGAAGTATAATCAGGATATATTTTTTCATAGTGGCTTAGAGTCCAGGCGGGTAAATTAATCACTTCCTTCAGTTTACCTTTCATTTCAGAAGAGTCCATCAGAAAAGCGCCCAAAAGGTACCGGCCGGCCACTAGTGTCCATACGGAAACTCCGGATGTGACACTAGTGGTTTAAACTAGCGGCGTTATAGGAGAGCCCGCCTCACCTGCCGACGAGCCGGGAGTATTCTTCGAGCGCTATGGACGTGTGCCAGTGTCCGGTCGCCTTGCCGATAATGCTGCCCCCCCAGAATAATGCCACCACGAGCAGGGCGAACAGGAAGCCGTTCACCGCCACCTTTCTTCCGGTCAGTTTCATCTTCAGGGTCCCTTCCGCCCGGCAGTGGCTGACGCAGCGCCAGCAGCCGATGCACTCCTCCGACATGACCCGCTCCTTCTGCATTACCGGGATGTACGACGGGCAGACCTGGGTACAGACCCCGCACGCCACGCAGGTCTTCTTGTCCCGGGTCACCTTTACCGGGGAGAGCATGGAAATGAGTCCGACCAGGGCTCCGTAGGGACAGAGGAAGCGGCAGAAAGGGTTGCGCATCGGGAGGGAGATCGCCGCCAGCAAGCCGATAACCAGTAGCCCTGCCCCTGACAGGTGGAGGAAGAAGTCGAGGAGCCGCACGTCGGCAGTCTTGTTATAGCCGGAATAGATGAAGGCCGTTATCCGTGCCGGACCCATGCCGATGAGAATGGAAAAGAGAAAGAACAGAAGGAGGAGATATTTTATCCCCCTGAGGCTCATGTCGAGCCAGGCGGGTGCGCGAAAATTACGCCGGAAGAGATTGAACCCGCACTTCCAGAGAAGCTCGGAAACCGTCCCGACCGGGCAGATCCAGGAGCAGAAGGAGCGCTTGAGCAGGAGCGATACCGCGACAACAGTGAGAAAGATGACGAGCCCCGCCGGATGGACCGGGTTGATGGTGCCGTTCAGGAACCAGTCCTTGAGGCTAACGAGGGCCGATATAGGGAGGAACCCCTCGATACCGTCTGGACGCGGGACATAGGGGGTTGCGCCGCCGGAACGGAGGTAGAGGACGAAACGGTAGAAGGTCACCCCAAGGTAAAGCTGGAAAAGGAGGAAACTCCAGGCGACGGCGATACGGAGGGGCTGCATGAATCGATTGGACATAGCGAATCCTTGTGTGTTCTCTCGTAAAAAAAAATAAAAAACCTTTAAACCTGTTTTTGCCACAGATCAGGGCGGATAAAAACGGATAAATTCAACACCTCGAATGTTAAAGCTTTTATCATCCGCAGTTATCCGATTTTATCTGTGACTAAATATAAAGCTTCACCAGATTTGCGACTTATTATGTCACAACCATGCGATATTCTTTCGCCATCAACACAAGGGGAGGATCGTTATGGAACCTATAGTCATGTTCAGCGTGGGTCTAGTTGTTTACTGCGGGTATCTCTCTTTTCTCGATACATTCCGGAACCGGGAACGGAAACGTGTGATCCGGGAAGAGGCAGTCAAAATAAAAAAGCCCTGCCCCGAACCGGCACGCGTCACTTTTTCAGGCCGCGGTCGAGGAGGTGGCGCGGGTGCACATTGGCCAGGGCTCGCAAAAGGCTCCGCTTGACGAACGGTATCTCCCGCTCCAGCCCTGCAAGGAGCTCTTTCATCCTCTTGCGCTGCTGGTCCGCCTTGCCGCAGACCGGGCAGCAGCAGCAAACCACCGGAAAGCGGTTCGTGCGGGAAAACTGGACAATGTCCCGCTCCTCGACATAAACAAGGGGCCTTATCACCGTGGTCTCCCCGTTGTCAGCCAGCATACCCGGCGCCATGGCCTTGAGCGAGCCGACGAAGAACTGGTTCAAGAGCAGGGTCTCGATGAAGTCGTCCAGATGGTGACCGAGGGCCAGCTTGTTGCAATTGAATTGCCGGGCCAGGGTGTAGAGCACCCCCCTTTTCAACCGGGCGCAGATAGAGCAGTAGGACGAGCCGGGCCGTCTTTTCTCCTTGATGATCCCGTAGTGGTCAGTCTGCTCCATGTGATGGATGAAACCGTGCCCCCGCAGGTGCTCCGCAATGATGTCGCTCCGGAAGCCGGGATAGCCGGAGTCGATATTGAGCGCCATGAGTTCGTAGCGGACCGGCGCCCGCCGCCGGAGTTCCTCCAGGATGTGGAGCAGCGTGTACGAGTCTTTCCCCCCCGAGACCGCCACCGCAATCCTGTCCCCTTCCTCTATCAGTCCGTAGTCGGCGATTGCACGGCCCACCGCGCTTTTTATTTTCCTGTATGTCCTGTCCCGGATAAGACCCACGCTTCCCCCTGGAAGATACACGGCAAAAAGCCCGCCCATTCTCCCTTGGATGCAAGGGTACTGGAAAAAGCAGCGCCAAGTCAAGGACAAGCTTGCTCGTGGCAAACCTCGCAAATTCTCCCCGATCGTGTATAATTTCTAAAAAGTCGGATATCTCTACCTGGATCGAGGCGGCCATGAAAATTTACGACATCACCGTCCCCATCTCCTCTTCCCTCCCGACCTTTCCCGGCGATCCCCCGGCAAAGATCGAGACGGTGACGAGGATCGCGCGCGGCGATCCCGCCAACGTCTCGCGCATTACCATGTCGAGCCATTGCGGCACCCACATTGATGTCTCCCTCCACTACAATGACCATGGTGTTTCCGTGGACCAGATCCCCCTCACCCTCCTTATTGGGAACGCCCTCGTGGCAGACCTCCGCGGCATTACGGAGATAGACGGGGAGGCTCTTGCCCATCTCCCCCTCACCGGGGTGGAACGCCTCATCATCAGGACCGATAATTCCCGCCTGTGGGACAGGGAGGGTTTTCACGAGGAGTACGCCCATCTGACGAAACATGGTGCGGAGTTCCTGCTGAAGACAGAGGTGCGGCTGGTAGGGATCGATTACCTCTCCGTCGAAAAGTTCAATGGGGACGGGGACGTCCACCGGCTGCTCCTCGGCAACGGAATGGTCATCCTGGAGGGGCTGAACCTGGAGGGGATCGAGGAAGGGCACTACGAACTGATCTGCCTCCCCTTGAAGATCAAGGGAGGAGATGGCGCTCCGGTCAGGGCTGTTCTCCGGGGGAGAGGGGTGATGCCGGCCGGTACGGACTTCGACCCCCATACGAGCAGATGGCCGCTGGCCTGAAGTACGGATATGACCAAGAGACGTGAGAAAATAAACCGGCAGGAGACGGAAATCCTCGAACGCCGCGTGAAGGAAAGGTCCGAAGAACTGGAGAGGGCCAACGAGCGCCTTCTCCTGGCAAACCAGGTGAAAGAGGAGTTCCTCGCCCATATGTCGAAAGATCTCCGGACGCCGCTCAACAACATTATTGACCTCGCCGCCCTCATGCTGGAAAGGGGGATGGGAGAGCTGACAAATGAGCAGCAGTCCGGGCTCGATGCCATTTTGGAGAGCAGCAGCAGGCTCCGCGCCATGGTTGACAAAATACTCGGGCTCTGCACAGTCGATATCGGCATGACCCGCTTTATGCCGGAATGTTTTCCGGTAACCGAGGTACTGAAAAAAACCCTGGGAAAGCTGGCCGGCCTGGCTGAAAAGCACGGCATCACCATCACCACCCGCTTCAATGAGGACCTGGGGACCATAACGGTCGACGAGCACAAGTTCTCATTTATCATCGAGGAACTCCTGACCAATGCCCTGAAATTCTCCTCACAAGGCTCCCGGATACTGGTTTCGGCCCGACAGGTGAAGCATGCGGCCGACGGGGACGGCGAAAGGGAATTCGTCGAATTTACCGTGGAAGACCAGGGGATGGGGATACGGAAAGACGACATCGAACGTATTTTCATTGGGTTCGAAGCGGCAGGTTCCGTCCCTCTCGAAAATGGCAGCCTCGGCTTGGGGCTCGCCCTGGTAAGACGTTTCGTGGAACTCCACGATGGGAGGATATGGGTTGACAGCAACCCCGGCGAGGGGAGCACCTTCACCTTTATACTGCCGAAGGAAGGGCCGCTGCCCGGGGAGAACGCCACCCCCAGGGTCATGATCGCCAGTGACGATGCCGGCTTTCTCCAGATGCTCTCCCACTGCCTGAAGGAAGAAGGCTACGAGGTAGCAACGGCAACCAGCGGTCTGGAAGCCCTCAACAGGGGGGGTGCCCAGCCGCCGGACCTCTTTCTCCTCGACCTGACGCTCCCGGGAATGGACGGCTATGACGTCTG
>JBGPCQ010000055.1:0-16715 GCA_041481895.1 Geobacteraceae bacterium | reverse complement strand
TATGGCTCCCCAGCGCGGACTCGAACCACGGACATGGTGATTAACAGTCACCCGCTCTACCGACTGAGCTACTGGGGAATAAGAATAAATTATTTAGCATGCATCAGATTTTCTGTCAAGACGAAAAATAGAAGCAAATCTGAAGGTTGGGCGCATAAGCGTCTGCGGCTCATCTCATCCCTTCACCATAAACTTTCTCCAAAACAATGACCGGATTTGGTCAAGAACGCACGTGCGCTCTGCGCCGGCCGGCGATTATCTTGAATCCCTCGAACCAGAGGATGCTGAAGATGCCGGCCACCAGACAAATGGCCAGATCGATGGGATGGAGCTCGGTAATATGGAACAGTCTGCGCAGGAAAGGGGTAGAGAGTGCCAGGCCGAGAAAGCCGAGGGCTCCGCCGGTCACCCACCACAACGCCCTGTTCGGCGTGCGCAGAGTGGAAAAAATGAGCCTGGTCCATGAACGGTTGGCGAAGATCAGGCCGAGGTTGGCGATAATGAGGGTGGTAAAGGTCAGAGCGCGGGCGTCCAGTTCGCCCTGTCCCCGATACATGGCGATGCCGTATACGGCCAGGACAATGCTTAAGACGCTCACCCCCTGGAGCAGGCTGATGACCAGGGTTCGCCGGCTGAACAACGCCTCCCGGGGGTCACGGGGGGGGCGTCGCATGACGTCGTCTTCTTCCTGTTCCGCCTCGAAGACGATGGAGCAGGCCGGGTCGATAATCAATTCCAGGAAGACAATATGCACGGGGAGCAGAACCAGCGGCCATTGGAACAGGACCGGGAGGAGCGACATGCCGGCAATCGGCACATGGACGGCGATGGTGTAGGCCATGGCCTTCTTGATATTGTCGAAAATCCTGCGACCGAGTTTTACCGTCTGCACAATGGACGAGAAATCATCATCCAGGAGCACCAGGTCGGCGGCTTCGCGGGCTACGTCGGTGCCGCGACCCCCCATGGCGATGCCGATGTGGGCCGATTTCAGGGCAGGCGCATCATTTACCCCGTCGCCGGTCATGGCCACGATCTCGCCGTTGGTTTTAAATGCGTCGACCAGGCGCAACTTCTGCTCAGGGACCACGCGGGCAAAAATATTTACCCCCGTGACCCGCCTCTGCAGTTCCGTATCGTCCATCCGGTCCAGCTCCGGGCCGGTTATGACGTTATCCAGGGGTGTGAGGCCGATCTGCCGGGCGATGCTCAGGGCGGTTCCCGGATAGTCGCCGGTGATCATCACCACCCGGATACCGGCGTCGTAGCACTCCTTGAGTGCTGCAGGGACGCTCGGGCGAACAGGATCGGCAAGCCCGATCAATCCCAGGAATTCGAAGTCAAAGTCATGCTGCCCCGCGGGGAGCGCTCTTTCACTAAAACAGGCCCGTGCCACCCCGATGACCCGCAGCCCTTCATCCGCCATCCTGGTGGCGGTCAGGTCGAGTTCATGCAGTCGGGCCGCGTCAAAATGGCAGAGGTCGGCAATGACTTCGGGAGCCCCCTTGGCGGCGATCACATAGTCGGCACCCGTTCGTGATTTCCAGACGTGGGACATGGCCAGAAGGCTCCGGGAGAGGGGATATTCGCGCACCAGCGACCAGTCGTTATGGAGATGTTCCGTACTGGCCAGATATTGGCTGCCGAATTCCTTGATGGCCTTCTCCATCGGATCGAACGGGTCCCGCTGGCTGGCCAGGATGCTGAACTCCATAAGTTCGTGGAATATGTCCGGGGGAAGTTTCCTGCCTTGATTTCCTGTATCACAGAACTCGCCGCGAGAAAAAATAGTGCGGACCGACATGCGGTTTAATGTCAGGGTGCCGGTCTTGTCCACGCAGAGTACCGTGGCTGCCCCCAATGCCTCAATGGCCGGAACGCGGCGGGTAAGGACCTGGTTTTTTGCGATACGCCATGCCCCCAGAGCCAGAAAGATGGTCAGAATGACCGGGAACTCCTCCGGCAGTATGGACATGGCCATGGTGATCCCGGCCAGAAAACCGTCCAGCCAGTTCCCCCTGGTTACCCCGTAGATAATCACGACCAGGGCGCAGAGCGACACCCCGATAATTGCCAGTTTCCGGACCAGCCGGGAGATTTCCCTTTTCAAGGGGGTGTCTTCCGGCTCCAGGATGAGCAGTGCCTTGCCGATCCTGCCAATTTCCGTGGCGAGCCCGGTGGCCGCCACGCGGGCAATTCCCTGGCCTTGGACGATAAGCGTGCCGGAATAGACAAAGGGGAGATCGTCCCCCCCGGGGCGGCCCATCGTCGTGACCTCCACTCCAGCAGCTTTGCGCACTGCCACCGACTCTCCGGTCAAAAGGGATTCATCGGCGCTCAGGTTCAGGGATGAAAGGAGCATCCCGTCGGCAGGGACACGATCCCCCTCGGCCAGTACCAGAATATCCCCCCGTACCACTTCCCGGCCGGCGATCCGCAGCTGTCTGCCATCCCGGATGACCAGCGCACGAGGGCTGGAGAGGTCGCGCAGTGCCTCGAGAGTCCGCTCCGTTTTTCGTTCCTGATAGAAGGTGATTCCCATGACGACAAAAACGAAGCCCAAGAGCATCAGCGCCTCTTGCAGATCGCCCAGGCAGAGATAAATTGCACCGCAGGTAACGAGCAGGAGAAACATCGGCTCGCGTACGACTTCATAGGCAATGGCGAAGAAGCCGCGCTGCCTGGAAGAGGGGAGCTCGTTGGGACCCTCTTCCCTGAACCTTTTGTCTGCTTCGGCTTCAGAAAGGCCGGAAATATTCAGTATGTCGAATTCACTCAGCAAGAAAGGGTCCTTTGTGGAGCATGTAGTGACTCTTCACTCATACATCATACCATAGTGTCGGAAGGTTGCCGAGGGTACCGATTTTCACGCAGGCTAGGAGCCTGTCGGACTTAGGAATGAATCTACTGACTACGAGAACAGCACGTCGGTCCATATTCCCGTAAATTTTCGACAAATAGGCCCACTATTCGCTCTCAAATTTCCGAAAATCTGTCCTCGACATGCTATTCTCTCGCTACGATTCCCTAAGTCCGACAGACTCCTGGAGATGATCTGAAGTCGGGATGTTCAGTACGGACAAGCTAGCATACGAAAAGCCCGTGAACCATGTATCCACGGGCTTTCCTGCAGTCGCCCACCAACGGGAATTCGCGCTAATATCCGGAGGAGTTGCTCATTTGTGCATGGCACTGTCTGCAGTCATTATTTGTCAGGAAAGAGGGATGAAAGTCGGGATTTCTTCCTATCCCAAACGCTGGAGACGGCTCATCCCGTCCAGGAAGGTGGTATACGGGGGAAAATATCGTGCGGCTAATCGAGGGGAGTCTCGCTGTACCTGTCTATGAAGATTTTTTTATCCAGGCGGTCGAGTCCATGTGCAATCAAACGAAATCCGATCATCATTAAAATAAATCCGGAACATACAAAGTAAAAATCCCGCGAGACCAGGCTCACAATGCCAAGGGTAAACAGCGCGATACCCATCCCCCTGCATGTCCTCTGCTTTTCTTCCCCCTGCCGCGAGACAGCATAGCTGTACATCTGGTAAATCAGGGCGAACCATGGCAGTAATATTAAAAATTTCACATACGACATCTCTCCGCCTCTCTTTTGTTAGCATTTCAATTGGCTGCAGCTAATCAGGCAGCACATTTATGATTGTATTTACTCAATAAACCTGAATTAATATCGTACTCCAATAATTTTTTGTCAAGCAGATAATTATTAAAGACAATAGCGGGGTTGCCAACTGACTGCTCGATTGCATGAAAATAGTCTAATGGTTGTCGTAATTCGAATATAAGCACCAAGGGGCCAGGCGGTATCGCCTAACCCCTTGTTTTTATTGGTGGAGATGAACGGGATCGAACCGTCGACCTATGCGTTGCGAACGCATCGCTCTCCCAGCTGAGCTACATCCCCTTGAGGTGTGAAGCGCTACATATGGAGTCGCTTGCCCGGAGAATATATATACCGTAAACCAGGGCAATTGCAAAGGAGAAATTTCAAGGGTTCAAGGGTAATATGACGTTGAATTCCACACCGCTACCCACCTTGTTATGGACCTGAATTTTCCCGCCATGATTGGTGACAATCCGGTTGGCAATGGGCAGACCGAGACCTGTCCCGGCCTCTTTGGTTGTGAAGAAAGAATTAAAAATGCTGTTCAGCGCCTCAAGGGGGATCCCGCCACCGGTATCGGCGATCTTGATCGAGACGGCATTGCTTCCGTTCAATCTGGCTGTGGAGATGGTAATACGCAACTCTCCCCCGTTTTTCATTGCTTCCTGGGCGTTCATCAAAAGATTGAGAAACACCTGCTTTATCTGCTGGGAGTCGCCGAGCAATGAAATGACCGAGCGGGAGTAGTTCTTTACAACCGTGACACTGTTTTCATCAAAGGCAGGGGCTACTATGACCAGGCTTTCCTCGATAATGTCGGTGATATTGCAGAAGGAGTAACAGATTGTGGTTTTTCTGGAAAAGGTCAGGATATCGGTCAGCATTTTTTCCAGCCGCTGGACTTCCTTAACTATCGTTGCCGCATGGTCGTGTTCGATTGACCTGGCAGGAAGGTTTCTTTCCAGGCGCCGGGCAAAGCCTCCCATGGAAACGAGGGGGCCTTTGATCTCGTGGGCGATACTGGCGGCCATCTCGCCGATCGTGGAGAGTCTTTCTCCCTGGACAAGATTTTCCCTGGCTTCGCGCAGACTTCGGTTGGCATCTTCCAGGCGGTTGTAGAGAATTGAATTTTCTATGGCCATTCCCGCCTGGTTGGTAAAGAGCTGAAGAAAGCGGAGATCGTCCGTGGAAATGGACCTTCCGCACAGGGCGTTATCCACCACTACCACGCCGATAACCTTTTCCTTGGCCATGAGAGGTGCAATCGCAAAGGAGCTGATGCCGAAGCGCCCGACGAATTCATGATCGATACCTTTTTCCCGTGCAGTATCAGCCACAAACACGAGTTTTTTCCCCAGAACCGCTCGGGAAGCGGCATTCCGTGACCTGTTAAGTTCCAGTTTACTCCCTCTCACCTGGCAGCTGAACTCGGAATCCCTCTGCCGTACCAGGTCATCTTCCGAAATGTCCCACCGGCTGGCCAGGATATCCTCAATATCTGCGGCAGGATTGATCAATCCTGCCGATGTTTGCCGGGTCGTTCCCAGCATCCCCTGCATAGTTGCAGAGCGCTCATTTATGAGAAAGAGCATGGCACGGTCGAAGAAAGGGGTATCCCCCGAGGTGAGAGCGGTGAGAATCAGATGGGCCAGCTTGTTGAGCTGGATGGTGGAGAGCATGGTGTTGCTCATCCGGTAGAGGAAGGAAAGTTCCTGGATCTTCTTGTCATTCGCCTCGATCAGCCTGGTCAGTTGGGCGTTCCGCGCGGTTTCCCGTTGTTCAGGGTCGGTGTTGGGGGGGGAATCGGGAAGGGATTGGGAGGACATACGATTCTTTCTGCCTCGAACAGTCATGAATAAGTCCGGCAGGCACTACCCCGGATTAGCGGGGGCCTGTAGTTTCACCAGTTCAGACAGGTCACATCAAGGGATCTTCTCTTTTCTTTCCTCTTCGATTTTACAGTCGATACAGAGAGTGGTTACCGGGCGCACCTTGAGCCTGCCATCACTGATATCTTCTCCGCACATTTCGCACGTGCCGAAGGTGCCATCGTCGATTCGCTCGAGCGCCTCGCGTATCTTGTTGATGAGTTTGCGCTCCCTGTCCCGGATACGAAGTTCGAAGCTGCGGTCGGATTCCTGGCTGGCCCTGTCGTTGGGATCGGGGAAGTTGGTGGAGTCAGTAGTCATTTCCGATACGGTTTTACCGGCCTCATCGAGGAGCGCCCGCATCTCTTCCTGTAAAACGCTTCTGTAATACTCCAGCTTTTCTGAGTTCATAGCCCACCCCGTTACCTGTTATATCCTTTTAACATTTAAAAAGATTTTATCAATTAAGTAAAGTAAAATTTACCGGTTCAGATTATCCGTTCCAATGCCTCTTCCACGGTTCTTACGCCAATCAGTTCCATTCCCTTGACTTTGACTTGCTTGAGGTTCCCGGCCGGAACGATGCAGCGGTGAAATCCGAACTTGGCGGCTTCCTTGATTCTTATTTCGGGCTGGGTGATTCCCCGCACCTCACCGGCCAGTCCAACCTCGCCTAGAACAAGGCTGTGCGGATCGACCGCTTTATCGAGGTGACTCGAAGCGACCGCAACCACCATCCCCAGGTCGGCGGCCGGCTCGTTCAGCTTTACCCCTCCGGCGACATTGAGAAAAATATCCTGCCCGGCCAGCGACAGTCCCACTTTTTTTTCCAGGACCGCAACCAGAAGGGCGAGGCGGTTATGATCGACGCCGATGGTGGTCCTTCTCGGCATCCCCAAGGGGGAACCGGTTACCAGTGCCTGCATTTCAACCAGGAGCGGCCGGCTCCCCTCGATGGTCGCCACCACCACCGAGCCTGAAACCCCGAGCGGCCGTTCCGCCAAAAAAAGTTCGGACGGGTTCTTCACCTCGACCAGTCCCCCCTCTTTCATTTCGAAGACCCCTATCTCATTGGTCGAGCCGAAGCGGTTCTTTACCGCCCTGAGGATTCTGAACGGGTGGCCCGTGTCCCCTTCGAAATAGAGGACCGTGTCGACCATATGCTCCAGAACCCGCGGCCCGGCGATGGAGCCGTCCTTGGTGACGTGGCCGACCAGCAGGATCGGAACCCCGCTCCCCTTGGCAAGCATCATCAGCCTGCCGGCTGATTCCCGCACCTGGCTGACACTTCCCGGCGCCGACTCCAGGGCGGACGTGAATACAGTCTGGATTGAATCGACCACCACGACTTCCGGCTTCAGCCGGTGGATATGGGTAACTATCTTTTCCAGGGAGGTTTCGGCAAGAATGAAGAGCGATCTGGCGTCCACACCCATCCGCGCACCGCGCAGACGGATCTGCTGGGGAGATTCTTCGCCGGAGACATAGAGGACTTTTCCTCCTCTTTTCCCCAGGAGGTCCATGGCCTGCAGCAGTAAAGTCGATTTGCCGATGCCCGGGCTTCCGCCGATCAGCACCAGGGAGCCTGCCACGAGTCCGCCGCCGAGGACGCGGTCGAATTCGGCAATGCCGCAGGGGAGTCGCATTTCCGTCTCCCCGGTGATTTCCGTGAATGATATGGGAGAGGCGTTGGAGCCTGAATCGCCGGGAAGCGGAGAGCTTTTGAACTGGATCTCCTCCACGAGGCTGTTCCATGAGTTACAGTCGGGGCATTTCCCGAGCCATTTTGCCGACTGGTAACCACATTTTTGACAGGCGAAAAGGGTCTTTGTTTTCAATGGTGTCTCCATCCGCTGTGACAACGGGCTGATACTATACCCATTGAATTGCCCTGTCAACAAGGGTAAACTCCCGCCCGGCGAATAGATTGACAAGGGTTGGAACAATGGGATAAAATCTGCGCGGCGGCTGCTTACCATGAAGCGCCGGCAGCGGAAACTGCAGTGCAATCAAACGTCAAGCGTCCCGCAGAGCCGGTTCACACGGGGCGACATCAAGTCCCGAAAGGTATACAGATGAAAATATATGTCAAGGCGGCGCTTCTTTCCGCTTTTGTCCTTCCGGGGCTGGGCCAGGTTTACAAAGGGGCCAGGGTCAAGGGGGGTATTATGATCGGGCTGGTGAACGTCTTTCTGCTGGCGGCATTTTTCCTGGTTATGAAAGGGATGGGGGCGCTGCTCATCACTGCCCGGCTCTCAGGCCTGGACGCTGCAGTAAGTGTCATCGAGGGTCTCAGGGACAAGGTCCCGGCAGTCAAGCTTTTGTCGGTGGTTTTTTTCTTCCTGTGGGCGTATGGTGTTGTTGATGCCCTGTTCAGAGAAGAGGCGAAAGATAATCGTAATATGGTTTGACAAAAGCAGGGGATTTGTGAGATAAATTTACAATTATCTTTAGTCTGCCGGCCCTTATGCAGGGCCTTCCTTGTTTCCGGGAGAAACGGAGCGAATAATGATTTATTCACAGGTTCTGGCGAGTGGCGGAGCGGTACCCGACAGGGTGGTTCCCAACGAATTTTTCAACTACCTGGTTGAAGACGCCGACAACTGGATTTTTTCCCGCACCGGCATCCGTGAAAGACGCTTTGCCACCGAGTTCGAGTCGACATCAGACCTCTCGACAGCGGCGGCAGTAACCGCCCTGGCGCGAGGGGGTATCGATGCGGCGGAGCTCGACTGCATAATTGTCGGTACTTCCACTGCCGATATGATCCTTCCCTCCACCGCCTGCATGGTGCAGAAAAACATCGGCGCCGTGAATGCCTTTGCCTTCGACATGAACGCCGTCTGCAGCAGTTTTGTCTACGCCGTGGAGACAGCCGACAACTTCATCAGGTCGGGGAAATATAAGAAAATCCTGGTCATCGGCGCCGACACCTATTCCAAGATCCTGGATTTCCAGGACCAGACCACCTGTCCGCTGTTCGGTGACGGGGCCGGCGCCGTCGTGCTGGGTGCAACCACCGAGAAAATAGGGCTACTGAAGAGCGTCATCAGAAGCGACGGCAAGGGGTGGGAACTCATCCAGGTCCCCTCCTCCGGTTCGCGGAAACCGATCACCGCCGAGACCATTGCCCTCAGGGAGAACACTTTCAAAATGGAAGGGAAAAAGGTGTTCATATTCGCCACCGACGTGATTCCCCAGATCATCGAGGAAACGACTGCCGGGACCGGTGTGAAGCCGGAGGATCTCGATTATATCATCCCCCATCAGGCCAATGTCCGGATTATCGACTTCATCTCGAAAAAGACCGGCATCGCCAAGGAGAAGTTTCTCCTCAACCTCGACCGCTACGGCAATACGGCGGCGGCTTCCGTTGGACTCGCCCTGGATGAGAATCTGCGCAACGGCGTCATCAAGGCGGGACATCACGTTCTGGTGATGGGTTTCGGCGGCGGGCTTTCCTGGGGAGGGCTGCTCATCCGGTTTTAACGGCAGTAATTAGGGACTGGTGACTGGTTAGAACCGTTACAAGCAGTGACCGGGGGCTGGTGGTTGGCAGTTTAGTTTAAATCGGTTTTCACCAATCCCTAGTCCCCAGTCCCTGTCTTACCCCCGCCACACCCTCGCCCGCTGCAAGCACCTTCAATCCGCACCCGGCCAGCATTTCCCGGAGCAGATCGTCAGGCACCCCCCTTTTCCATCCCTGGTGAAAACGGTCGGCGGCCAGCAGAATCCCGCCCGGCTTGAGCCGTGCACAGAGACCCCCGACCACCCGCTCCAACTCCTCCCGACCATTAAGGAGGGGACCGCCCAAAAGCCCGTTACAGAGGATGACGTCGTACCCTTTCCCTTCGCAGTTTCTATTTCCGGTGAGGTCTTCCTGGAAAAAAGCGATATGGTCGGCAGGGGCATCGGCAAACAACCGGCCGATGCGCCGACGGAAAGCCGCCTGCCGTGCCGGGTCGTGGGGGAACCAGCCATGTGCCGCGGCAAAGAGTTCCAATGGCTCTATCGTGGCGCCATGCACCGTAATCTTTTCCGGTATGCATCCGCATTTGCGGAGGAGCAGGGCGAGATCGTAGGTCCCCTCGCCGCTGCCGCACGCCGCATCCAGGCAGCGGATCACCCCGGGAGGTTTTGCTTCCGTCAACCGGTTCCTCAGGAATGCTGCCTGTTTCGGGTAACGGTCGAAACCGCCGCCGTAATGCCGGGGCAGGAAGAGCGAGAAGAGGAAACGGCAACGGAACTCGTAGTCGCCCATGAGCCGGCGGAGCAATCGGGCGGGGTTCGCCTCCCGAACCAGTGGCTGCAGGCGGTGGAGGAGATCGAGCCAGCTGGGGAGGGGATGAAGCCTAGCAGCAGGAAGAAAGGGGCTGGTCTTCAGGGAAAGGACCAGGAGCCGGCGGCATGCGCATCCGATCTCTTCCTGGGGGAGATAGAGCTCTGAGGCTCGCCTCATCTCGGGAGTTACGACGAGACCCGGCGCCCAAAGGCCGTGGGGAGATAGTGCGGCATAGAGGCTGAACCTCTCCTCGAGACGGACAATGCGGCCATTCAGATCATTGTCATTGAGCGGCCCCGGGACCAGGAGCTTCTCCAGTCGTTCCTGGACTACGGTTTGATCGAGGGTCGGTATGTAGCGCAGGTGCGGGAATTCCATAGGGGAATTAAACCGCAGTCACTCCTGGATGTAAAGGGGAAACAGCTGCCGGAGCTGCATATAAGCGCCCTTCATGGAGCGTGATCACCATGCGGAGAAGACTTTCCACCACCTTGCTCGTTATCGTCAATTCCCTTTGTCCGGCCGTCCGGCGCGCTCCACGGGCCGGAAGCGCTTCAGGTCAGGCGCCGCCCGGTTATACCCAGGTGCCGCCCGAGGCTATCCCCCTCTATCTGGCCGGACTCAACAGTGCAGTGGGTAGTGACGGGAAACTGGCCCTCTTTTTCCCCGGCTGCGCTGCTTTGGCGGCACCGTTTCTCCTCTTCCGCCTGAAACGGGAGGGGTATTCCGGTTGCCGTGCGATTGCGACGAAGGATGGACTCCTGGTCGATGCAACCAGGTAGTTTTCATCCGGAAAGGGTACTTTTTCGTCCTGGCGGTGTCAATCTGCGGGCTTACTTGTGCGGCGTACGATGTACGCCTCCGCGCAATCCCTTGATTTCCTTGCCAGAACAAAAAATTCCTCCTTTCCAAATTGAAAACTGCTGGTTTCTCATCCGGAGTTTCCGGATGGACACCAGGTAGCCATCTGGGAGTATCGATTTACGTAATAGAAAAGGCCCGGCGAATGCCGGGCCTTTTTTCAAGATACTCCTGCATGTCATCAGGGCGCCTTGGATGCCCCCTTCTTCTCCTTGAACAGCTTCTGTTGCCAGAAGTGGCCTATGACGCTGCGGTCGCTGTCCGTCAGGGCGACCCCCTTTTTCTCCATTAACGATAAAACCTTTTCCATGTCCTTCCGCTCCTGTACGGCGTCATCAATCCGTTTCCGGTTGTGGCAGGTCAGGCACTTCTCATCGATGACCTTGAGTTCCGGGAGACTGTATTTCACCCCGCGCAGGTCTTCCTGGGCCGTTGCCGGTGACGACGCAACCGCGATGTTAATAAGCAGAGCGATCGACACAATAGTTTTCCCGGTCATTATTCCCTCACGTAGATGTCCTGGTCCGACTTGTCGACCATCTTCATGACGTGCATGTACTCGTCTTCGATGAGGGCATAGTGGTTCTCGGTTTCCTTGACCACCTTCAGGAAAACGCCTCTGACGAGAGGATCGATAATATCTTTGGCAATAAGCGTATACTGCTCGATACAGGATTTCTCTTCCTTCAGGGCGATCTCCAGGGCCGCCTGCTCGTGGACCTCCTCGTTAATGGCTTTTTCCAGGGCCTGGTAGGTCGCATTCTTTTTATTGGGCGGAGATTCCATGAAGCTCTTCAGGTCGCCGAAGTCGCTTCCCTTGTAGTGGTCGAAAAAAGATTTCAGGTGCCCCACTTCTTCGTTGGCCAGGAGGTCGAAGACCTTCTTCGCTCTCTCGTTCTTCGTAACGGCACCGGCCCTGCGGTAAAAGTCCATGCTGTCCTTTTCCGCCTGGATCGCCATTTTCAGCGCTTCCTGAATATTGTACTCTTTACCCATACCTTCCTCCTTCCACCATTGAATTTAAGTTTTGGAAAAAGTATAACGGCAAATTTCATTTGTTCAACTGTTCACGGAAAACTTTTCCTCTGCCAACAGGTCGTTCACCACCACCCCTGCCATGGTGAGCCCGAAAATGGCAGGTATGTACGAAATGCTTCCCAGGATAATGCGCCGATGTTCGCAGGAGAAGATCTGATCGTTCCGGTTGGGGCAGATGCAGCTTACCCCGCACCCTCCGTCTGTGATTTTCTGCTCCCGGGATTCCTCGGTGGAGAAAACCACTTTGACGCCACGCGCTATCCCCTGCTTTTTCAGGAGCTTCCGCACTGAGCGGGCCATGCGGCATGTGTGAGTTTTCGCAATGTCGGCGACCTGGATGGCGGTCGGATCCAGTTTGGCGGCGGCCCCCATGCTGGAGATGATGGGGACCTCCCGCTCCCGGCAGCTTTTGATCAGGTGGAGTTTGCTCGTGATATGATCGATGGCGTCCACTACATAGTCACTCTTCTGGGAGAAGAAAAAATCGCTGTTTTCCGCGGAGTAAAAGTCCTTGTAGGGGATGATGTCGGCGTCCGGGCTGATAAGCCGCATCCGGTCGGCCATTACCTGGGTCTTGGCCCTGCCCACGGTGCCGTCCATGGCATGAATCTGCCGGTTGACGTTTGTCAGACAGATATCGTCGAAATCGACGATGATCAGCCGGCCAACCCCGGCGCGGCAGAGAGCCTCGGCAGCAAAGCCGCCTACCCCCCCCAGGCCGAAGACCGCCACGCTCGATTCCTTCAGCTTTGCCAGGCCTTCCGTGCCTATGAGGAGTTCGGTGCGGGAGAAGCGATGGAGATGGGACATGGCGGAGTACTCCTTCTTGCAAACCTCCGAGGTTTTAAAAACCTCGGAGGTCTGCTTTGCCTTTTCACAGGGCGTGCTTTCCTGCCAACTTGTGAATCCTGCCGGGTTAAATCCGGAACAGTCGAGTGGCATTTACCGAGGTGATTCGCGCGACTTCCGCTTCCGAAACCCCCTTGATCTCCGCCACTTTCCTGGCGGTTGCCACGAGGAACGCCGGTTCATTGGGACTGCCCCGAAGAGGCTCCGGGGTCATGTCCGGAGCATCGGTCTCCAGGACCAGAAATTCAAGGGGGATCTGCCGTACAATTTCCAGAGGGCGGACAGCGTTGCTATAGGTTAACGTACCGGCTATGGAGATAAGAAAACCCAGATTGATGCACTCCCGTGCGATCTCCGGGCTGCCGGAAAAGGCGTGCATGACACCAACCGTCCGCCCGGCAGGCTCTTCCCCGAGGATGTCGAGCAGGTCCCGGAAGGCACGGCGGCAGTGGATCAGGACCGGGAGGCCCATTTCCACCGCCAGCCGGAGTTGGGCGCGAAAAGCCGCCTGCTGCCTCTCCCGGGGGACATCGGTTATCAGATAGTCCAGGCCGATCTCGCCGATGGCAACTCCCCTGCGGGCAAATGGGCGGAGCCGCTCCAGGAGCGTTTCATCGAACCGGTCTGCGCGCATGGGGTGGAGGCCGCAGGCCGGATAAACCCCGTCATGAGCGTCCGCCAGACTGGCGATAACCCCCCATCCTTCCGGTGCGACGCCGGGAACGATATATCTCTCCACCCCGGCCGCGCGTGCCGTGGCAAGCACGGCCGGCAGCCGGGAGAGGAGGGTCGGGTCGTCCAGATGGCAGTGGGTATCGATCAGCATGGCTTTCCTTGGCGGTGATACCATCGTGCATCGGCAATGTTTCCGTATTCCGTCAGACCTCCGAGGTTTTTGAAACCTCGGAGGTCTGCTTCTGCACGGATCAATAGTTATTTATACAATTTATCACTTCAACAGAAGCAAGTGAAGCGGTTTGTCCTCCCGGAAAATTCTGTTATGGCATTGGCGGAGATTCACTGCTATAATTTCCATCAAGCAGTATACCATGAAACGCTGACTGGGGGTACATATGGCCAAACCGGGCCTCGGTTCTCTGGCTGAATCGCTTTCCCTGCTCCTTTTGAGGGTGCCGCTGGGGTTGATCTTTATGGCGCACGGCAGCCAGAAGCTGTTCGGGCTGTTTGGCGGGCAAGGGGTGAGCGCCACAATGAAGGCCTTTGAAGAGAAGATGGGGATCCCTCCCATTCTGACCATCCTGGCGATGATTGCCGAATTCGGCGGCGGCCTCGGCGTTCTTATCGGCTGCCTGACCCGCCTCTCCGCCCTCGGCATCGCCTCGGTCATGGTCGTGGCGATCTACAAGGTCCACCTGGTGAACGGATTTTTCCTGAATCTGAGCTGTCTCCCGGGCCGCGGGCAGGGGATCGAGTATGACATCGCCCTGCTCGGCATGGCGCTGGCCCTCGTTTTCGCCGGCGGCGGCAATTGGTCCCTGGACAGGTTGTTCTGGCGGCGGTGATGCTTTTTCTGTTGCCCTTTTAAGAGCAAAAATGTAAAGATACAGCAGTACTTCGGGAGGCGAAGATACCCAATCTTCGCCTTTCTTGTGTCTCCGTGTCAATTATTAATGGAGTTTTACCGTGAAGAAGCATAACCAAAAAGAGATCGACATCCGCCGCACCTTCGCCATCATCAGCCATCCGGACGCCGGGAAGACCACCATCACCGAGAAACTCCTCCTGTTCGGCGGGGCTATCCAGCAGGCGGGTGAGGTGAGGGCGAGGAAGAGCGCCCGCCATGCCACCTCGGACTGGATGGAGATGGAAAAGCAGCGCGGCATCTCGGTCACCTCGTCGGTCATGAAGTTCAACTACGACGGCTACGAGATCAATCTGCTCGACACACCCGGCCATAACGACTTTTCCGAGGACACCTACCGGGTCCTCACCGCTGTTGACTCGGTGCTGATGGTGATCGACTCGGTCAAGGGGGTGGAGAGCCAGACCAGAAAGCTCCTCGAGGTCTGCCGCCTCCGTCACACGCCGATCATGACCTTCATCAACAAGCTCGACCGTGAAGGGCGCGAGCCTTTGGACCTCCTGGACGATATCGAGAACAACCTGAAGATCCAGTGCGCCCCGATGACCTGGCCGATCGGCATGGGTAAAAGGTTCCGCGGCACCTATCACCTCTATACCAGGGAAGTGACCTTTTTCGACCCGGAAGCCGACCGGGGGGTAGGCCAGGTGGTAACAGTCCAGGGGCTCGACGACCCGCGCCTCGAAGAACTCCTCGGAAGCCAGGTCGACGAGTTGAGAAACGACGTGGAACTCCTGGAGGGGGCGGCCCACCCGTTCGGGCAGGAGGCCTACCTGGCAGGACTCCAGACACCGGTCTTCTTCGGCAGCGCCATCAACACGTTCGGGGTTCAGCAGCTCCTCGACACCTTTATCGCCCATGCCCCGTCCCCCCTGCCGCGCGAAACCGAAACCCGCATTGTCTCCCCCTACGAGGAGCAGTTCACCGGTTTCGCTTTCAAGATCCAGGCGAACATGGACCCGGCCCACCGTGACCGGATCGCCTTCTTCCGCATCTGCTCCGGCAAGTTCACCCGCGGCATGAAGGTCAGGCACCTCCGCCTCGGCCGCGAGGTGCAGATTGCCAACGCCACCATCTTCATGGCCCAGGACCGGACCAACGTGGACGAGGCCTGGCCCGGCGACATCATCGGCATCCACAACCACGGCACCATCAAGATCGGCGATACCTTCACCCAGGGTGAAGAGCTGAAATACACCGGCATTCCCAACTTCGCCCCGGAACACTTCCGCAAGGTGCGGCTGCTCGACCCGATGAAATCCAAGGCATTGGAAAAAGGGCTTGTCCAGTTGGCAGAGGAGGGGACCACCCAGGTGTTCCGGCCGCTGATGGGGAGCGACTGGATTGTCGGGGCGGTGGGGCTCCTCCAGTTCGACGTGGTCATGCACCGGCTGGAGCACGAGTACAAGGTCAAGGCGACTTACGAACCGGTCAGCTACGTCACGGCCCGCTGGGTGACCGGCGAGAAAAAGAAGCTGGAGGAGTTCGAAAAGCGGGAGGTCATGAATCTCTACCGGGACGGGGAAGGTAACCTGGCCTACCTGGCGGGGAGCCAGTGGCGGCTGGATAATACCATGGAAAACTGGAAGGAGCTGGAGTTCCACGCCACGCGGGAACACAGCTAAACGGCTTCGGCAAAAGTCCATCTGCGGCGTTGCGCAAGCCCTTCGTCGTTGCGGCGTACCTGGTGTACGCCTCACTCCTCAGGCCTTGCGCGCCTTGCATCTGGAGCTTTTTCCTGTGCCGTTATTAATAGAAAGCCCTCCACTACGGAGGGCTTTTTTGTGCCTGAAAGTTTGGGAAGAAGAGACAGCTGCCGTAGTCTCGGGAGCGGAGGGAAAAGCCCGTGCGGCGAGCGGACACTCGCCCCAAGTCTCGTGCGCGACAGAGGCTGGCAGCGGCACGGCATGTTATCAGGGCGGAAAGCGGTCAAGGTCCGCAGCTAAGGGCTCGACCGCAGCGGACGAGGCTGCGGCTGCGGGGGCAAGCGTCTTTGAGGGGCTGTCAGCTGCCGGTCAGAGAGAAGCGTCCCGGCTCTCCCTCTCGATCTTGTCCACCACGCAGTAGATGCCCCCTTCCTTCAGCCCCGGCTTGAAGCAGCCGTTGCAGGAGATGCACCGGGCATGGACCTCGTCGCCGTCCTCCCAGCGCCGGGGGAGATGGGGCTCGCGAATGAAGGGGCGGGCCAGTGAGACAAAATCGGCTTCATCCCGACGGATAACCCCCTCGATAACCTCGAAGGTCCTGAACCCGCCGACCACCATTACCGGGCAGCTCACCACGTTCTTGATCCGGGCCGCCAGCGGCAGGTTGTACGCTTCCATCTCGCGCCGATCGATCCCCTGGCGGACCGGAGTCAGGTCTCCCGAGGCGGGGGTTCCGCCGCTTACTTCGATGCCGTCCACCCCTTCTTCATCGAGCATCCGGGCGACAATCAGGGCGTCGTCACAATCGAGCCCCCCTTCCAGGTTGTCGGACCCGTTGAGCTTTACCAGCACGGGAAAGTCCCTCCCCACCGCCTGCCTGACAGAACTGTAGACTTCCAGGAGGAAGCGGCTCCGGTTCTCGACGCTCCCCCCGTAGTCGTCG